>JAKQJK010000135.1 GCA_029561195.1 Pseudomonadota bacterium
CTGATTCCCCGTTTAACCCAGTTGCTGGGTTGTCCAGTGGTTGCCATCAATGACGCCCAGGCCGCCGCCTGGGGTGAATACTGTTTACGTCATCAACAATGCCAGGACTTGCTCTTCATAACCCTGTCCACTGGCGTTGGAGGAGGCTTGGTGTTAGGCGGTTCACTACGTGAGGGATCCCACGGATTGGCCGGACATGTCGGACATGCGGCTGTCGATGTGGCACCGATCGATGCCCCGTACGCTTGCGGCTGTGGTCGGATGGGTTGCCTGGAAGCCGTTGCCTCCGGCACCGCCCTGGCGCGTCAAGCCCGTCACCACTTTGGACATTCCCTTAGCAGCACTGAACTATTTGACATGGCCCGACTCGGCGATCACGATGCCCTACGGCTCGTGCAGCGTGCTGCCCGAGCCGTGGCCAGTGCAATTGCGAGCAGTCATGCACAGCTTGATTTGCAGCTGGTGGTGCTGGGTGGCAGCGTCGGGCTGACACCGGGCATGCTGGGTTGGGTGCAAACGGCGTTAGCAGAGTTTCCACAGGTTTACCAGTTGCCCATAGAGCGGGCCCTTCTGGGTGCAGATTCCGGCTTGGTCGGGGCCGCGACATGGCTAGAGCAGAAGGTCAAATTGGAGCAGAGAGTCGCATGACCATTGACCAGATCATTGAGGGTCGAATTTTGACACCCGAGGGCTTTATCGCGGGAAGGATTCATCTGAGTGAAGGACGTATACAACTGATCGAAGGGGATCTTGTAGCTGCATCGCGCGTGTTGCAGGAGCCCGGTGCCATTGTGTTGCCGGGATTCATTGATACCCATGTTCACGGCGGTTCGGGCTTTGACATCATGCAGGGGGGAGATGCTGCAGGCCAGATTGCACGATGCCATGCCCAGCACGGTACGACCGCCTTGTTGGCTACGACCATGACCGCTCCCATGGCTGATATTGAAAATGCCTTGCGATCATTGGCGCCTGCTTGTCAAACGCGGCCCCTGCAAGGGGCCCGCGTAATGGGGGTGCATCTGGAAGGCCCTTACATCAATCCCGGAAAACTGGGTGCCCAGCCCGCTTTTGCGATTCCCCTCAGCATTCAGGAAGTGGAAGCATTGCATGCTCTGGCACCCATACGATTGATCACCCTTGCGCCGGAAATGCCAGGTCATCTACCGTGCCTAAGTTCGCTGAGCGCTGCAGGCTTTCGCGTGCAAATCGGTCACAGCACGGGTTCCTACGAGGAAGGCCTCGCCGCGCTGCAGCAAGGAGCCACAGGCTTTACTCATCTTTTCAATGCGATGTCGGGACTGCACCATCGGGCCCCCGGCATGGTGGGGGCTGCCTTGGCGCATGCGCGCTACGCCGAAATCATTCCTGACCTGCTGCATGTGCACCCGGGTGCCATCAAAGCGGCCTTGCGCGCCATTCCCTGCCTCTTTTGCGTCACCGACTCCACCTCGGCCACCGGGATGCCGGATGGTGACTACGCCCTTGGACAACACCGCGTTTTCAAGTGCCTGGGTGGTGTGCGTCTAGCTGACGGTACGCTGGCCGGCAGCGTCTTGACCATGGATCAGGCATTGCGCAACCTCGTTGCCATTGGGGTACCTCTGGACGACGCGTCGAAAATGGTTTCGACCCATGCCGCAGACTTCCTGGGCTTGAATGAATTGGGTCGCCTCACAACGGGTAGCAGCGCCGACCTGGTTGTTTTGGACCCGGCGCTTCAAATCCAGCGTGTTTATATTGAAGGAAGTGAAATTGAAATCCACTGAAATGCGCCGCGAAGCGCTGTATGCGCCGCAAGCCGTAAGTCAATTGCTGCAGCATGATGGCCAGGCCTATGCGGAACTGGGTGCGGAGTTGCGTCGTCAGCCACCAACGGCGGTGGTCACTATTGCTCGCGGAAGTTCTGACCACGCCGCCCATTTCATGGGCTATTTGATGATGGCACGTCTGGGTCGTCTGGTGACTTCGCTACCGATGTCATTAATCACTCTATATCAAACCCGGCTGCACATTGATGGCCTGATGTCGGTGGCGTTTTCGCAATCGGGCCAAAGCCCGGATTTGATCGCACCGACACGATTCATCCGCGAAGGTGGTGCGCGGACCTTGGCTTTTGTGAATGAGGTGCCATCACCACTGGCTACTGCCGCTCAATGGGTTTTTCCGTTGCATGCGGGCAAGGAGTTGAGTGTGGCGGCCACCAAAAGCTATATCGCGCAATTGGTAGCGGGCGCGCGCCTGACGGCGACCTGGCAAGACGATAAGACCCTGCAGACTGCGCTGGAGCGGCTACCGGATGCCCTTCATGCAGCTGCACAGCTGTCGTGGCAGCCTGCGGTGGATGTCCTTTGCAAAGCTGACAAGCTGTTTGTTATTGGCCGGGGAACTGGATTGGCCATTGCAATGGAGGCTGCCCTCAAATTCAAGGAAACCTGCGCTATCCAGGCCGAAGCCTTTTCTGGCGCGGAAGTCAAGCATGGTCCCATGGCACTGGTCGAAAAGGGCTTCCCCATGCTGGTGTTCGCTCCGCGAGGCCCGGCCCAAGCCAGCCTGTTAACGTTGGCTGAAGAGATGCGTCTTCGCGGTGGTCGCGTGTTGCTGGCC
>JAKQJK010000147.1 GCA_029561195.1 Pseudomonadota bacterium
CACAAACTCACCCGGCTCAATATCTAGATCGACGCCGTGAATGACGTTGACCTTGCCGTAGCTCTTCTGGATGTTGCGCAGGCGGACGTCGGACTGGCTCATTTACACACCTCTCGGGGTTTGAAGTTGTTCAGGCACGGTTGTCTCGCTCTGTGGTTGTATCCGGTAATAGGCGTATTGAATCAACAATGCAATCGTTTGCATATTCGGGTTTCCCCGTATCCGCAGCTTTTTGAAAAGTCGCACGCCCTGCGCGATCAAAGCGACGGATGAATCTGCCACGCCTTCACCCTGATCCCGCAACGAATATGAATGCGCCTCGCGCGCGCATCACGCATTTACGTTGATGCATACGTTTGCACTATTTGTGTTTTCCCTTGTTGTTGCATTTCAAATAAATCAATGGGTTACGTAACGGTTACGTCCATAAAAATCGGGTTTTCCCTATGAGCAATCGTTTGCATGAATGCGCTAATCCACTTGCTTTCTATGACCCGCCGGTTTCCAAAACCCGGGCGCGAGAAAGAGCCCCTTCACAACGCATAGATAACGGAGACTCCTGATGCACAACTTTTCAAAACTGACCGCCGTGGCCGTGGTTGGCCTGTCCGCCGCCGCCGCTCAAGCTGACGTCGCTTTCGACGCCAACCTGGAACTGGACACCACCTACACCAACCAGGTGAGCGCCCCCGCCACCAACGCCCGTGCGAGCGACCTGACACTGGGTGGCCGCGTGGAAGTGAACGCTGGTGCCAAAGCCACCAGCGGCGACGCCTTTGTGGCCGGCCGCGCTTCGCTTTTGCTAAAAAAAGACGGCAGCACCGGTGTGGATGACCTGTGGGTCAAATTTGGCAACACCACGGGCGATGTCACACTGGGTCGCTTCGAAGCGACCGATCTCTTCCCAGTCGGCAAAGACACCGTGCTGGAAGAAGCCGGTTACAGCACCTACCGCGCCAACGCACTGCGCGGCCGTTTTGGCAGCGACACGTTCCACGGCGCGCTTGGCTTGAACGCCGGTGCTGGCCTGCGCTTTGAACTGGGCATGGTTTTCAGCAAGGATGCCGGTGCCTCCAAAGGCGTGCGCCCCGCCATGGTCTACACCAGCGGCCCACTCACGCTGCGCGCCGGCTTTGAGTCAGTCAAGGTGGTGGGAGTTGCCGGCTCACAGACCGGCCTGGGTTTGTCTGCCGGTTATCAGCTCAATGCAGACACCAACATCAATGTCAACTTTGCCAAGAAGGAAGACGACAGGGCTTTTGGCCTGAACGCCACCATCGGTGCAGCCGGCGTGGGCCTGGTGCTCGGCAAGGGTGCAACCGCAGCCCAGAAAGTGACCACGGTGTATGGCGCGTACACACTGCCATTGATGGGTGTCAAGGGTGCGTCCATCACGCCAGCACTGAGCTTCTCGAAAGGCGGCACCGGCACGGACAACCAGATAGCCGCACGCGTGCGCATCAACTACGCATTCTGAACAACACCAGTTCAATTTAGTTTTCTACGAGGGTGACCGCTTTGCCCGGGGCTGAAAAGCCCCGGGCATTTTTTTGTTTCAGGCTGATGGAATAATCAG
>JAKQJK010000166.1 GCA_029561195.1 Pseudomonadota bacterium
CCTTTACCATGCACGCCAGAGCGGCGGGTTTGAATACGGCGATTATCTGAAAATGAGGCTTTTTTGGACACGGTTGAAAAATTTGGTAATGTGAACTCGTATGGGCGCGCGCAGGTGCGCGCCCGCGTATGCATGTGTGCGCCTGCGCGCACGCGAGAGATTGGATTGTAGTCAGATGAAAAACGTAGTCTCCGGTAAAACTTTGGTCATTGCAGAAAAGCCGTCGGTTGCTCAAGACATCGTGCGGGCACTCACGCCTACAGCTGGCAAGTTCGAAAAACACGACGAGTACTTTGAGAGCGACACCTATGTTGTCTCCAGCGCCGTGGGGCACCTGGTGGAGATCCAGGCCCCGGAGGAGTTTGACGTTAAACGCGGCAAGTGGAGCTTTGCCAACCTGCCGGTGATCCCGCCGCACTTTGACCTGAAACCCGTAGACAAGACCAAGACCCGCCTGAACGCCGTGGTCAAGCTGGCCAAACGCAAGGACGTGGACAAGCTTGTGAACGCCTGCGACGCGGGCCGCGAGGGCGAGTTGATCTTCCGACTGATTGAGCAGTACGCGGGTGGCGCCAAGCCGTTGGGCAAGCCCGTCAGCCGCCTGTGGCTGCAATCCATGACCCCGCAGGCCATTCGCGATGGCTTTGGTGCACTGCGCACGGACAAACAAATGCAGCCCCTGGCCGATGCCGCACGCTGCCGCAGCGAGGCCGACTGGCTGGTGGGCATCAATGGCACGCGCGCCATGACTGCCTTTAACTCGCGTGATGGCGGCTTCTTCCTGACCACTGTGGGGCGCGTGCAGACGCCAACGCTGTCGGTGGTGGTGGAGCGCGAGGAGCAGATCCGCAAGTTCATCAGCCGCGACTACTGGGAAATTCACGCCAGCTTCAAGGCGCAGGCCGGAGAGTACCCCGCTAAATGGTTTGACCCGAAGTGGAAGAAAGACGCCGAGGACAGCGAGAAGAAGGCGGATCGCGTCTGGACGCAGCGTGAAGCACAGACTATTGCCGATGCTGTGCGCGGCCAGAGCGCCACCGTTACCGAAGAAAGCAAGCCCACCACACAGGCATCGCCCCTGCTTTTTGATTTGACCTCTTTGCAGCGCGAGGCCAACGGTAAGTTTGGTTTTTCTGCCAAAACGACGCTGTCCATCGCGCAAAGCCTGTACGAGCGCCACAAGGCCCTGACTTACCCGCGAACCGATTCGCGCGCGTTGCCAGAAGACTATGTACCCGTGGTCAAGGACACATTTGCCATGCTTTCGAATAGTGGCATGAAGCACCTGGCCCCTTTTGCGGCTACGGCGATCAAGGGCAACTACGTCAAACCTTCCAAACGAATTTTTGACAACGCCAAGGTGAGTGATCACTTTGCCATCATCCCCACTCTACAGGCGCCCTCTGCCCTGTCTGAGGCAGAACAAAAGATTTACGACCTGGTGGTGCGCCGCTTCATGGCAGTGTTCTTCCCCAGTGCCGAATACCAGGTGACAACGCGGATCACAACGGCCGCAAACCACAACTTCAAGACCGAGGGCAAGGTGCTGGTCAAACCGGGTTGGCTGGCGATTTACGGCAAGGAAGCTGCTGAAGAAGTGGCTGACGCCAAAGACGGCGACAAAGGCCAAAGCCTGGTACCTGTTGCGTCCGGCGAAAAAGTTAAAACCGACACCGTGGAACCCAAGGGCCTGAAGACCCGCCCACCTGCCCGCTACTCAGAAGCCACACTGCTGGGCGCCATGGAGGGTGCAGGCAAGACCGTTGAAGACGACGAGCTGCGCGAAGCCATGCAGGAAAAGGGCTTGGGCACGCCAGCCACACGCTCCAGCATCATCGAAGGCTTGATTGCCGAGAAATACATGCTGCGCGAAGGCCGTGAGCTGATTCCCACCGCCAAAGCCTTCCAGCTGATGACTCTGCTGCGTGGTTTGGGTGTCGAAGAGCTCTCCAAAGCCGAACTCACCGGCGAGTGGGAATACAAACTCAACCAAATGGAGCACGGCAAACTGAAGCGCGAAACCTTCATGGCCGAGATTGCCGCCATGACCGAGCGCATGGTCAAGAAGGCCAAGGAATACGACCGCGACACCATCCCTGGTGACTACGCCACGTTGACCGCTCCGTGTCCGAATTGTGGTGGCATCGTTAAAGAAAATTACCGTCGGTATACCTGCACGGGAAAAACCGGTACTGAAGAGGGTTGCGGTTTTTCATTCGGCAAAACACCCGCCGGCCGCACCTTTGAGGTAGCCGAGGTGGAGCAGTTCCTGCGCGACAAGCATATCGGGCCGCTGGATGGGTTCCGTTCCAAGGCCGGCTGGCCGTTTGTAGCGGAAATGGTCATCAAGTACGACGACGAAGCCAAGAACTACAAACTGGAGTTCGACTTTGGTGACGACAAGGCTGGCGAAGAATCCGGCGAGCTGATTGACTTCAGCGGCAAAGAGCCCCTGGGCAACTGCCCCAAGTGCGGCACTGGAACTGGAAATGCCGCTGGCGGCATAGTCTTTGAGCATGGCAAAAACTATGTCTGCAACAAGTCTGTTCCCACCATGGCACAGCCCACACCCAGTTGCGACTTCAAAAGTGGCCAGATCATCCTTCAGCAACCCATCGAGCGCGCCCAAATGCAGAAATTGCTGGCAACCGGCAAAACCGACCTGCTGGACAAGTTTGTCTCCATGCGCACGCGCCGTGGCTTCAAGGCCATGCTGGCCTGGGATGCCGAAGCAGGCAAGGTGAACTTTGAATTTGCACCCAGCAAATTTCCGCCGCGTAAAACTGCCGCGAAAACTGCCTCAACCTCCGCAAAAGCACCATCTGCTACAAAAAAGGTAGCTGTTGGCGTATCTCCGACGGGGGCAAAAGGAAAAAAAGTACCTGCAAAGAAGGCTACAACCAAAGTAGCCAAGCCCAAAACACCGCGCAAGACCACGGCGACCAGCGGCAAGCAACCCAGCCCTGCACTGGCGGCAGTGATTGGCAAAGACGCCGTTGCCCGCACCGAGGTGATCAAAAAGCTGTGGGACTACATCAAGGCCAACAACCTGCAGGACGCCACCAACAAACGCGCCATCAATGCAGATGCCAAGCTGCTAGCGGTGTTTGGTAAGTCGCAGGTGACGATGTTTGAGCTGGCCGGTATTGTGGGCAAGCACCTGACCTGATTCAGATCACACGTTCGGCGCGCAGTTGGGCAATGGTTTCGGGACTGTAGCCCAGTTGCCCGAGGACTTCATCCGTATGCTCGCCCAATAGCGGAGACCGCGTCACTTCGGTGACGCTATCCGACATCTTGATCGGGTTGCCCACCGTCAGGTACTTGCCACGTTTGGGATGGTCCACCTCAACAATGGTGCCGGTCGCACGCAAGGCAGGCTCCTCGGCAATTTCCTTCATGGAAAGAATGGGGCCACACGGAATGTCGTACTTGTTCAGGATGTCCATGGCCTCGAATTTTGTCTTGGTCATGGTCCATTTTTCAATGCGCGCAAAGATGGGTTTCAGGTGCAACAAGCGCGCTGCAGGGGTAGCAAATGCCTCGTCGTCGATCCAGCCTTCTTCACCGATCACTTTACACACGGCAGGCCAAACAGCGCCCTGGGTGATGAAGTAAATGTAGGCGTTGGGGTCTGACTCCCAACCTTTGCATTTGAGGATGGAGCCGGGCTGTCCTCCACCGGAGGCATTCCCTGCGCGCGGGACAGCATCGCCAAATTTGCCATCAGGGTATTGCGGATACTCGTGCATGGTATGGGTACGCTCCAGCCTTTGCTGGTCCCGCAGCTTCACACGACACAGATTCAAAACGGCGTCCTGCATCGGCGCCAGCACCTTCTGGCCACGCCCTGTGCTGTTGCGTTGATACAGTGCCGCCACGATGCCCAGCGCCAGATGCAGACCTGTGCCGCTGTCGCCAATCTGGGCGCCGGTGACCATGGGCGGACCATCGTCAAATCCCGTGGTGGAAGCCGAACCGCCAGCACACTGGGCCACGTTCTCGTAGACTTTACAGTCTTCGTAAGGGCCTGGACCAAAACCTTTGACCGAAGCCACAATCATTCGAGGATTGAGCTTCTGGATGTGATCCCAGGTGATACCCATCCGGTCTAGCGCGCCAGGAGCAAAGTTTTCGACGAGCACGTCGCACTCCTTGATGAGCGTATCCAGAACCTGCTTGCCTTTTGGGTTCTTGGTGTCAAGCGTGATCGAGCGCTTATTGTGGTTGAGCATGGTGAAGTAGAGGCTGTCCACACCGGGGATGTCGCGCAACTGGCCGCGAGTAGCGTCACCCTCACCAGCACGCTCGACCTTGATGACATCGGCGCCGAACCAGGCAAGCAGTTGTGTGCAGGTGGGGCCTGACTGGACATGGGTGAAATCCAGGATGCGGACTCCGTCTAGCGCTTTACTCATGAAAAATCCTGCAGAAAGTTTGAATGGATGGGTAAGCCCGTTTCCTCGCCTCTATCCTATGCCAATCATCGCGCCCGATTTGTGTGATTTGATTCAGACTGATTTGCCTTGGGAAGCGCTCTCAGACACTCGCAAAATGACATGCCGAGCGCTTGCCGCTGAATATGCAAACTCTGAAACGCAGACGGCGCCCGGATAGGACGCCGTCTGAACGGTCCAGGCGTCAGATCTTTCTCAGACGGCTTTGGCTGCGTGCATGGCCGCGATCTGGTCTTTGTTGTAACCCAGCTCAGCCAGAATTTCGTCAGTGTGCTCGCCCAGCAGAGGAGAACCCGTAATCTCTGGCTTGAGGTCAGAGAACTTGATCGGGCTGCCCACGGTAAAGTAACTGCCACGCGCCTTGTGCGGCACTTCAACGATGGAGCCGCTTGCGCGCAGGGACTTGTCGTTCAGCAGCTCTTTCATGGAAAAAACTGGCGCACATGGAATGTCGAACTTGCGCAGAATGTTCACTGCCTCGAATTTGGTTTTGTCTTTCAGCCAGTTTTCGATGGTGGCGAAGATGTCCATGATGTGCGGCTGGCGTGCTTTAGCCGTGGTGTAGGCCGGGTCGGTCTTCCACTCCGGTTTGCCCAAGGCGTCGCAGATCGGCTCCCAGGCATGACCCTGGACGGTGAAGTAGATGTAAGCGTTGGGGTCGGTCTCCCAGCCCTTGCACTTCAAAATCCAACCAGGCTGGCCGCCGCCGCCGGCGTTACCGCCACGTGGCACCACATCGCCGAACTTCTCGTGCGGGTACTGGGGATACTCTTCCAAGTAGCCCAGTTTATCCAGGCGCAACTGATCGCGCATCTTGACGCGGCACAAGTTAAGCACGGCGTCCTGCATCGCGACGGCGACCTTCTGGCCCTTACCGGTTTGCTGGCGGCCAATGTAGGCGGTCAGGATGCCAATGGCCAGGTGCATGCCGGTGTTGCTATCACCCAGGGCGGCAGCCGAGATGGTGGGTTCGGAGTGCTCACCTTTCCACCAGCCGGTAGTCGAAGCCGAGCCGCCTGCGCATTGGGCCACGTTCTCGTAGACTTTCAAATCCTCGTATTCATGACCGTCGCTGAAGCCCTTGACGGAGGCCAGGATCAACTTGGGATTGAGCTCCTGAATGCGCTCCCAGGTAAAGCCCATACGGTCAAGAGCGCCCGGACCAAAGTTTTCAACCAAAACATCGCTTTCCTTGATCAGCTTTTCCAGAATCGCTTTGCCCTCGGGCTTCTTGGTGTCCAGTGACAGACCGCGCTTGTTGCTGTTGAGCATGGTGAAGTAGAGCGCATCTACATCGGGAATGTCACGCAACTGGCTGCGCGTCACGTCGCCAGCGCCAGGGCGCTCGACTTTGATCACATCCGCGCCGAACCAAGCTAGCAACTGCGTGCATGCCGGACCCGCCTGAACGTGGGTGAAGTCAATGATCTTGATACCGCTAAGGGGTTTGTTTGACATTTTCATATCTCCTTGTGAAATGCTCTTGGTAATTTACTTCTTTTTCGCAGCGCTTGTCGGATTCAGGCTAGTGATGCGACCACTTTCGGTGCCAGCGCCTTCATCGATGATTGCATTGATCAAGGTCGGCCTGCGGGATTTGATAGCTTCTTCCATGGCTTTGCGCAGCTCAGCCGTGGTGTTGGCCTGCACGCCGACGCCACCGAAGGCTTGCATCAGCATGTCGTAGCGGGCACCTTTGACGAACACCAAGGGCGATGGATCTTTGCCGCCCGTCACGTTGACTTCGTCGCCTCGGTAGACGCCGTTGTTGTTCATGATGACGATGCATACCGGCAGGTTGTATCGGCAAATGGTTTCGACTTCCATGCCGGAAAAACCAAAAGCGCTGTCACCTTCAATAGCGATTACCGGCTGGCCAGACTCAACGGCGGCGGCCACGGCAAAGCCCATGCCAATGCCCATGACGCCCCAGGTGCCAACATCGAGGCGCTTGCGCGGCTTGTACATGTCCACGATGCTGCGGGTGAAATCCAGCGCATTGGCGCCTTCGTTGACCAGGATGGCATCCGGGTTGGCCTTGACGATATCCCGCACCACGTTGAGCGAGCTGTGGTAGTTCATTGGCGATGGATCTTTCGCCAGTGTCTCGGCCATCTTGGCGACGTTCTTGTTCTTGCGCTCGGTAACGGCGCTGGTCCATTCAGCCGGGGGCTTGGCCCAGTTGGACCCCATGCCTGCGAGCAGTGCGGCGACGCACGAACCAATGTCACCAACCAGCGGTGCATCGATGGCCACGTTGCTGTCAGCTTCCGTGGGGGAAATGTCGATCTGGATGAATTTCTGACCGCCAGCGTTCTTGTGGCCCTTGCCACCCCAAGTCTTGCCCTTGCCATGCGAGAGCAGCCAGTTCAGACGTGCCCCGACCAACACCACCACGTCGGCTTCTGGCAATACGAAAGATCGCGCGGCCGAGGCCGATTGTTCGTGCGTATCAGGCAGCAGTCCCTTGGCCATTGACATGGGCAGGTAGGGGATGCCGGATTTCTCGACCAGCAGACGGATGTCGGCGTCGGCCTGAGCGTAGGCTGCGCCCTTACCCAGCAGAATCAGGGGTTTCTTGGCGCTCTTTAACAGATCGAGTGCGCGCTTGATGGCATCGGGCGCGGGAATCTGACGCGGAGCAGGGTCAACTACCTTGATCAGCGAGGCCTTGCCAGCTGCGGCGTCCATGGCTTGCCCGAACAACTTGGCGGGCAGATCCAGATACACGCCACCTGGCCGACCGGACACGGCTGAGCGGATAGCGCGCGCGATGCCGACGCCGATGTCTTCGGCATTGAGCACACGGAAGGCTGCCTTGCAAAGCGGCTTGGCGATGGCGAGCTGGTCCATCTCTTCATAATCGCCCTGCTGCAGGTCCACGATCTCGCGCTCGCTGGAGCCACTGATCAGAATCATCGGGAAGCAATTGGTGGTGGCGTTGGCCAGCGCGGTCAAGCCGTTTAGGAAGCCGGGGGCGGACACCGTCAGGCAGATACCTGGCTTTCCGGTCATAAAGCCGGCGATGGCTGCGGCGTTACCGGCATTTTGCTCATGTCGGAACGAAATCACGCGCATGCCTTCAGCCTGGAGCATACGGGTCAGGTCTGTGATCGGAATACCTGGCAGGCCATAGATATTGGATATCCCATTGAGCTTCAGGGCATCGATGACCAGATGGAAACCATCGGTCTGTTCTGCGGTTTGTGTGTCGTTTGTCATTATGAAATGTCTCTTCGTTTGACTTCGATAAGGGCAGAAAACTGCGGCTGGCAGTATCGGAGGTCCGTGGTGGATTTCAAGGACATGCCGACAAGCGCAGACGGGGCATTTCCTCCGTCGAGGTATCATAGGAATCGATTCAGGATCCGCAATTGACCGCGGTCAATTTTCATCGCAACTCCCCTACCCTGTATCGATTTCTCCGTCGCATTGCCACCATGTCCTCCGTCGAAAATCACCCAGAGAGAAATGTTATTCGCGTGCAGCTCACGCAAAACGTGGTGTTAAGTGAGCTGACAGCAAATGAACGCCTTGAGCTGGAGCAGCTTTTGACCGTTGTGGATTGCCACAAGGGCGACTTTCTGTTGCACCAGGGTGTTCACGACATGGAACAGTACTTTGTTCTGGACGGCATTCTTAAGCGGGTCGTGGCAAACCAGCAAGCCAAGGAAATGATTCTGCGCTTCGCCGATGAACGCGACATGGAAACCAGCTATGCGGCCTGGCGGCTCGGGACACCCACACCCTACAGTATCGTATCGGTCACCAAGGCGCGTGTTGCCAAGTTGCCGTTACCAAAATGGGTCGCCTTTATGGAAGAGCATCCAGCTATCAAAAAGTCATTTGAGTACTACGTCATGCGCTTGATGAGTGAGATCATGGCGCACACTATTACGCTGCATATGCTGGACGCACCAGGGCGCGTTCAGCGCTTTCTCAGAAAACACCCCGAACTGTTTGAACGCATCCCCAAGAAGGAACTGGCTGCTTACCTGAACCTGTCCGCAGAAACCTTGAGTCGACTTAAGCAAAGCGGCAAGATTTGAACGACCGCAACAAAACTGTTGCCCGCCTTAGTTCTTTGAAGATGTAAACAGCCTTGACATAGCCATGAGCCTGAGCTGATTGTCTACGCTGGCAACGCCCGCTACACCGGAAGCGATCTGCTCGGTTAGTGCTTTTTCAGCAGCATTCATGACAATGCCGCGAAGCGTCACACGACCATCAACGCTGTCAATTGTTACTTTGATTTCATGCGCTTCTTCATTCGCCCGAAGCGCTGCACGAATACGCGCCTGAGTGTCCATGTCACGCAGCAATGCCCGGGATTCAGCTGTCTCCGCAAATTCCGGCCTCGCCACCAGAAGGCGAATCTGTTCTACACACCCCTCAACCGAGACACGATCAGTATTGAGTACCAGGTCGTACAACAATGGGTCACCCCATGTGACGCCAAACTGCTCATGCATGCGTGTTGCGTGTGCATGGTCACTGCGTCGAATTTCTGCCTCGGCAAATTCAGCGTCATCAGTACCAAGGTTGTCCATTAACCACTCTACGCGTTTTCGCATTGATCTTGTAATACGCACGCAAACCACATGCTTGATTGGCCGCAGGAGACAAGTTGCACCCCATCCCCGCAAAACACCGTTACCACGTGCTGCAAAATCAAGCACCTCCTCGGCGGTGTAAACAGCCATGCTTTCCGTGTCGGCTTTCAGCCGCTCAATGGTTCCCGCCTTGCCTTCGCGCAGCCGGTTTATAAGGCTTTTAGAAACATGCATCCTGGCTGCGACATGCTCAACGACCTCATGCCGCATGGTTTCTATCTGCAGCTTCTCGGACAACTGCAGCGCGACATCCTTGGCAAGGGAACCCATCTCCTGGGTCATGGCAATGACTGGCATGTCAAACCTCCTTATTTTTTCAATCCACTGGCTGCTCTTCCGAAAATTCTTTCGGCTTGGGTGGTCGAATAACGCTCAACACTTTCGATATCAGGGGCCAAAACAGCATGAGCAGGCCCAGCGTTGTGATGGAACCAACCAGCGGATTGGCCCACATGATCATCAAATCACCCTGCGAAACCAGCATGGCCTGCCGAAATGAGTCCTCGGCTTTATCACCCAATACCAAAGCCAGAACAAGCGGCGCAAGGGGATAGTTGAGTTTCTTGAATACGTAACCGACGATACCAAAACCGAGCATGAACCAGATATCGAGCATTGCACTGTGCACGGTGTAAGCCCCGATCGCACAAACGACAATAATCACGGGCGCAATGATGGAAAAGGGGATGCGCAGTATGGACGCAAATAGCGGAACTGTAGACAACACGACAATCAGTCCCACCAGGTTACCCAGGTACATGCTGGCAATCAGGCCCCATACGAAGTCCTTTTGTTCCACAAACAGCAGTGGCCCGGGCTGAAGGCCCCAGATCAACAAACCACCCAGCAACACAGCTGCAGTGGGTGAGCCAGGAATGCCCAACGCCAGCATCGGCAGCAAAGCGCTGGTTCCGGCGGCATGTGCCGCTGTCTCGGGGGCAATCACACCTTCAATTTCACCGGTACCAAATTTGGCGCCTCTTTTAGACATTTTCTTTGCCAAGCCGTAACTCATGAAAGACGCAGGGGTGGCGCCACCTGGTGTGATGCCCATCCATATCCCGACAAGCGAGCTACGAACCGACGTCACCCAATATTTGGGGAGCTCTTTCCAAGTTTCCCAAACCACCTTGGCATTGATGCGTGCCGACTTGCCTGAAAACTGGAGACCCTCTTCCATCGAGGTAAGTATCTCGCCGATACCAAACAATCCGATAACTGCAATCAGGAAATCAAACCCGCGCATCAATTCGGTTTGTCCGAAAGTCAGGCGAAGCTGACCGGTCACCGTGTCCATACCCACTGCTGCAAGAGCAAAACCTAGGGTCATCGATACCAGAATCTTGAATGGCGAACCCTTACCCATGCCAACGAAGCTGCAAAAGGTCAACAAGTACACAGCAAAGAACTCCGGCGCACCAAACTTGAGTGCAAATTTCGCTACCAATGGCGCCAGAAATGTGATCATGACCACTGCCACGAATGCACCAACGAACGAAGACGTGAACGCTGCCGTTAACGCTTGGCCCGCTTTGCCTTTCTGCGCCATGGGGTAACCGTCGAAGGTAGTCGCCACAGACCAGGGTTCACCCGGAATGTTAAACAGAATTGATGTAATGGCTCCGCCAAACAGCGCACCCCAGTAGATGCAGGACAACATCACGATCGCCGAGGTGGGCGTCATGGTGAACGTCAAGGGCAGCAAAATGGCGACCCCATTCGCCCCACCCAGACCGGGCAGGACACCAATCAGTACGCCGAGAATGATGCCAACAAACATCAAGCCAATGTTCATCGGCGTCAACACGACGGCGAAGCCCTGCATCAAAGCACTAAGTTCTTCCATTTTTCTTTAACTCCGGCAGAAGTGGTCACAGCCGAAGGCCACGCACAATCATGTTGTGCGGCAGCCTGCGAACTCCACAGATTCAATAACCAAGGAAACCCAACGGTTCAAGCGTTCCCTTGAACAGCGGCACTTTGAACCAGACTTCAAACATCATGAAGAAGACGGTGTTGACGATGATGGCCAGGAGAACACTCTTTACATAAGAGTATTTGCCCAAGACGATCATGAACAAGGCAATGTAGATCGCAGATGCAACATAAATGCCAAGGAACTTGATACCAAGGATATAAACAGCAGCAGGAACCAGCACCGAAACGACGCGTCCGAGCTGCTCCCGATCAACAAATGCGTCCGTGTCACGTGCCTTGCTGGCTGTCGACTGGTAAAAAATCCCCAAACTTGAGATGCAAAGAATAATTCCGATGTAAAACGGAAAATAACCTGCGCCGGGGCCGTCATCCGCCCAGCCCGCGCCCAGACGGCGAGCCTCGAAAATGACAACCACACCTATGACGAAGAGGATGACGGCTACGACAGCGTCAACCGTGTTGTTATTGACGACAACAGGGCTGCCTGCAGATTCGGATGCATGTTGATCTGACATGGTTTTTTTGCTCCAAACGTGAGCGAATGAACTAACGCACACCCCCAGCACTCTTGGCCGGGGGCCCATCCCAACCGACCGTTATTTGGCCATGAATCCGGCTTCGGTCATGAGTTGCTTGTGAAGAGCCTCAGCCCCTTCCAGCCATTTACGATAGTCTGGGCCAGTCAAGGCTGTCGTATTGAAAGCGCCCTTTTCCATGAACTCTTTCCAGTCTGGTGTTTCACGGATTTTTTTCATCAGGTCGTTGTAGTAAGCAATCTGATCTGGGGTCACATCCGCCGCCATGAAGATGCCACGCAACATCACGTAATCGGTAGGCACGCCAGACTCTTTGCAGGTTGGAATATCACCCCAAGACATCGTTTCAGTAACCTTGGTTTTGTACGGCATACGAACGTCATCGAACACACATAAGGCGCGCAACTTGCCTGCACGCCACTGAGCCACCGCCTCAACGGGATTGTTCACTGAGGAGTCGATGTGTCCACCCACCAATTGAACTGCCACTTCACCACCGCCCTTGTAAGGCACGTAGATAAACT
>JAKQJK010000178.1 GCA_029561195.1 Pseudomonadota bacterium
GCACACCCACCTCGAAGCCGCGGTCAACGAGCCAGGAACGAAGGGCTGTCGGCAGAGTGTATTCGCCTTCGGGCACAAAGTTGAAGGAGGAGCGAAAGCCGAGTTCCATCTCGAGTTCGGCGAGTTGTTTGACGCGGTCGAGTCCAAGCTGGCCTTCAACGTCGTGGGTGAGGACGACGGCGAACTGCTTGCCGTCGGGCCAGCCGGGCCAATCGGCGGGCGTCTTTTCCGAGCCGGGCTTGATTGGCCACACGTCGCCGCACCTGCGCAGAACGCCTCGGGCATACCACCGGCGCAGGGCCAGACGCACCCGGAAAGGGAGGTACGGCTTGGCGTAGTAATAGAGGCGGTTGCGGAACATGGAAGACCAGAGATCAGAGGACAGAGGTCAGAAGTCAGGGGGCAGAGGTCAGAGGTCAGATTGCTCCTTGAGGATAAAGGGCTTTGGGTTGTTGATCATGCTGCCCAACATTGCACCCACTTCGCCACAGAGCGCGTGCATGCGCGTGTGGTCGGCAACCGCCAAGTAACCGCAGTCGCGGGCAAAGTCCAGCCAGGTGTCTGTTTCGGCGTTTTCGCCGTCGGCGTCGGTCAGTTTGCTAACGAAGTGGGCTTCGTATCGGCGCTTGGACCAGGCTTCACGGAGGTTGGCGCAGACCGATCGAGATGAGCGCCGGACCTGATCAGTGAGCGCATATCTTTCTTCCTTCGGAAAACTGCTGCTCGAGCGAAACACATCCATGGCCAGCGAATACGCCCTCTGATACACCATCAGATCTTTCGCTGACTTAATCTGCATCCATTCCCCCGCTCTGGCCTCCGACCTGAATGGCGCTTAAACTAGGCCCAAAACTTTCTTGCCGAGTCGCTTACGACGTTCGGGATGGGGCAAGGTTTCGAACAGGACTTGACGGCTGAGCCGTTGCATCTGTTCGAGGACTTTTTGAACGGACCGCCAGTTCTCAATCGCCACCTTGAGCCACTGGTATTGCTCTTGTGAAAGAGCCACACTGACCGTCTTGCCTTTGACTTTGCGCGTCCATTGGTAACACGGGCCACCGGCTCCCGGCCCGCGATCCTGGACATACCCCTGGCTGATCCAGCCGGTTTTCGCCAATTGCCCGCGGAGCCGGGCATAAGTCCTCTGGGCCGCCGTCACGATCTCACGGCTTTGCACTTTCATGAAAATGAGTCTAGCAAACGTGTCAATAGGGCGGTATATATACCGCCCTATATGGCTTGCACACCTTTCTTCCCGGCCTGGTTGCGCCGGCTGGCCCCGATGGGCCGGCGGGCCAGCCAGTTCTTGAACTCCGTCCGCCAATGCACGCTCTCGCAGGTGGAAAGCCGCTTCGGCTCGCTCTTCGCCAACCCGGTCCTGCGGCCGCCCAGCGGCCCTCAGCGCCAACGCCCCTATTCCACGCGCCGCACCTTTTGGTGTTTCCTTTGGCAGATGCTCAATCAAAACACCTCCTGCCGGGAAGTGGTCGAGCAGTTGCAGTCCGTGCTGGCGCTCCACGGCGTCTGCAAACTCGACCCGGGCAACAGCGCCTATTGCCAAGCCCGCGCCCGATTGCCCTTACCCCTACTCGAACAGGGATTGGGCGACACCGCCGCCGCGGCCGAGCGCCTAGCTCCCGGGCGCCGCTTACTCCAAAACCGTCCGCTCAAGGCGGCCGACGGTTCCACGGTGAGCCTGGCCGACACGCCCCAAAACCAAGCGCAATATCCGCAGCCAAAGAGCCAGAAACGCGGTTGCGGTTTCCCGATCCTGCGCTTATCGGTGCTCTTCTCCCTGAAGAGCGGAGCCGTCCTCAACGTGGCCCAAGGCACCTTCTATCAGCACGAACTACGGCTCTTTCACACCCTCCATAACCAATTGGTGGCGGGCGATATCCTGGTGTACGACCGGGCTGGCGGTCACTACGTACTGGCGGCTCAGATGCGGCAAAGGAACGTGGATTTGATTAGCCGAGTGCTCAAGCGCCAGATCAACTTCCGCCACGGAAAGCGCCTGGGTAAAAACGACCGACTGGTGGTTTGGAACAAGGGCGAGGAAAAGCCCGCCTATCTGAGCGCAGAGCAATGGGCGGCCCTGCCCCCGCAAATCACGGTGCGCGTCCTCAAAGTTCAGGTCCAACGCAAAGGCTGCCGTACCCATCAATTGACCCTGATGACCACCCTCTTGGATCCAGTCAAATATCCCGCTGTGGAAGTGGCCGCCGCCTATCTGCGCCGCTGGAGGCTGGAGCTCTGTCTGGACGATTTGAAGACCACACTGGGCATGGACACCTTGCGCTGCCTGAGTCCGCAGATGGTCGCCAAAGAATTACTGGCCTTTCTGATCGCGCACAATCTCTTGCGTTGGATCATGGCTCAAGCCGCGCGCGAACACGCGGTGGATTCTGACCGGATTAGTTTCACGGGCACCCTCAATGCCTTCCGGCATTTCGCCACGGCGATCGGGCAATCCAAAACCGCGAAAACACGCCGCCACCTTTGGGATGAGTTGCTGCGCACCCTGGCCGAGGATCTGGTGCCAGAACGTCCGGGGCGTCGGGAACCACGCGCGATCAAACGCCGGCCCAAACCCTATCCTTTGCTCAATCAACCGCGCCATCAATTCCGAGAAAATGGCCGCCCATGTTTCTGCAAATAAAAGGGTTGGAACTAAGCGCCATTCG
>JAKQJK010000187.1 GCA_029561195.1 Pseudomonadota bacterium
GCGCACCACGACACCGGCCACATCATGCCCCAGCGCAAAAGGGGGACGGGCAGGCATAAAGAGCTTGAAATCACCATTGCGAATTTTGAAATCGAGCGGATTCACACTGGTAGCGTGTACTTGAACCAAAACTTCGTCGGGGCGTAGCTCAGGATCGGGCAATTCACCCTGCCGCAAAGGAGTCGTCTTGCTATAGCGATCAACGATAAATGCTTTCATGGCTTTCTCTTTCTTAAAAGTTGTTAGAGCGAAACTCGGGAAGGGGCGCTATTAGCGATTTTGGTATGATAGTCATCATAATTGTTGACAAAAAAAGGGTCAGTCAGTGGATGTGGAAGGAAGTAGAGCCAAGCTCTTCAAGCTTGCTTTGCACAGTGCGTCTGACATCGCAGAATCATCAACGGCACGTGCAAGTATCAAAGTCCCCACCATAGACGCCACCATCGCCAGTGCACGCTCATGGGCGGTCGGCTGTCCCCAGTCCGGCATTTGCCGGGCGACCAGATCAATCATTTCCTTGATGCGAAGCGTGGCTGCGCGGCGAACTTCGGGAGATTGGCGTGGCATTTCCGAACCCAGCGCTGAAATCGGGCAACCCGTCTCAATGCTTTCAAGATGCTCCTTGGAGAGATAGACGTATAAGAGAGCCTGTAGCGCCTGGTCCGATGGCGATGCCGCGATGACACTCGCCGCAAGGGCGTTGGCTTCAGCACCCGCACGGTCGGCCGCTTCAGCCAGCATTGCTTCGCGGGACTCAAAATGGGCATAAAAGGCACCATGTGTCAGACCAGCTTCTTTCATGATGTCGGCTACGCCGGTACCGTCGTACCCGCTGCGACGGATTGCCCGCGCGGCGGCGGACACTATGCGCTCGTGTGAGGCTTCTTTGGCTGCAGTCCGGACATTGGGTGCTTTTCGCATGACGTTCATCATACAATAAATCAAATCAAGTTGCAACATTCTGGCTAAAGCGTGGTGGCAATCTGTATTCTGAGTCTGTCAGGCGGCTGGATAGTAGTTTCAGCGTGAAGCAACGATTGCAACGACTCCGTCGCAGGAGTTGGCCCGGTTCGCGTGAACCCATCAATGGCCTGAACGCGCTTTACTGACATCCAAAAAAAGGGCACCAGAACCCTACCAATCTTCCTTCACAGCCAGCACCGCGTCGCGCCCCGCTGCGGCGCGCCCGGCTAGCCAAGCGGTCAAAGTGCCGGCCAGCACCACGGCGCCACACAGTAACGCCAGCCGTCCCCACGGAATCAGCAGGTCCATAGTCCAGTGAAAACTCTGCGGGTTCACCACGTTGACCAGCACCAGGCTGACGCACAAACCCAGCGCCAGACCGGCGATGGAGCCGATGACAGTCCACGCCAGGCCTTCACCCGCCACTACGGTCAGGACCTGCCGCCGCGTCAAACCCAGATGCACCAGCAAACCAAACTCCTTGCGCCGGGCCAGCACCTGTGCGCTGAAACTGGCGGCGATGCCAAACAGGCCGATGCCAATCGCCACGGCTTGCAACCAATAGGTCACGGCGAAGCTGCGATCAAAAATCTTGAGGGATGTTGCGCGGATTTCGCTGGCCGAGGCGAACTCGATCAGGTCGCCACGGCCCGGTGTGCCGGCGGGGTCTGCGGCAGGGTAGTTGCTTTGACGAGAAGCCAGTGCACGAATGGCTTGCTGCACCTGACCGGTGTAGGCGTGATCGGTTAGCCACAGCGCAAGGTCGTTGGCGCGGCGGTCGCCGGTCAGCCGCTCGAAATCTCGCTGGTCGATGGTGATGGCGCCAGACTGACGTGCATAGTCCCGCCACACACCTGCTACAAAAAAAGTAGCTATCTCCGCATATTGGGCATAGGCTGAGGCCGTATTTGACGGCTCATGTTGGGTATTCAAGGCCTTTGACAGCGGTTCAAACACCTTGCCGGGCGCTGCACCAAACAGATCCACCATGGCCTCGCTCACGTAGATGCCGATGTAACCCGGTGGAACGGGCAGAGGGTTCGTTACCAGTGGCAGGTTTTTGGCCGGGTCGTCGATGCGCCTTGCAATGAGCGCCACGGCGGGTTTGGCGGCGTCCAGCAGCAGGGCCTGGGTGCGCTGGCTGCTGATGCGCTGAACCCCTTGCACCTGCGCCACAGCCTGAACAAACTCGGGCGAAAAAAAGACGGTGTCTCCCGCACTGGCGGTGCTGGCGGTGCGCACGAAGAGTTCTGCGGGCAGCACCACGTCCAGCCACTGCGTCACCGACTCACGAAAGCTGGCCACCATCACCGTGAGTGCCACGGCCAGGCTGAGCGAGGCCACCACACCGCTCACCGCCACGGCAGCGCTCGTGCGCACGCGACGCGCCCGCTCGATGGCAAGCATGGGCAGCAGCCGTTTTTTCAGCACGGGGGCGAGCCGGTCGTACAACAAGGCGATCAGGGCGGGCAGGGTGGTGATGCCGCCGACCAGCAGTAGCGCAACAGCGAAATAGGCGGCTAGTGGAAGACCAAAAATAGGTGGAGCCCACGCCAGTGCCGCGCCAGAAGCTATCAAGATCATACCCATCAAGGGTTTTCTGTCGCCTGATGTGGCGGCGCCCAGGCCCTTGAGTGTTTGCGCGGGTGGCAGTTGCTGCGCTGCCCGTGCAGGCCACCAGCCACCAACACCTGCAGCGGCGACGCCCAGCACGCCGTAAAGAAACGCGGCGCCCGCGTCGAACTGCAGCGTTGGCGCGACGCCGGCAAAATAGCCACCGCCCAGGTCGCCACCGAGCACCTTCAGGGCCACTGCGGCCAGCGCCGTGCCCAGACCCACGCCAGCGATGCTACCGAACAGGCCCAGCACCAGTGACTCCACCAGCACCAACCCCAGTCGCTCGCGCCCGGTAAGTCCCAGCACGCCGAGCAATGCAAACTGCTGCGCGCGTTTGGCCACACTGAGCGCCAGCACGGAGAACACCAGAAACGCCCCCGTGAACAGCGCCACCAGTGCCAGCACGGTAAGGTTCACCCGGTAGGCGCGCGATAGGTTGTTGACCCGCGCAGCAGCATCACCCGGTTCAGCCAACGCGATATTGGCGGGCCAGTAAGGCGTGGACTGCAGGTACCGCACGAACCTGCCCCGGTCCACACCGGCCTGCAGGCGCAGATCGATCCGCGAGAGTTGCTCCAACTTGCCAAATAGTTCCTGCGCGGCGCCAATGTCCATTACGGCGAGCGGACCGCCACCGGCACTCACCTTGCCCGCGACGCGCACCTCGCGCATCTTCAGGCCACTTTGCAGTTGCAGGGTTGCCGGGCGATCGACCCCGGCAGGTTGGAGTAACTGCATTGCGGCGCCGTTCAAAAATACGCTATTCGGCGCAAACAGGGCAAAGCGATCATTGCTGTCTTCAGGAATGGGCATCAGTGCAGGTGCCACACGGGCTACTTCCAGCGCGTCCACGCCCACCACCCGGATCAGCTTGCGCTGGCCTTCTGAAGTGAGTGCATAAGTGCTGATTTCCAGAACAGGGGACGCCACCGCGACCTGCGGGTGTGTCGCAACCTGAGCAAAAACCGCCTCATCAAAGCTGCCCTGCGTGGCACGCAACTCCAAATCGGACTGGCCGTTCACGGAGCGTACCGCCTGCGAAAACTCGGACAGGGCTGACGCGTTGATCAGATGCACCGAGAACGCCAGCGCCACCCCCAGCATCACGGCCAGCACCGCAGCGGCATTGCGCCACGGGTGGTGCAGCAGTTCCTGCCATGAGAAGGTTTTGAGAAGCGAAAGCACAAACCAGTATATTGGGCGCATGGAAAAGAACGCCCCCCTTGTTGAAGAACCCCTTGACATCAACGCGCTGAAACTTGGCGCAACGGCGCTGGCGTCTGCACTGGCAGCCTGCAGCGTGGCGCCTGTTCGCCCGCAGCGAGCGTATATCGAAGCCAAAACGGATGACGACGCCGCGCGTTTTCTGTTGCAGGCGCAGTTTTCGGCGTCCGACGCTGAAATCACCCGCGTGCGCTCGGTGGGTTATGCCCGTTGGCTGACCGAGCAATTCGCGGCACCTTTCAGCGAGACCGGATGGGACTGGTTGAACCGCCGCGGATACGACGCCATTCACAACGACACGCGTTATTACGACAACTCATACCCCGGCGACTACATGATCTGGCACCAGGTGATGACCTCGCCGGACGCAGTGCGCAAGCGATGTGCGCTGGCGCTGTCCGAGTTCTTTGTGGTGTCGCTGACGGGATTGGATTTTGGCTGGCGCAGCCACGGGCTCGCGCATTATTGGGATCAGCTATCGGCCAACGCGTTTGGAAATTTCCGCACGCTGCTGGAGGATGTATCGCTTAACCCGGCCATGGGTTTCTATCTCAACACCAAGGGGAACCAAAAAGAAAACCCGGCTACCGGCCGCGTGCCGGATGAAAACTATGCCCGTGAGGTGATGCAGCTGTTCACCATCGGTTTGTACCAGCTCAATCCTGACGGCACCGAAAAACGGGATGCCTCGGGCCAGCGGCTGGAGTCCTACACGCAAAGCGACGTGACCAACCTTGCCCGGGTTTTTACCGGGTATGACTTTGACCAGAGCCGCAACGTTGTCACCGTTGAACCGGTGCAACAGCGCAAGGTTGGCAGCACGGCGTTCACGCGCATGCGCATGGCGCTTGCGCCAGCACGTCATTCCAGTCTGGATGCCGCTTTTCTCGGCACGCGAATTCCGGCCAATACGTCTGGAGACAAGGCACTGAAGCTGGCGCTGGACACGCTGTTCGCGCACCCCAATGTGGGCCCGTTCTTCGGCAAACAGATGATCCAGCGACTGGTCACCAGCAACCCCAGTCCGGCGTATGTGGCGCGGGTTGCTGCCGCTTTCAACGACGACGGCAACGGCGTGCGCGGAAATCTGCAGGCGGTCTGGGAGGCCATCCTGCTGGATGACGAAGCCCGTTCGCGTAACGGTCTGGCCGATCCCAAGTTTGGTCGACTGCGCGAACCCATGCTGCGTTTCATTCAATGGGGCCGCACTTTTGGCATCCAGTCAACCGAAGGCAGCTGGAAGCTGGGCGATTTAACCAACCCGGCTACGCAACTAGGTCAAAGCCCTTTGCGGTCACCCTCGGTATTCAATTTTTTCCGGCCCGGCTATGTGCCTCCTGCAACGATGATGGCTACCAGCGGGTCGCTGGCGCCCGAGTTTCAGATCGTCACCGAGAGCAGTGTCAGTGGCTATCTGAACTACATGCAAAACGTCATTCGCAACGGCATCTTTGTGAACACACCCAATCTGCCCAACAACGTCAGAAATGCGAAGGGTGTGCTGGATATCGCGGCCTCCTATAAAGACGAGTTGGCCATCGTCACAAATGCGTCGGCCCTGGTGAAGCGGTTGAACCTTTTGCTGTGTGCTGGCCAGCTGTCGGCTGCCACGCAGGCATTGATGATCAATGGCCTGAACGCCACCCCCTTGTCGGCCACGAGCAGCGAGGCCGTCAAGCTCAACCGGGTCGCCTCCGCCATCTTTATGGTCATGGCCGCGCCCGAGTATCTGGTCCAGAAATAAGAGGTCAGCATGTATTTATTGAAACCTGATTTGCATAGCCGCCGCGCGTTCCTGCGGCGCACGGGCCAACTGGCCATGACCGGTACTGCTCTGCCCATGGCGCTCAATCTCGCAGCTCTGGGGGAGGCGGCAGCGTTCGACGCGTCCGACTACAAGGCGCTGGTGTGCGTCTTTCTTTATGGGGGCAGTGATTACGCCAACACTGTCGTCACGTTTGATGATGACAGTTACAACCGCTACAGCACGGTGCGGGGTGGCGGCGCTGATCAAACAGCGGGTGGTATTGCATTGGCCAAAGCTGATCTGGCCGCTACCTTGCTCAAGCCCACGATGGCGCTGGGTGGCGGGCGCCAATATGCACTGCACCCCGCCATGACCGGCATGGCCCAGCTCTTCAACTCGGGCAAGGCGGCCGTGCAGTTCAATGTGGGTCCGCTCGTGGCGCCGTTGACGCGAGCCCAATACAACGGTGCGGATCGCAAGACGTACCCACTACCACCCAAGCTGTTTTCGCACAACGACCAGCAATCCATCTGGCAATCGTCTTCGCCGGAAGGCTCCACGGCGGGGTGGGGTGGGCACCTGGGTGATCTGGCCATGTCGGGAAATGCCAACTCGCTGTTCACGTGTATTTCGGTTACCGGCAACGCGGTGTTTTTGTCGGGTGATTCGGCCCTTCAGTACCAGGTCAGCTCCGGCGGCGCGGTGAAAATTCGCGCTGTGGCAGACCCCGGTGTGTACGGTTCGCGCGAGGTTCGCGGTGTAGTGGATATGCTCATCCGGCAGTCGCGCGGGCACATGCTGGAAAACGAATACACCCGTGTCACCACGCGGGCCATTGCGGCTGAAACCCACATCTCGGCAGCTGTTGCGCCCACCGCGGCTGCGCCGGGCGGACGCCCCCTGAACACTGCATTCCCTGCGGAGAATCCGCTCGCGGACCAGCTCAAAATGGTCGCCCGGTTGATCGCCGGGCGCTCCAGCCTCGGGGCAAAGCGGCAGGTGTTTTTTGTGTCGCTGGGCGGGTTCGACCTGCATGACAACCTGATCACCCAGCAGTCAGCCTTGCTGGGTAAGGTGAGCGAAGCAATGACCGCGTTTTATGAGTCCACGGTTGAGCTGGGTGTCAACGACAAGGTCACCGCTTTCACGGCGTCTGACTTTGGTCGCACGCTAACCTCCAATGGGGATGGTTCTGATCATGGCTGGGGCAGTCATAGCTTCATGGTAGGTGGTGCCGTGAAGGGTCGGGCGTTTTACGGATCGGCGCCGCCGGTCAGCATAGGCAACACGGGCGCACCGGAAGACCAGTGGCATGTCGGTCAGGGCCGTTTGCTGCCCAGCAGCTCGGTGGACCAATACGCCGCCACGCTGGCGAAATGGTTCGGCGTGGGGGATGCGGAACTCGCCCGCATCCTGCCCAACCTGTCACGCTTTGGCGTGAACGCATCGCGTCCAGATTACCCCGTGGACCTCGGGTTTATGGTTTGAGTTAAACTAAAAAGCGTCACCGGGGGTGTTTGCCGAAAGGCAGACTGAGAAATACCCCTCTCACCTGATCTGGGTAATACCAGCGTAGGGAGCGTGATGAAAAAGGGTCTGCTGCACGTCGTGGTGAGTCTTTTCATTCGTTCCCCATTTGGTTCAATGAAAGGATTTACATGATGCTGAAGCGGACCTTTTCTTTTTTGGCGGCGGCTACCCTGGCACTGCCTCTCTTTTCATTCTCTGCGCCGGCCACGGCGCAGGAGTTGCGGGTGATCACCCACAGCTCGTTTTCTCTGCCCAAGCCCGTGCTGGCCCAGTTCGAGGCGCAAGCGGGCGTTAAACTGAGCATCATCAAGGCGGGTGACGCAGGCGAAATGCTGAACAAGCTCATCCTGACTAAAGCGCAGCCGATTGCGGACGTCGTATTTGGTCTGGACAACGCGCTCATTACCCGGGCACAGGCTTCGGGTGTGATTGACCCCTACTCTGGTGCAGCCCAACAGCGCGCGGTTGCTGGCGCTACGCTGGCAACCGGCGTGGTATCGGTGGACTACGGTTTTGTCACGCTGAATTACGACCGTGCTGCATTCGCCAAATCGGGTCTCGCACTGCCCAAGACGCTGGAGGAGCTCACGCTGCCGCGGTATCGCGATCTTCTGGTCGTACAAAATCCGGCTACTTCCAGCCCCGGCCAGGCTTTCCTGCTGGCTACAGTGGCGGGCATGGGTGAAACGGACGCGTTCGACTGGTGGGCGCGCATGCGCACCAATGGCGTGAAGGTCGTCAAGGGCTGGACCGAAGCGTATTACACCGAATTCAGTCGCAATGGTGGCTCCCGCCCGCTGGTGGTGAGCTACGCCACCAGCCCCGCGGCCGAGGTTTTTTACAGCAAGGAAAAAATCATGGAATCCCCTACTGGCAATCTGTTCCTGAAGGGCGGCGTATTCCGTCAGGTGGAGGGCGTGGCATTGGTCAAGGGGGGTGGGCAGCGTGAAGCGGCTGCCAAATTCATCGAGTTCATGCGCTCGCCAGCCACACAGGAAGCACTGCAAACCACGATGTGGATGTTTCCTGCCGAACCAGGTGTAACGCGCCCTGAAGTGATGCGGCACGCGTCGGAACCCGCCAGTTTCGATAACCCGAGCCCCGAAGCCATTGCCGAAAAGGGCGCTGACTGGGTTAGCCGCTGGACGCGCGTGGTGTTGAAGTAAGCCTCTGACCAATGAACGTCGCTGGTTCGAACCCGTTTGCACGTGGGGTTGCCGTGGTGCTGTTGCCCGCGGTGTTCCTGACCGTGATGCTGCTTGCGCCGGTGATTCGTTTGCTGGCCGAGGGCGGCGTTGGTGCACTACAGGGAACGGTAGTTTCGCTTTGGCAGGACGACTATCTGCGCTGGCGCGTCGTGTGGTCGTTTGTGCAGGCTGCACTGACTTGCATGGCTGCGCTGGCGCTGGGCTTGCCGGTAGCCTGGGTTTTGGCCCGGCTTGATTTTCCGGGGCGCACCCTGGTGTTGCGGCTGTTGATGCTGCCGTTTGTCGTTCCCACTCTGGTGGCCGCGCTGGGCGTGTTGGCTTTGTGGGGGCCGCGGGGGCTAATCACTGGCTGGCTGGGCTTTCAGCTCCAGGACACGCCATGGCTGCTGTTATATGGCAATCTTTTTTTCAACCTTTGTGTGGTGGTGCGTGCAGGGGTGGACGCGCTGGGACAAGTCAGTGCATCACGTGTGGCTGTGGCGCGAACGCTGGGCGCGACGCCATGGCGGGCGTTCTGGCGGGTGGAGTGGCCAGCCATTGCGCCCTGGCTTGCATCCGCCTTGTGTCTGGTCTTTTTGTATTGCTTTGCCGGATTTGGCCTCGCCCTGATTTTGGGTGGACAACGGTTTGCCACCGTGGAGGTGGAAATTTATTCGCTGGTCGCCCACGAGCTGAAGCTGGCCGAAGCCGGTGCCCTTGCCGTGTGCATGATGGTGCTCACCGGCGGCGTGGCACTGGCCTACGCGTGGATCGAGAAGCGCCTTGCAACGCCTGCCCGTGCAGACGCCATCGCTTTGCGGCCCGCTGCAGGGGTTTTTCTGTGGACATTGATTGCATTGGCGCTCACGGTCTTGCTGGTGTTTTGCGCTGCACCGCTACTTGCGGTGTTGCTGCGCGTGGTGCTGGCAGGTAGCGAAGCCTGGGCCGTGCTCATCGACGAAGAGACGGTGCACGCCTTGTGGAACACCCTGCGCTTCTCGGCCAGTGCACTGGTAATGGCGACCGCACTGGGGCTGACACATGCGCTGGCTGCCCGCCGTTCGGTGTGGCTTCGTGCCAGTGCATTTTTGCCATTCGTGGTGTCGCCGGTTACCGTAGCCTTTGGTCTGTTGCTGCTGTACCCGCAATGGACAGCCAGCATGGCGCTGCTGATCGCCGCATATGCCCTGCTGGCGTATCCTTTTGTGGCCAAATCGCTGGGCGCCGCGCTGGACAGTCTGCCAGTCCATCTGGATCAAGTTGCCCGCACGCTGGGCGCCACGCCCTGGCGAGCGTTCTGGCGCGTCACCTTGCCGATGGTGATGCCCGCGCTGCGCCGGGGCATGGCCTTTGCAGCAGCCACGGCTCTGGGTGAGTTTGCGGTATCCCTGTTTCTTTCACGCCCCGAATGGGTGACACTGACAACACTGATCTACCAGCGTCTGGGGCGACCGGGCGCCGCTAATCTGGACGCAGCTTTGGTGCTGGCCTGTCTGCTGATGGTCCTGGCGCTGGCCGCCTTTCTGGTTATCGAAAGTCCTCTGCCCAAAGCCGGACGCCGCTCCGCAACCCATCTCCGCCATGCTTGAACTCAAATCCATCCGCAAGACTTTTCACGACCCCGCCGGAGGCGACTGGGTGCTGGCCGGCGATTTGAGCCTGACGGTTCAAGCCGGTGAAACGGTCGCCATTCTGGGGCCTTCCGGCACGGGCAAGAGCACGCTGCTCAAGATCGTGGCGGGGTTGGAGCCTCTTGACGCGGGCAGCGTGTGGTTTGCGGAGAAAGACATCACCCCCGAACCACCTGAGCGCCGTGGTTTTGCGCTGATGTTTCAGGACTTTGCCCTGTTCCCACATCTGGATGTGGTGGACAACGTTGCCTTTGGTCTGGTGGAGCAAAGGATTAAGCGGGGTGAGGCACGTCAGCGCGCGCTGGACATGCTGGATCTGTTTGGGCTGACGGCCCACGCCCGACAAAAAGTGTGGAAACTGTCCGGAGGCGAGCAGCAGCGGGTGGCGCTGGCCCGGGCACTCATCACACAACCTCGATTGTTACTGCTTGACGAGCCTTTTTCTGCGTTGGATGCCGAGCTGCGAAGTGGCCTGCGCGACGAATTTTCCTATCGGATCAAGGCCGCCGGCATTCCCGCGTTACTGGTTACACACGACGAAGCCGAGGCACTCGCCATGGCTCAGCGTGGTTACCGGCTGGTTTCAGGTAAATTGATTACCTTGTGGTGACTGGCACGGGATGTGCGTTTGTCCTAGGGTAACTACGCGAGCACTTTACTATCCCCCAAGGGACACTCAGCTCCTCTTTTAAAAGGTCAATCACATGATTCGTCGCCGACAGCTGGTCGCAAGCGTTGCTGGGCTGGGTTTGAGCCACCATGCCATAGCGCAGTCTGAGAAGCCCATTTTTTTGGGACAGTCCGCCCCCTTCAGTGGTCCTTCCGAACAGCTTGGAAATCTATACAACCAGGGCGCCCGTCTGTACTTTGATGCGCTCAATGCCAAAGGTGGCATCAACGGGCGACCCGTCGAACTCAAGCGACTGGATGACGGATATGACCCGGAGCGGTGCGCCGCCAACACGCGGCAATTCATCAGCGAAGGCGTGTTTGCGCTGTTTGGCTATGTCGGCACGCCCACCAGTCTGGCTGCATTGCCATTGGCAACCGAGGCCAAGATTCCCTTTTTTGCACCCTTTACCGGTGCGCAGACTCTGCGCGAACCCTACAACCGGTATGTCATCCATTTGCGGGCATCTTACTTTGACGAAACCGCGGCCATGATTAAACAGGCCACCTCGGTTGGCATCACCAAGATCGCTGTGTTTTATCAGAACGATTCTTTCGGGCAGGCGGGCCTGGAAGGTGTCACTCGCGCCATGGCTCCCCTGAAGCTGCAACCCGTTGCGACTGGAACAGTAGAACGCAATTCAACGGATGTGGCGCAGGCGCTCAAGGACATTCTGAGCAAAAACCCGGAAGCTATTGTCCAGATTGGCTCCTACAAGGGCTGCGCTACTTTTGTACGAATGGCCCGGAGGGCCGGTTATGTCGGAAACTTTTACAACATCTCGTTTGTCGGCACGCAGGCCTTGAGCGAAGAACTCGGTGCCGTTGCCCGCGGTGTAATTGTTAGCCAAGTTATGCCGTATCCCTTCACTGCGGCAACACCTATCGCCAGCGAATATCTCGGCGCGTTGCAGGCGTCGGGCTTGTTAGGGACAAACCCAAACTATTCAGGTATGGAGGGATTTGTAGCGGCGAAGGTCTTCGCCGAGGCCGCTCGTCGCGCGGGAAAGGTAATGACGCGAGAGGGCTTTTTGAGCGCAATTCAAGGAATGCAGGCACTTAATATTGGTGGCATGACGTTCGATTTTGGTCCGCAAAAGAATGTTGGCTCTAGATTCGTTGAGATGACCATGTTGACCGAAGATGGCAGAGTGAGGCGCTGAGCAGCTAGAAAGAGTTGGGCGATAGTGTTTCACGCAGAGCCTCGGCTTTCGCCTCATCAAAGCGGCCAGCGACCCGGGCCAATACCTCGCCCTGGCGGTTGAGCACCAGCACGTAAGCGTGTTCCGTATCGTTAAGCCCAGCCGATTGAACGAACGCGTTGCGATTGGCAAATACCGGTAACAGATTGCCGCGCCCCGGCTCCTGCGCATAGTGCGACCGCACCCGAACTTCCATGGCATCGCGAATGGAGGCATCGCCCGGATCATTCAAAACGGGCATGCGGACCCAGGATATGGATGAATCTTTTTGAAGTTGCAGCCCGCTGATCCAGCTTTCGGCATCGGGCCTGTGTTTTTTGCTGAAGGTGATCAGTGCCAGTGTGCGATCAGCAGAAAATGCGGGAGCCATTTTCTCGGGCTCAAGAGAAGGCGCTGAATTGCTCCCAAACCGCGGCAATTTGCCCATGACACTGGATTCCTTGGGGCCGATGACAGCAAGCATCAGCGCCAACATAACGATGGCGAACCAAGTCAAGGTGTTCATCCAGGATGTTTTCATGGCGTTGCTCCAGACAACAGGTTGAAGCATAAGCCTGTGCAAGAAGTATGCAAGGCTCCTCATGAAAGAAACGCCAGCCATCATGGGTATTCGCACCTTGGAGGGCAGCACATGCACCGGCGCTGTGCGAATGGGGATAATTTGGTGAGTCTCTCCAGTTTGAGATTTGCCCCAAAAACGTGTTTATTGATTCAGGAAGCTCCATGCCACTCGTCAACATCTGCCTGACCCGGCGCGACCAGCCCACTACCCGCGAGCAAAAGGCCGCCCTGATCGCGGGTGTTACCCAACTCATGCAAACCGTTCTAGACAAGAGGCCCGAGAGCGTGGTAGTGATCATTGATGAGGTTGACCCGGATAATTGGGGGGAGGGTGGCGAATCTGTGACAGTGTTGCGACAGCGCCGTGCGCAAAGCAGAAAAACCTAGACATTAATTTACAAAAAGCAGGACATTTTTCACATGTTTTCAGAGCGGCCTGACAGACTTAACGGATACATTGGTACGCATGTCGGTGCCGGGGCGATCACCCCTGGCGAGAAGAGCACCAGTGTTATTGATCGTGATGCTACCGACGCCATATTCCCTGGGCATCCGCTGGTTCGTATTACGAACACCACGCACGATGTCCTGATCGACCTGATTTACGCCACGCCCGACAACGTGGCCGGCCAGACGATCTACCAACGCCCGATTTGCCTGATTCACCGCGATGCAGTGGCCTGCCTGCGGCGGGCCGTTATGCGGGCTACCGAAGTGGGTTGCCGGCTCAAGATATTCGATGCCTTCCGGCCGCAAGAAGCGCAGGTCATCCTTTGGGACACCGCTCCTGACAAAGCCTATGTGGCTGATCCGCGCATTGGCTCCAACCACACCCGTGGCACGGCGGTGGATCTGACACTGGCAGACGAAGCCGGCCAGGAGCTCGATATGGGCACGGCTTTTGATGACATGACGTCGCTGTCCCATCACTTTTGCGACAAGGTTCCGCCCCTGGCACAGGCCAATCGCTTGCTGCTGATGAACATCATGGAAAGCGCCGGTTTCAGGCACATTCCGCATGAGTGGTGGCACTACGCGCTCCCCGAACAGGATGCCTACCCGCTGATTGCCAGCGAATCCCTGGGAACCCTCAATCCCATGCGGGGTTTATGAGTGAATGCCGTCCGCGTGTAATTCAAGCACGCGGTCAGCCCGGGTCGCCGCCGCATGGGAGTGGGTTACCAGCACCAGCGATGCGTTGTGCGCGAGGGTTTGGTTGATCAGTGCATCCATTACCAACGTGGCTGTCGTGGGGTCCAGGTTGCCTGTCGGCTCATCGGCCAATAGCAGGGCGGGGCGGTGAATCAGCGCGCGGGCGATGGCCACGCGCTGCAACTGGCCGCCGCTGAGCTGTTGCGGTAATCGCGCACCCAAACCACCCAACCCGACGGCTTCGAGCATCTGCTGCACCCGTGCGTCGTCTTGCTGGTTCAGTAGCATTAATGGCAGCGCCACGTTCTGCGCCACGTCCAGATGCGGCAACACGTGAAACGCCTGAAACACAAACCCCACCTGCCGGCGGCGCAACAGCGCGCGCTGGTCGTCGCTGAGGGTTCCCAGATCAGTGCCGTCCAGCGACACGGTGCCCGCGTCCCAGCTGTCCAGCCCGGCCATACAGTTCAGCAGCGTGGACTTGCCCACACCAGACTCGCCCACAATGGCCACAAACTCGCCGCGTGCCACTGTGAGCGAGACGTTGCTGAACACGGCTACATCACCGTAGTGTTTGCTCAAATCGGTGATCTGCAGGCTCATAGTGCGACCTTGTCGCTGACGAGCCGATTGACCTGGCCCAGCACCTGGTGCACGGCATCGGGTGAGTCGGCCGCCACGGCGATGCGGTGGGGCATGGAGCGCAGCCAGGTGATCTGGCGCTTGGCCAACTGGCGCGTGGCGAAGATGCCTTTGTCGCGCCAACCCGGTGCGCCGGCCTTGTCCGCCAAGTCGTCCGCATCCAGCGCTTCCCATGCCTGGCGGTAGCCAACGCAGCGCATGGAAGGCAGATCCGGGTTGAGGTCGCCGCGTGCGCGCAGGGCCTTCACTTCGTCCAGAAAACCCGCTGCCAGCATGGCGTCAAAGCGCTGTTCGATGCGCCTGTGTAGCCAGGCGCGGTCTTGTGGCTCCAGCGACAGCAGCGGCATGGTAGTCGGCGAAAAAACAGTGCTATTTAATGATTCATTTTGGCCATTAGGCCCCGTCTGGTATGCATTAGTAGCTGTCAAATTAATAGTATTTTTTGCGGTGTGAAAGGACGCCATCGGTTGCCCCGACACCCGATACACCTCCAGCGCCCGCTGAATGCGCTGGCTGTCATTCGGTTGCAGCCGGGCTGCGGTGACAGGGTCCACACTCGCCAACTCGACGTGCATCGCGGGCCAGCCTTTTTCCCGTGCCTGCAGCTCCAACTCGGCGCGAATGGCCGGATCAGCCCGCGGCATATCGTCGATGCCGTCCATCAGCGCCTTGACGTACAACATGGTGCCGCCTACCAACAGCGCGAGTTTGCCACGTGCTTTGATCTCGCAAATCAGCCGCTGCGCGTCCAGCACAAATTCGGCGGCGCTGTAAGCCTGCAGCGGGTCGCGGATATTGATCAGGTGGTGAGGCACGGCGGCCAGCTCGGCCGGCGTGGGCTTGGCCGTGCCAATGTCCATGCCGCGGTACACCAGCGCCGAATCCACGCTGATAATTTCCACCGCATGCTGCTGCGCAATGGCCATGGCCGCGGCCGTTTTGCCCGAAGCCGTGGGGCCGACGAGAGCGATAGCCGCGAGAGCATTAAGTCCCACGCGCGGGGTCCCCATACTTTTGCACCAGCGTCCAGGCAGACAGCGCAATGATCGCGCTCCAGAACCACAGGCCGTTGGTCAGCGGGAACACGGTGCCGTCCATGTGTTTACCCAGCCAGCCACCCATCAAGAAAGCCACGAGCATCATCAAAAAACCGTTCAGTGCTGACGCCGCACCGGCCGCCTGCGGAAACGGCCCCACCGCACCGCTCTGGCCGCAGGGCTGGTGAATGCCGTGCGCCAGCATGAAGGGGTAAAACGGCAGCATGATCGCCCAGGTGCTGCGCACCCCGGCCAGCGCCAGCCCACCCATGAGCGTGCCGCCCAGCAGCGTCAGGCTACCCGCGATGGCCACCGTCTTTCGTACACCCAGACGCGGCAGCAGCCTGCGGCACAGCACCGTGCCACACAGGTACACCAACGACATCGACAGCATCAACAGGCCGTATTGCGTTTTGCTCAAATCCAGCACCTTGATGAACACAAACGATGACGACGCCAAAAACGTGAACAGGCCGCCGTATGACGCTGCCGACAGCGCAGAATAAGCGAGAAACGTGGGGTTGCGCACAATGGCCAACCAGGTGCGCACCAGCGTGCCGGGCTCCAGCGCACGCGGGTTTCTCTGCTGCACGGTTTCTTCAAAGCGCAGGACAACCAGTGTCAGCGATACCGCGCCAAACACCGCCAGCGCCATCAGCGCCACGCGCCAGCTGAACTGGTCCGACAAAAAGCCGCCTAGCGGCGCGCTGATGCAGGCCACAAAACCCAGCCCGGTCAAGCCCTTGGACATGACGCGGGCACCTTCCAGTGGTTGGTACAGGTCGCGCACGATGGCGCGGGCGCACATCACCCCCGCACCCATGGCCGCGCCCTGCAGCGTGCGCCAGATGATCAGCATGTCCATGCTGGGTGCCAGTGTGTTGCCAATGGAAGCCACCACGTAACACGTCAAACCCACCAGCAGCACCGGCCGACGGCCAAACCGATCAGACAGCGGCCCCCAAATCAGCTGCGACAGGCCAAACGCCAGCAGCAGTGCGGTGAGGGTGAGTTGCGCCTGTGACATGGGTGCGCCAAACCCCTCGGTCAGCGCAGGCAGGGCGGGGAGGTACAGGTCGGTGGTAATGGGCTGCACCCCCAGCAGCATGGAGAGAATCACCACCACCGTGGCAGATGGCATGGCGGTTGTTTTTGTCGAAGTCATCCATCTGAGCGTATCAGATTGATCGCGCGGTCAAGACGTTGCCCAAGGCCCGGCTGAGGCTTGATCTAAGGCGTCGTTACAGGGAGCCGGAACAGCTGTGCCAGCGCCTGGCGGTATTGCGGCTGGCCCACGGCATTGGTGTTGTGGTGCGAGCCGCCGGGTACCAGCACAAACTCCTTCGGGCCTACAGCGGCGTCAAACAGCTTACGGCCGAGCTCGGGTTTGATCAGGCTGTCGTCCTCGCCGTGCACCACCAGCAACGGCGAGCCAATCTGCGCCACTTTCTTGATGGACTCAAACCGCTGGGTGATCAGGCTATTCACCGGCAGCCAGCCCCACTTCATGGTGTCAAACACATCGGGTATCGACGTGAACGTGCCCTCCACAATGGTGCCGGTCTCGTCTGTCACGCGGCTGGCCAGCTCGATGGCGATGGCGCCGCCCAGCGAGTGCCCAAAGATGTAACGGGGCTGATTGGGGTATTTCGTCGCCAGCCAGTTCCAGGCGGCCTGCGCGTCTTCATACGACTGAGATTCGGAGGGTAGCGATGCATCGCTCTTGCCAAAGCCGCGGTAGTCCACCGCCAGCACCGAAAAGCCCAACTCCTGCATGCGCCGCACACGCGGGGCCGAGCCCGTGACGTTCCAGCGCGCGCCGTGAAGGTACAGCAATACAGGAGCCTTTGCCGCGATAGCGCCAATGGTGGCGCCGCCTTCTGCTGCATGCCACAGCCCGTGCAGCTTGACCGGTTTGCCAGAGAGTTTGGACTCAAACTCAACCCACACGTCTTGCATGCCCTGCGCGGCTTCCAGACCGCTGCCCCAGCTACGGGTGCTGGGCTGAAAAATCCATTCACCTTGCTTTTCAGACAGCGTCGCGCAACCGCCCATCACGGCTAAAACCAGGCCAATGGTTAAGGATTTGACGACAGATGAGCGCTTCATGGAGGGATAAGATACCAAAATATGGAAACTTCAGTTGTAACCGGTGATCGTCCCCAGTCTTTGGGTGAGGAAATAGCCAACAGCGTCAGCCATGGCGTGGCTTTGTTGTTGGCAGTCATTGGCACGCCGTTTCTGGTGATGTCGGCCGTGCGCCAGTCGGACGCCGCGTTCATTGTGGGTGCCAGCGTGTTTGCGCTGACCATGGTGCTGCTGTATGGCGCATCCATGGTTTACCACGCGTTGCCGCGCAACCGGGCGAAACGTGTGTTCAAGGTGCTGGATCACGGCGCTATCTACCTGCTGATCGCCGGTACCTACACGCCGTTCACGTTGGGCGTGCTGCGCGGCGCCTGGGGCTGGACGCTGTTTGGCCTGATCTGGGGTCTTGCCGTGGCCGGCGTGGTGCTGAAAAGCATGAACCGCATGTCGCACCCGCATTTGTCCACTGGCCTTTACCTGTTGATGGGCTGGCTGGTGTTGATTGCCATCAAACCGCTGGTCGCCAATGTGCCCACCGCAGGATTGTGGTGGCTGGTGGCGGGCGGTCTGGCATACACGGCGGGCGTGGTGTTTTATGCGACCGATTCACGCTGGCGATATGGGCACTTTGTGTGGCATCTGTTTGTGATGGCCGGCACCGCGTGCCATTTTGTGGCGGTGTATGGGTATGCGGGGTAGAAGGTGAAATCCGATGCTTTCTGAGTGCCAAATTGGCCTCTAGCCCTCGTCGAATATTCGTGAATAGCTACTAAATATGTAGCACCATCTTTCGATGGCAGCGTTGACGATGGTGCTGCCCCAAGAATTGGCAAAATGCTGACGTGACATCCCTGCCAATCACCGTTTGCCCTGAAACTTGTTCGATCCCATGGCCATTACCCCACCCCTGAAGCCCCTACCCGACTGGGACCTTTACCGCGCCCTGCGCGAGCAATGGACCCATGAAGACAATCTGGTGAACCACCGCCTGATGTGGCTCATCCTGTCTGAAGGGCTGTTGTTCACTGCCTACGGCACGCTGTCCACAGCCAAGCTGCACTGGCTGGTGTTCGGGTTTCCGTTCTTTGGCATGGCGGTGGCGGCGGTCATTGGGGCCAGCATTTTTGCGGCGCTGGAGGCCACGGACGAGATCAGCCGGGACTATGAGGCGGCGGGCTTGAGCGCGTTATGCAAGCTGACGCCCAGCCAGCGCATTGGCAACCGCGGCAAGCTCGCCGCGCAGTCCTTGCCATTTGTGTTCGGCGCGCTGTGGCTGTTGGCCATGGCGGGAGCTTTCGGTTCGTAATATGCGCGAAGCCCACCTGCGGAGTGTTGGAGGTGCTGGCGAGCAGTCAGCCAGGATCCGGTGGATGCTGCGCATGTTGCGGTACCTCTGGCCGTCTCCCGCTACTGCGTTTGGGCTGACTGCCGCCGCGGTGATGGTGTGTCTGGGCGGCAGGGCTTGCGTGGTCAACGGTGTGGTTGAAGTGGGTGGCGGGCGTGGGCGCGCGCTAGCCCGGTTTTTCCCGCGTGCGATGCGCTTTGAAGCGATCACCCTCGGGCACGTTGTGTTGGGCAGCAGTCAGGCGGTTTTGTCCCGCATGCGCACGCATGAGCAGGTGCACGTGCGCCAATTCGAGCGCTGGGGTGTGCTGTTTTTTCCGCTGTACGCGGGCTCCAGCCTGTGGCAACTGCTGCGCGGGCGTGACCCCTATCGGCAAAATTGTTTTGAGCGCGAAGCCTTTAGAGCCGCTGGCGCCGGAGTAAATAGGGCAACCTAGCGCCCACGCTTGAACAGCGCGTCCAGCTCCCGGATGCTGATCTGTCGCCACGTGGGGCGGCCGTGGTTGCACTGGTCTGAGCGATCGGTGGCCTCCATCTGACGCAGCAGGGCGTTCATTTCCTCGATGGTGAGGCGGCGGTTGGCGCGCACCGC
>JAKQJK010000201.1 GCA_029561195.1 Pseudomonadota bacterium
TGGTCATTGGCATGCCTTTGACCGAGATCTGCAACGCTGTTTACAGCGACCCGCGCCAGCGCCAACTGTTCAAGAACATCATTTATGTCGGCGCGCTGTCGGTCTTGCTCGATATGGATGCCGATGTGTTCGAGAAGCTGTTTTCCGAGCAGTACAAGGGCAAGGAACGGCTGTTGGAGTCCAATATCCGCGCACTGCATCTTGGGCGGGATTTTGTAAAAGAGCACATCCCGGCGCCGCTGGGCATTCGCGTGAAGAAGTCCGACAACGTGGGTGACCAGATTTTCACCGATGGCAACAGTGCTGCTGCGCTGGGCCTGATTTACGGCGGTGCCACCGTGGCGGCATGGTACCCGATTACACCGTCGTCGTCGGTACCGGAAGCTTTCCAGAAATATTGTGACAAGTTCCGCGTGGACCCTGCCACCGGGCAACATCACTATGCCATCGTGCAAGCCGAAGATGAACTGGCTTCCATCGGCATGGTCGTGGGTGCGGGATGGAACGGCGCGAGAGCCTTTACCGCGACGTCAGGGCCAGGCATATCCCTGATGACCGAGTTCATCGGTCTGGCCTATTTTGCCGAAATTCCGGTGACCATCGTCAACGTACAGCGAGGTGGCCCGTCCACCGGAATGCCCACGCGCACCCAGCAGTCGGACCTGTTTGCCTGCGCTTACGCGTCGCACGGCGACACCAAACACGTGCTGCTGTTTCCGCAAGACCCGTATGAGTGTTTTGAACATGCCGCTGCCGCGCTGGACCTGGCAGATCGACTGCAAACGCCAATTTTCCTGATGACGGATCTGGACATTGGCATGAACCAGCGGCTGTGCAAACCCTTTGTCTGGGACGACGCGCGTGAGTTTGACCGTGGCAAAGTGATGACTGCCGCCGAACTGGAGGCAGGCAAGGACTTTGGCCGTTACAAGGACGTGGACTGTGACGGCATTCCTTGGCGCACATTACCCGGCACGCACCCGACGAAGGGTGCGTTCTTCACGCGCGGCACGACGCGCGACCCCTACGCACGGTATTCGGAGCGCGGCCCGGACTATGTTTACAACATGGAGCGCCTGTTGAAGAAGTTCAAAACTGCGGCAGACCTCGTGCCGCAGCCTGTGGCGCGCAACGCCGTGAAAAAAACGCCGTTAGGTGTGATCTACTTTGGTTCCACCAGTCCCGCTATGCGTGAGGCGCTGGACGTGCTGGAAGAGGAGGGCGTGCACCTCGATGCTCTCAGGCTGTGCGCATTTCCGTTCCCCGAGTCGGTCAATCAGTTCATTGCAGCGCATGACAAGGTGTTTGTCGTGGAGCAAAACCGCGATGCACAAATGCATTCAATGCTGGTCAGTGAGCTGGACATTGATCCGGCCCAGTTGATTCGGGTGCTGCACTACGACGGCACACCGATTACGGCGCGCTTCATTGCCAACGCCATCCGCAAAAATGTGCCTCCGACTGCTCCGGAGAGCGCGAACTTGCCCCGTAGAAAGGAGCTTGCATGACCTACCTTACCAAACCCCGGCTGCATCACCCTTCGCTGAGCACCAACAAGGTCGGCTATACCCGTCGCGACTACGAGGGCCGCATCTCGACCCTGTGCGCCGGTTGTGGCCACGATTCGATCTCGGCGGCCATTATCCAGGCCTGCTGGGAGCTGGATATCGAGCCGCATCGTGTGGCGAAGCTTTCGGGTATTGGTTGCAGTTCCAAGACGCCAGATTATTTTCTCGGGGCGTCCCACGGGTTCAATACCGTGCACGGCCGCATGCCTTCAGTTCTGACCGGGGCCAATTTGGCCAACCGCGATTTGCTGTACCTCGGCGTTTCGGGTGACGGCGATTCGGCCTCTATCGGTCTGGGCCAGTTTGCCAACGCCATGCGGCGGGGCGTCTGCATGGCCTACATCGTGGAAAACAACGGTGTGTACGGCCTGACCAAGGGGCAGTTCTCCGCCACGGCCGACCGGGGCTCCAAGAGCAAGAAAGGTGTGGTCAACAACGATAGCCCCGTGGACTTGGTGGGTATCGCCCTGCAGCTGGGGGCCACCTATGTGGCGCGCAGTTTTTCGGGCGACAAGGCACAGCTGGTGCCGTTGATCAAAGGCGCCATGGCGCATGGTGGCGCAGCATTCATTGACGTCATCAGCCCCTGCGTCACCTTCAACAACCATGGTGGCAGCACCAAGAGCTACGACTATGTTCGCCAGCACAACGAAGCGGTGAGCCGCATCGACTTCATCTCGCCTCGCAGCGAAATCACCACCGAATACGAGCCCGGCTCGCTGGTGGAGGTGCAGCAGCACGATGGCTCGGTTTTGCGTCTGCGCAAGCTGCATCCCAGCTACGATCCAACAGATCGTTATGCCGCCATGAGCTACCTGAATTCCCATGAGGCGCGCGGTGAGGTGGTAACGGGTTTGCTTTATGTGGACCCCATGGCGACAGACCTGCACACGTCGTTGAACACTACAGCCAAACCCCTTAACTCATTGGGGGTCAAACAGCTTTGCCCGGGGGCCGGGGCGCTGGATAAGATCAATGCAAGCCTGAGGTAGGTCGCTACGGGATGTTTCCTCTTCGCCATTTGAAAGGGCTGCAATCATGGCTGAACGCACCGTTTTTCAATCCATTTCCCAGCGCCATGTGATCAGCCTAGGTCCGCAGGCGAGCATCTGGGAGGCCGCCTGTGTCATGACCAAGGCCAACTGCGGCAGCGTGCTGATCGTGGACACCCTGGGCACCCTGCTGGGAATTGTTACCGAGCGTGACCTGATGACACGGGTGCTGGCCAGAGCGCTCAGCCCCAAGAAGACCAGAGTGGCTGACGTCATGACCCACAGCCCCATCTGCGTCGCCCCTGACACGCTGGTGTCGGACGCGGTGGTGATCATGATTGAGCGTGGCTTTCGGCACTTGCCGATCAGGGGTCCAGGATCCAAAATTCTGGGTGTTTTTTCCGTAAGGGACGCCTTGCCGCGCGAGATCGGTACCGCAGTCAGCATTGCCGAATTTCACGAGCAGGTCAACGACGCACTGGGCTAGTCTGGCCCCCGGTAACCACGTCAAGCTAGGTTTTTCGGGGATATATCCGGCTTTCTGCCGCTTTTCCTTTAATTGAGGGACTCAGGGCTCTCATACCCTTGACCCATACTTTTTAGGAGATTCGGCCATGAGCCCGTTGCAAACCTACCAAGGGGAAGAACCCGTTCGTTTTGTGCCCGCAGTTGCCCGGGAAGCCTCGTACGTTTATGCCGATGCACCCAGGGCCTGGTTATCCGGTCCGCTGGAGACGTTTTCCCTTTGCATGGCGTCACATGGTTTGTGTGTGAGCAGTGCCATGATGCTTGACGACAAGACCTACGCCAATCAGCAGATTGCCTGCGCCCAGTCGTTGGGTGACGACATGCTGGGCGGCCTGGCTTTGGCGTTGTCGCGGCAACTGAAATTGCAGCAATGAATAGCACGGGTGAGCGCTTGGGCATATGGGGGCCAGGCATATGGCTGGCGCGCCAGTCGCGTCTGCCTATCAAACTGGGCATGCTGGCAACGTTGTTGCTGGTACCGTTGATTGTTGTTGCCCTGCTGCTGGTACAGCGCCAGACCAACGAATCTAGTGTGACCCGTTCAGAGATCGAAGGTCTGGCGGTGATTCGACCCGCATCTGCGGTCATCACTCAGGTACAAAAACATCGTGGTCTGACCAATATCCTGTTGTCTGGGAATGCGGCGGTGCAGCCAGACCTGGATAAAGCTCGTGGTGATCTGGCGCAGGCCGCTGCCAGCGTGCTGATTGCCGCCAAGGCGACCGGCTCCTTTGATCTGGGTCCGCAGTGGCAGGAAATCGAGGCCCGCGTCAAGCGCCTCGCCGCTGACACGCAAGGTGCCACCGCTGCGGACAGTTTCAAGCGGCACAGTGAACTGGTGCGCGATTTGCGTCAATGGGTTTATACCGCCGCCGAGGTTTCGAGCCTTCTTTATGACCCAGAGCCCGCGGCCTACCTGTTGATGGACATGGTTGTGTCGCGCACGATCCCCTGGACCGAGCAACTCGGACAGCTTCGGGGTTCCGGTGCAGGCTTGTTGGCCAAGGCGCAGGGTGAGCCCTCAGGGGAAGCAGCCCTGAGGGTGCGCTTTACCCAACTGGCAGACACGCTGAACGACCAGCGTTTTGCTCAGGAGGTTCTCAAGAGAAATGGTGAATCGGGTCTGGGGCTGGAGCAGGCCGTAGAGGCGTCTGACCGTTTCGCTCGTCAGGTGGCTGACGCGTTTGCCGGTGCAAGCACACAGCCACGCGACGCTTCAGCTTACTTTGCCGCGGGCACCCTGGCGATCGATGCGGTGCTGACTGCTCAGAACCGCATGTCTGACAGGCTGGACGATCGCCTGAAGCGCCGTGCGAGTGCCCTGGCCCTGGAGCGCAATGTACTTATAGGTGGCGCCTTTGTGGGTTTGTTGGCTTTGCTTTATTTGCTGACGACATTCTTCAAGGCTTTTTCAATCGACCTCAGGCGCCTTAGTTTTGCCATGGAGCAGCTCGCCGCTGGCAACCTGCGGGTGGCGGGTACCGTTCGCAGCAGGGATGAAATCGGTGATCTGGCCGGGATTCTGAGACGCATGATCAGTAATGTGTCAGCCATGGTGGCTGCCGTTGGCAGCGATGCCGCTCTGGTGGCTCATGCCGGTCATGCGCTGAGCGCGGGTAACCGTGACCTTTCTGACAGGACCGAACAACAGGCTGCCAATCTGGAGCAGACGGCTGCCAGCGTGCAGGAGCTGGCTTCCACCGTCGAAAAAAACGCACTGACCGCTAGCGATGTGGACCGGCAGACCTTGAGTGTGCGCAGCATTGCCGAAGCCGGCGCGCAATCGATGAAGGCCTCCATCGAGTCGATTGAAGCCATACAGGCCGGGGCGCAGCGCATGAATGAAATCATCGGTGTCATTGACGGGCTGGCGTTCCAGACCAATATCCTGGCATTAAATGCAGCCGTGGAAGCGGCCCGTGCAGGTGAACAGGGGCGCGGCTTTGCCGTAGTGGCCAGCGAGGTGCGCTCATTGGCGCAGCGCTCGGCGGCCAGCGCCCGCGAAATTCGCGGTTTGATTCAGACGTCATCTACCCAGGTGGAAACCAGCGTTGCCCAGATCAAGGGCGCGGGTGAGGGCATGACGCGCATCGTATCCGGCATCCGCGAAGTGTCTGACAGCATCTCCGAAATCTCCAGAGCCAGCGCTGAGCAGAGCACCGGGCTTTCGGAGGTTTCTTCGGCTGTGGCCCAAATGGATGAGATCACTCAGCGCAATGCGCAGATGGTGGAGCGGGCAGTAGCCCAGTCCAATAACCTGGAAAACCAGGCAGGTTCGCTGTCGGCGGCCATCAGCAATTTCAAGCTGCTGCAGGGCGTGGCGCCAGAAGCCGTTGCATTAGTGGAGCGGGCGGCTGAATACCGTGTACAGGCCGGTTCACGGGACGCTTTCCTGCGTGGCCTGACGGTCAAGGAAAACAATTTCCACGACCGCGACATGTATGTCTTTGTGCTCGATGACGATGGCACCTACCTCGCCTTTGGTGGCAACCCCGCCAAGGTGGGAACGCGAGTGCAGGATGTGCCGGGCATTGATGGCGACGGGCTCACCCGGGACATTGTGAACCAGGCAACCGAAGGCCCGGGCTGGGTGGAGTACGACATCACGAACCCCACGACGGGCAAGGTGCAAACCAAAATGTCGTTTGTGCGGCAGGTGGACGGTGTTTATCTGGGCTGCGGTATCTACAAAAACCTGGCCGCTACTTAGCTTAGGTAGCGGCTTTTGCTCTGGCACGCGCCAGGGCAGCCTCAATCACCGCACGCTTTTTGTCCAGCACCTCTGGGTCTGTGTGTTGCGAGTGGCTGGCCAGATCGGACAGTTTCAAGTTGGCCTTATCTTCCAGCCTTTTATCGTTCTCGCCTTCGTCCCTGTTGCGTCGGAAGCTACTGAATTCATAGCGTTCCCGTGCCTGATCGGCTAGCGCCTGTGGCCAAGCAGCCCAACCAGTTGACGTGCCGGTGACGTTTTCCAGAGAGATGCAGTCCACCGGGCACACCGGCAGGCACAGCTCGCACCCAGTGCAATATGGCTCAATCACGGTGTGCATGAGCTTGTTGGTGCCAAGAATGGCGTCGGTGGGGCAGGCCTTGATGCACAAAGTACAGCCGATACACCAGGCCTCATCAATGATTGCAACCGTCCGGGGGGCCTCCTGCCCGTTGGCCGGGTTAAGTGGCGCTGCGGCCTGCCCGGTCAGGGCAGCCAGGCGGTCAATGCCTTCGGCCCCACCAGGCGGGCACTGGTTGATCGGAACCTGCTTCGTGGCGATGGCCTGCGCATAGGCCGCACAGTCTGGATAGCCGCAGCGCGTGCACTGGGTTTGTGGCAGCGCGGCCAGAATGCGGGCGGCCAGCTCAGACATTACTTTTTGCGAACGACCTTCTTCGCGACGGGCTTTTCAACGGGCTTGGCAGCGGCCTTGACTGCCGGCATCGGAGTATAGGTCTTTGCTACTTTTTTCGTAGCTGTTCGCGCAGATTTGACGAGGGACAAAGGTGATTTTGATGCTTTAATCCGGCTTGTCGCAACAGCTGCACCAGCGGGTTGATGGGCCAGGATGAAGGCCTTGACCTTCGGATAAACCATTTCGCGCCAGCGGCGGCCCGAGAAGATGCCGTAGTGACCGGCGCCTTTGGCTTCCATGTGGTGCTGCAGGTTTTTGGGTACGCCGCTGCAAATGCTGTGCACGGCTTCCGTCTGCCCAGAGCCGGAAATGTCGTCCAGCTCACCTTCTACCGACAGCAGCGCCGTGGTTTTGATGTCCTGTGGACGCACGCGCTCGATCTTGCCGTCCACGCCCTTGACGTCCCAAGTGCCGTTGACCAGGCTGAACTCCTGAAACACCACCTTGATGGTTTCCAGGTAGTAGTCGGCATCCATGTCCAGCACAGCGTTGTATTCGTCGTAGAACTTGCGGTGGGCTTCAGTGCTGGCATCGTCACCTTTGATCAAGTCCTTGAAATAGTCGTAATGGCTGTTGGCGTGGTTGCTGGGGTTCATGGCCACGAAGCCTGAATGCTGCAAAAAGCCCGGGTATACCCGACGGCCAGCACCCGCAAAGCTGGTGGGCACGCGAAAGATGACATTGTTCTCGAACCAGCTGTGGCTCTTGTTCATCGCCAGGTTGTTCACCGCCGTGGGGGACTTGCGGGCGTCAATAGGGCCGCCCATCATGGTCATGGACAGCGGTGTTTGTTCCTTGCGGCTGGCCATCAGTGACACGGCTGCCAGCACGGGCACCGTGGGCTGGCACACGCTCATCACGTGGCAATTGCCATACTGGGCCTGCAGGTGGCGTATAAATTCCTGCACGTAGTTGACGTAATCGTCCAAGTGAAATTCACCTTCGGACACGGGTATCAGCCGGGCATTTTTCCAGTCGGTGATGTAGACCTTGTGGTCCTTGAGCATGGTCTTTACCGTGTCACGCAGCAGCGTGGCGTAGTGGCCCGACAGCGGCGCGACGATAAGGACGGCAGGCTGGCCCTTGAGCTTGTCCAGTGTGGCCGGGTCATCCGTGAAGCGCTTGAAGCGGCGCAGCTCGCAAAACGGCTTGTTGATCTCCACGCGCTCGTGAATCGCCACGCCCACACCGTCCACATCGACCGTGCGCAGGCCGAATTCCGGCTTTTCGTAGTCTTTGCCCAGCCGGTGCATCAGGTCGTAACCGGCGGAAATGCGCTGTGCCAGCGGCAACTGGCCCAATGGGGAAAGGCGATTGTTGTAAATCTTGGCGGCTGCCTGCGCGAAATCGGAAAACGGCTCCATCAAGGAGCGTTGGGTTTCATACAGTTGATACAGCATGGAGAGATGACTTTCAGAAATTGTTGCAGTGCAATATAACAGCTGTAACCACCCGTAAACTTGGGTGATTACCCCAATTTCGGCATTTATCCCATATTCTGGATGCTTAGCCAATCCCAGCGAGACTGGTAACTGCGGGCTTTTTCCGCAAAAAGCGGGGCGTGGTTGCACAGCGGGTTGGGTTTGAGCACGCCCTGATACAGATCTTCCAGTCCGTAGGGCGCATACAACACCAGATCCAGTTCGCCCGATTGGGCGCGGTTCTCGGCCCGGTTTTGCAGGCCTACGCAGGTGCAGGGCACCAGAAATCGGTCGATCCCGCTTCGGGAACTGGTGAGCGGCTCATACGGGAAACCGAAGTAATCCGCGTACCAGGTGTGTACCCGCGCCTGATTTTTGGTCTCCACAGTGATGCCCAGATCGGCGAAACAGGACTCCACGCGCTGGCCGACGGCCGCCTCGGCGTCTTCAGACAAATCGCCGGCGTCAAAGTAGAAGAGGTCGTAGTCCTTGATGCCGGTCTCGGATGGCCGGGCGCTTTTGACGTTCCAGACTGTCTGAAACAGGCAACCAGCCACCAGCCAGGCATCGGGCAGGTTCAGGTCAGGCAGGCGCTGCAGAATGGTCCGGTTGAACCGGTTCTGCAGCGCATCGGCGATGAACTGCTCAGTATTTGCAGGCATGATCTGCCACCGTCGACAGTTTCAGATTGCTGCAAATAATATAGCTACTCACGCTTATCTGAAGAGGGCTAGACGCCATTGTGGCTCTTACATTGGCCAGTTTTCCTGTCAAACGACCTTGGCGATCGACGCGCACACGTAGTCGATGTTCTTGCTGTTCAGCGCCGCCACGCACATGCGCCCGGTGTCGGTGCCGTACACTCCAAACTCGGTGCGCAGGCGCACCATCTGGTCTTTGGACAGACCCGAGTAACTGAACATGCCGATCTGGGTGGTGATGAAGGACATGTCCTGCTTCACACCGGCAGCCTTGAGGCCATCGACCAGCTTCTGGCGCATTGCCTTGATGCGCACACGCATCTCGCCCAGCTCCTTTTCCCACAAGGCGCGCAACTCGGGGTTGTTCAGCACAGCGGCCACCACGGCGCCACCGTGCGTGGGCGGGTTGCTGTAATTGGTGCGAATCACGATCTTGAGCTGGCTCAGCACGCGGTCGGCTTCTTCTTTGTTTTCGCACAGCACGCTCAGCGCACCGACGCGCTCGCCGTACAGGCTGAAGCTCTTGCTGAATGATGTGGAGACAAAACAAGTGAGTCCGGCGGCTACAAATTTCTGCACTGCCGCGCCGTCTTCCGTCAGCCCATAACCAAAGCCCTGGTAGGCCATGTCGAGGAACGGCACCAGGTTTTTTGCCTTGACCACGGCTACGACCTGATCCCACTGGGCGGAGGTGATATCGTAACCCGTGGGGTTGTGGCAGCATGCGTGCAGTACGATGACGGTGCCGGCGGGCGCCGTATTCAGTGCGGCCAGCATGCCGTCAAAGTTCACATTGCGTTTGGCCGCATCGTAGTATGGGTAACTTTCCACCACGAAACCGGCGCTCGTGAACAGCGCACGGTGGTTTTCCCAGCTGGGGTCGCTGATCAGCACCTTGGCATTGGGATTGAGTTTCTTCAGAAAATCGGCGCCGATCTTCAGGCCGCCCGTGCCGCCAATGCATTGCACGGTGGCCACACGGCCAGAGGTGACGGGCTCTGAGCCCGCGCCAAACACCAGCGTTTTAACGGCGGCGTCGTACGCGGCAATGCCGTCAATCGGCAGGTAGCCGCGGGCGGTGGGCTTGTCCATCATGGTTTTTTCTGCGGCCTGCACACATTGCAGCAGCGGCAGTTTGCCGTTGTTGTCGAAATACACGCCCACACCCAGGTTGACCTTGTTGGGGTTGGTATCGGCCGCGAAAGATTCATTGATGCCCAGAATCGGGTCGCGTGGGGCCATTTCGACGGCGGAAAAGAATGACATGAGAGGGGTCCTGTGGTGAAAGATCAGCGAATGTGAAAGGGCAAGACAACACGGCCTTGCGCTGCACCGGCGTATTTTACCGGGCACCCGATCAAGGTTTACGGACTCCCGAATACAGTTCAAGAGCCATCAGCAAACGGGTGCGCTGTTCCCTGGCCACTTGCTGCCAGGGCAATCCGGTGAGTGCGCCCTCCAGCGCCCACAGCAAATTGAGCGTGACCGACGGGTTGGCCTGTTTGGCCTGAACATAAGCGGCGACCGCACCCAAGCGCTCCAGCTGGTCCAGACTGTGGATCCCGGCAGCTTGCAGGAATTGACTGGACTTCGAGCCCAGGTTGGGCAATCGCTGGGAAGAGCCCTCAGAATGGCGGGGCGACATGGGCAACTCCTGTCAAATGAGTCATTGACGGTTATACTGGATTTTCATACAGTTTTGACGATCACGCAAATCGACAACATGCCTCCGTCCAGTCCCCATCTCAACCCTGTTCAGGCAGACGCCGAAGCGGCAGCCCAGCCGGAGACCGGCACCTTTATTACCTTTTCCGGCTCGCCCTTCGAGCTGTACCAGCCGTACCCACCCGCAGGTGACCAGCCAGAGGCCATCGACAAACTGGTCGAGGGCGTGAACGACGGCGAGGTGTATCAAACTTTGCTGGGTGTCACCGGCTCAGGCAAGACCTTCACAATGGCCAACGTGATCGCCCGCCTGGGCCGGCCGGCCATCGTGTTTGCACCCAACAAGACGCTGGCCGCGCAGCTATACAGCGAGTTCCGCGAGTTCTTCCCGAAGAACGCAGTGGAGTATTTCGTCAGCTACTACGACTACTACCAGCCCGAAGCCTATGTGCCGCAGCGCGATCTGTTCATCGAAAAGGACAGTGCCATCAACGAGCACATCGAGCAAATGCGCCTGTCATGCACCAAGAGCATCCTGGAGCGGCGCGATGTGGTGATTGTGGCCACGGTGTCGGCCATCTACGGCATCGGCCAGCCCGAGGCCTACCACCAAATGGTGATGACATTGCGTACCGGCGACAAGATGGGCCAGCGCGACGTGATTGCCCAGCTCATTCGCATGCAGTACCAGCGCAACGATATGGATTTTTCACGCGGTGCGTTTCGCGTGCGGGGTGACACGATTGACATTTTCCCGGCAGAGCACAGCGAGATGGCCATCCGGCTGGAGCTGTTTGACGACGAGATCGAATCACTGCAACTGTTCGATCCGCTCACCGGGCGCATCCGCCAGAAGATTCCTCGCTTCACCGTATACCCCAGCAGCCATTACGTCACACCGCGCGACCGGGTACTTGCGGCGGTGGAGACGATCAAGGTGGAGTTGGTGGACAGGGTGAAAGAGTTTGTGGACCAGGGCAAGCTGGTGGAAGCCCAACGGTTGGAACAGCGCACCCGGTTCGATCTTGAAATGCTGAGCGAAGTCGGGCACTGCAAGGGTATCGAGAATTACACGCGGCATTTGTCCGGCGCTGCGCCCGGTGAACCGCCCGCCACGTTGACCGATTATTTGCCTAAAGATTCGGTGATGTTTCTGGACGAGTCCCATGTGCTCATTGGCCAGTTTGGCGGCATGTACAACGGTGACCGGTCTCGTAAGACCACGTTGGTGGAATACGGCTTTCGCCTGCCCAGCGCTCTGGACAACCGGCCGCTAAAGTTTGAAGAGTTCGAGACCAAGATGCGTCAGGCCATCTTCGTCTCTGCCACGCCCGCGCAATGGGAGAAGGATCATGCGGGTCAGGTGGTGGAACAACTGGTGCGCCCCACGGGTCTGGTAGACCCAGAGGTGGAAGTGCGCCCTGCCACCAGCCAGGTGGATGACGTGCTGCAGGAAATCCGCATTCGCGTGGATAAGCATGAGCGGGTGCTTATCACGACTCTGACCAAACGAATGGCCGAGCAGCTCACCGATTACCTGAGCGACAACGGCGTAAAGGTTCGTTACCTGCACAGTGACGTGGACACCGTGGAGCGCGTGGAAATTTTGCGCGATCTGCGCCTGGGTGCGTTTGACGTGCTAGTGGGCATCAACCTGCTGCGGGAGGGTCTGGACATACCCGAGGTGTCGCTGGTGGCGATTCTGGATGCCGACAAGGAGGGTTTTTTGCGCTCCGAGCGCTCGTTGATCCAGACCATTGGGCGTGCCGCACGCAACCTCAACGGCCGGGCGATCCTGTATGCGGACAAGATGACCGACTCGATGACCCGTGCGATGGGCGAGACACAGCGGCGCCGTGCCCGCCAGGTCGAACACAACCTGTTGCATGGAATCACGCCGCGCAGCATCATCAAACAGGTGAAAGACCTGATCGACGGCGTTTATAGCGAAAAGGCCGGCCGGGAAATGGAGCGCCTGGAAAACGATGCCATGCAGCGTGCCAAGGTCGAGGACATGAGCGAGAAAGACATTGGCCGCGAGATCAAGCGGCTGGAAAAACTCATGATGGAGCACGCCCGCAATCTGGAGTTTGAAAAGGCGGCCAGAGTGCGCGACCAGTTGGGCCTTTTGAAGAAACAGGCTTTTGGAGCACCAGGTACCGACAATGTGGTGCTTATCACATCGGTTGGGGCCCCCGGCAAGACCTGAATCGGTCTGAATCAGCCGGTTTGTGACTGACCAGTCTACTTATCCGAGCAATTTGCTTGGTTTTTAGGTATACTTGAACTAATTGGTCAAGAAAACATCAGAACAAGGGTTCTAAGCAGCACTTAATTGTACTGCCGGACAAGGATGGAGAAGGCACCTGGCTGCCCAAAAAGCGGACGGGCGGGTTTAGCGGCAATCAAGCCAAAGCTATAAGGAGTTTGCGATGCGTCTCACAACTAAAGGCCGCTTTGCGGTTACCGCGATGATTGATCTGGGCTTGCGCCAAAGCGGCGGTCCGGTTACGCTGGCTGCGATTAGCCAACGCCAGCAGATTTCGCTGTCTTATCTGGAGCAGCTGTTCGGCAAACTGCGCCGCAACGAGCTTGTCGAGTCCACCCGTGGGCCCGGCGGCGGCTACACGCTGGCCCGCAAGGCGTCTGACATCACCATTACCGACATCATTGTGTCGGTGGACGAGCCGATCGACGCCACTCAATGCGGCGGCAAGGAAAACTGCCTGGGTGACGGCGCCCGCTGCATGACCCACGATTTGTGGGCTTCGCTGAATGAACGCATGGTGGAGTTTCTTGATTCCGTTACCTTGCAAAAGCTGGTCGACGACCAGCTGGCCAAAGGGTTGCAGGTTGAAGACAAGCCCAACGTCAAGCGCGCCATTTCTGCCATGCCGGTTGTCAAGCCGATTCGCGTGAACGCGCCCAACTCAGTCTTCGCTTTGGGCAACGCGTTTTTCAAGCCCTGAGCTTTCCGAATTTAGTCAATAGCCAGCCCCAGTTACCTGATTTGCGAGCCAGCGATGGATACCACCCCACATTTCCCGATCTACATGGATTACAGCGCCACCAACCCGTGCGATGAGCGCGTGGTGGACGCCATGATCCCTTGGCTGCGCCAGCACTTTGGCAATCCGGCTTCGCGCAGCCACGCATGGGGATGGGAAGCGGAAGCAGCCGTTGAAAAAGCCCGCGAGCAGGTGGCTGCACTCATTGGTGCCGACCCGCGCGAAATCGTCTGGACCAGTGGTGCCACGGAATCCAATAACCTGGCGCTCAAAGGCGCAGCGGGTTTTTACAAGACCAAGGGCAAGCACATCATTACCGTGAAGACGGAGCACAAAGCCGTGCTGGACACTTGCCGTGAGCTGGAGCGCCAGGGCTTTGAGGTGACTTACCTGGACGTGCAGGAAGACGGCCTGGTCAATCTGGATGCCTTCAAGGCAGCCATCCGCCCCGACACCATCCTGGCCAGCGTCATGTTCGTCAACAACGAAATTGGAGTGATTCAGGACATCACTGCCATCGGAAACATCTGCCGTGAAAAAGGCGTGATCTTCCACGTGGATGCGGCGCAGGCCACGGGCCGGGTTGACATTGACATGAGCACGCTGCCCGTCGATTTGATGAGCCTGACCTCACACAAGACCTACGGTCCCAAAGGGATTGGCGCGCTGTTTGTGCGCCGCAAGCCACGTATCCGCATCGAAGCGCAAATGCACGGCGGTGGCCACGAGCGCGGCATGCGCAGCGGCACGCTGCCCACGCACCAGATCGTGGGCATGGGTGAGGCCTACCGCATCGCCAAAGAAGAAATGGGCGTGGAAAACGTTCGGATCAAGGCGCTGCATGATCGGATGCTGGCAGGCCTGAAAGACGTGGAGCAGGTGTTCATTAACGGGCACGTGGACAAACGTGTGCCGCACAACCTGAACATGAGCTTTAACTACGTTGAAGGCGAGTCGCTGATCATGGGCATCAAGGGGCTGGCCGTGTCCAGTGGCTCGGCTTGCACATCCGCCAGCCTGGAACCCAGCTATGTGCTGCGTGCCCTGGGTCGCAGCGACGAGTTGGCCCACAGCAGCCTGCGCATGACTATTGGCCGCTGGACTACCGAAGCCGATATCGATTACGCGGTTGAGACCATCAAAGTCAACGTGGCCAAGCTGCGTGACCTGAGCCCGCTGTGGGAGATGTACCAGGACGGTATCGACATCTCCACCATCCAGTGGGCAGCGCATTGAAATATTTTTGAGTTGAAGAGTTAAGAGGTATCACCATGGCATATTCAGAAAAAGTCGTTGATCACTATGAAAACCCCCGCAACGTCGGCAGCTTCGAAAAAGGCGATGACTCTGTGGGCACTGGCATGGTCGGTGCGCCGGCCTGCGGTGACGTGATGAAGCTGCAGATCAAGGTCAACCCGGTGACTGGCGTTATTGAAGACGCGCGTTTCAAGACCTATGGTTGTGGCTCGGCCATCGCCTCAAGCTCACTGGTGACCGAATGGGTCAAGGGCAAGACGCTGGACGAAGCGGCGGCTCTAAAAAACAGTCAGATCGCTGAAGAGCTGGCTTTGCCTCCCGTCAAGATTCACTGCTCGATCCTGGCTGAAGATGCGATCAAGGCCGCTGTGGACGACTACAAGAAAAAGCACCTGGCTCCCCAGACACACTGACATGTCCGTTTCTCTGACTGAAGCCGCTGCCCGGCACGTAAATCGTTACCTTGCTAAACGTGGCAAAGGGGTGGGTGTGCGCCTGGGTGTCAAGACCACCGGCTGCTCGGGGCTCGCTTACACGATTGAGTATGTGGATGAGTTCGCTGCCGAAGATGCCCTGTTTGAAGGCCATGGCGTCAAGCTTGTGGTGGATCCCAAGAGCCTGGCTTATCTCGACGGCACGCAGCTTGATTTTGTTCGCGAAGGCCTGAACGAAGGTTTCAGGTTCAACAATCCGAATGAGCGGGACAAGTGCGGGTGCGGTGAGTCGTTCCGCGTGTGAATCTCCAGTCCAGCGATTTCGAACTGTTTGCCGTTCCTGAGCAATTTGCACAGGACAGGGCCGTGCTGGACGCCCGCTGGAAAGAACTGCAGCGTGAGGCACATCCTGACAAATTCCTGGCGCAGGGCACTGCGGCGCAACGCCTTGCCATGCAATGGTCGGTCCGTATCAACGAAGCCCATCAACGCCTCAAAGACCCACTGAAACGTGCCACCTACCTCTGCGAGCGCCATGGTGCAGCAGTCAACGCCGAGAACAACACGGCAATGCCTTCCGCTTTTTTGATACAGCAGATGGTCTGGCGGGAAGAGCTGGATGATGCAAAAAGTATTGATGACCTGAATGAAATCAGCACCCAGGCCTCGTTCGCAAAGCATGAGGCGCTACAACAATGTGAACATCTGCTGGATGTCCAGCATGATTATGCTCAGGCCGTGGCACAGGTGAGGGCGATGATGTTCATCGACAAATTTGTCAGGGACGTTCAAGACCGCATCGATGAAATGGAACTGGCCGGCAAGGGACAATAGAGAACATGGCGCTCCTTCAAATATCTGAACCCGGTCAAAGCCCTAGCCCGCATGAACGACGGGTTGCGGTGGGTATCGATCTGGGCACCACCCATTCACTCGTGGCGGCCGTGCGTCATGGTGTAGCGGAGTGCCTGCCGGATGATCAGGGCCGCGTGTTGCTGCCGTCCGTGGTTCGTTACCTCGGAGACGGTGGCCGCCAGATTGGGTGGGATGCCCGAGCTGTGGTGGCGCAGGACCCGGAGAACACGATTGTCTCGGTCAAACGGTTCATGGGCCGCGGTCTTAATGACGTGAAAGACCGCGAAAAGTTGCCGTATCGCTTTGCTGACGCAGATAATGGCTCCGGCATGTTGGGGTTGCAGACCATCGCGGGCGAAAAGTCGCCCGTCGAGGTCAGCGCTGAGATTCTGGCGACCCTGCGCTACAGGGCGGAAGACACCTTCAACGATGACCTGTTTGGTGCCGTGATCACGGTGCCCGCCTACTTTGATGATGCCCAGCGGCAAGCCACGAAAG
>JAKQJK010000211.1 GCA_029561195.1 Pseudomonadota bacterium
CTTGCCCAGACAGAGTCGGTCGAAGGACTGTATTCCCACGCTGACCATTGTTACTCCAGCGGCCTTCAACTTGTCCAGATTCACTCTGTTGATGTCATTTGGGTGCAGCTCTATTCCCACGCCTCCGGAGATGATGAAGTACTTCCTCAGTTTATCGATTATGTCGCCAAGATCATCTATCATCAAGGCCGGGGTACCACCGCCAAAGTAGAGGCTCGCAGCTTCCTTCTTGCTTCCTAGCTGCCGTCCCGCCAGATCGATCTCGCCTAGAAGAGCCGTCTTGTATCTAGCCGCTGTCTCGCGCTCGTACTCCACCTTGCAGTACGGGCAGAAGCTGCACAATGATCTGCAGAATGGGATATGCACGTACAAGCCCAGATCGTCCAAGTGTTCGAAGGCAAGCCGCTCAGCATGTTCGCACCTGAAGCGAAATGGTTCGAAAGAACGCGTCAACCAGACACGCATGAAATCGGTCAGCCGCATAGTATCCTCCCCAACCTGCCCGACAGGGGCAGGGTTCCAAGCATTTGCGCGGTGAAGCCGGCAAGTCGCGGAGTAGAGCAAACAAGCCTTTCGCTACCTGCTACGCCAAACCCTTCAGTTCCGTTCCACCCAATATGGACTGCCGGCGATCTGCCATCTCGGCGCGAATACGGGGGTGACAGGGTTATGGTCGAAACACTCAAACCCTAGTTCTAGCACTTTCGCGTTCACAATCTCCACGTTGGGCGATACGCCAAAACCATCGATCTGAGCGCAGCCGGCCGGTGCTGGTTGCTTTTCGGCGAAGGCTTGAGTCTCCAGCTGGCATGCAGTCCTTGTTTATCGACAATTGAAGCAACAAATGATAAACTACCTGCATACCCGTTCAAGAAGGTGGTCGCGATGCTGCGCATTGCCGTCTGCGACGATATGCCGGACGAGCTGGAAAGCCTTGTCTTGCTTGCAAACCAGTACCTGTCCGCCAACAGTCTTGACGCCGAAGTGACGGAATTTTCTCACCCGGACACGCTACTGACCGCCATTGAGGCTGAGAGCTTTCACCTTTACATACTGGACATTGTCATGCCCATGGTGAACGGATTGGAATTAGGCAAGGAGATCCGCCGACTTGACCGCGAGGCACAGATCATCTATGCCACCACCGAGCCCCAGTTTGCCTTGCAGGCATATGCCGCAAACCCCATCAATTATCTCGTCAAGCCCATCGAAAAGCAGCAGCTATTTGATACGCTGACTTACGCCGTCTCCAAAGCAGACCTTGCGGAAGAGCAGACATTTGCCGTCAAAACCGCTGACAGTCGGCGGGTGATTAAGCTGTCGGATATCGTCTGCTGTGAATACCGCCGTCACACTGTCATCTTCAGCTTGACAAACGGCGAGGAAGTGCTCAGCCGTACTATCCGGGAGAGATTTTCGGAATATAGCTCGCCAATTCTGAAAGACAGGCATTTTCTGCAATGCCACATCTCGTTTGTGGTCAATATGCGTCGGGTGGAGCGTTTCGCCAAGGACAGCTTCACACTGTGCGGCGGCAAAACCGTTCCCATTGCTGCCAAGCAATACCCGGTCGTGCGCGATGCGTACATGGACTACCTGATGGCAAAGGGAGGACGACGATAATCCAATACCTTCCTGACTTCCTGCGGGCGGCGGTCTCGACCACCGCTAATGTCCTGCTGATGATGACGCTTTTGCAGCCGAAGTATTCCAAAAAGGTCACGCTCCTAACCATGCTCGGCATTCTTGCTGCCGATTTGGGCACGGCAATCTACTGTTATCTCAGCGGGAACTTGACCTTGCTTTCAAAGCTTGACATTATTCTGTTTGCGGTTCTGTGTTTCGCTGTGCGGCCGTTGTTCAAGGACACCTTTATGCAGTGGCTGTTCTCCTATCTCACCGTCCAGAATATCAGCGACGCCGTCATTATCCTCAGCTTCATCGGCTCAAGACGCCTGCCTTATCCCGCTTACGCAAATTCGCTGCTGCGCGTGATCCTGTTCGGCGCTTTTGTGCTGATTCTGTCGCGCTATGTGCGTCCGCTGTATAGGCAGGCGGTGAAGCATTGGACGGAGTACTTCGCCGTGGCGCTGGCCCTTTACGTCACGTTCAACTACTATGTTCTGTCTTCGGACGACATTGTCGTTACCCTGACGAAGCAGGCGGTGCCGCTGATACTGGTAATCATTATCGGACTCGCCGCCTACGGCTCCATTTTCCTCTCTCTCAAGAATCTCCAGCGGGAGTTCCGGGTCAAGGAGGACAACCAGAAAATGCAGGCGGAACGGGAATACCTGCAACTGGCTGCGGGCAATATGTCACGGCGCTTGGCGCTTATGGAAGAGGTGTCGGCGCAGAACAGTCGCGCCGCCCATGACCGCCGCCACTTCAACAACGTGCTTCTGGAGCTTTTGGAGCAGGGGAAAGCCGGCGAGGCTACCGTTTTGCTGCAAAGTCAAAATCAAGCGGCGCCAAAAATCAGCAGGGTCTATTGCGAAAACCCCGCTGTCAACGCCGCCGTCTGCCACTATGCGGGGCTCGCGGAGCA
>JAKQJK010000230.1 GCA_029561195.1 Pseudomonadota bacterium
GCTCACCAGGCGTACCTCTCCCTCGGCTTAGGCCAGAGCTCTGGCCCGGCCTCTGAAGGGTACCCCCGTCAGCAGCAACACCATTCGTTTGAGATTGAGCGCCATAGCGGTGAGAAAGCTCTGGATGGCATAACGCACGATTCCTACATAGCGGCACCTCCGTAAGCCATGCTGCTGTTTGGCCTCTCCGAACTTGCGTTCAATCTTGTAGCGTTCGGCGAGGCCGTGTTGGTAGGAGGCACTTTGCTGCAGTTGCAGCCAGACGTCCTTGTTGGGGTCTTTCTTCTGTATGCGATAAGCGTGTAGGCGGATGGCCGAGTGTATCCCTTTGCTGAACAAGAGCTCATGATTGTCGCTGTCGTCGTAGGCACGATCAGCCGTTACGATACTGACCGGCAAGCGCTGGGCCAAGTCTTTCTCCAGCAGGGTAGGGAGTTCATGCCCGTCGTAGATGTTCCCGGGTGTATGCACCAAGCTGGTGATCATGCCACTTTCGGCATTGAGGCTAACGTGCGCTTTGTAACCATAGAAGTACTCTTTCTGCTCCACCACCCGACCCCCTTCGTCTTCCAGCCGACGCGACCCTTTCACTCCCCATTTGGCATTGGCGTCCCGCGGGGGTTTGCCCTCTTTCCCCTGCCGCCGCTTGTCCTTCTCCACATTGACGTCTGCGACCGTGTGTACACTATCCAGCACCTGAATGCTACCAAACCGAATACCCTTCTCCCGCGCAATGCTGATGATCTCGGTCAACAACTTCTCAAACGCCCCCAGTCGCCCATTCTCCACAAGCCGGCTCTTGAAAGCCGTCAGCGTCGAGTGGTCCGGTGCCAACTCGTCAGCAGCCAGCCCCAGAAAACACTTCACCGGCAGATTGAAGTTCGCTACCTCCTCCACTTGTCGCTCCGACAGATTGTACAGGTACGCCACCAAGAGCATCTTCAACAGCAGCGCCGGGTCGTACGGAGGACGGCCCTCCTTGGCCCCACCGCGGTAGTACTTCACCAGCTTGTCGGTGAAACGCTGCCATGGGATCACCTCATCCAAGCGCATCAGGAAATGGTCGCGCGGTATCACACGGTCGTACACCATCTTTCCGAAAAACGAGTCCTTGCCCAATCGCTTGAATCGCTCTTGACCCATCGTCTGCCTCCCCATCCATGTCTGACGCGCCGTGGCACCATACCCAGTGTACCGGATTCACCGCCTGCACACAAAACGCCAGGTCGTTTTTCAACACTCTC
>JAKQJK010000254.1 GCA_029561195.1 Pseudomonadota bacterium
GCAGCGGCAAAGATCTCCGCCACGCGTGCACGCTCCTGCACCAGCTTTTTAATAGCTTCATCGGCAATCAGCAGTTCATGTAGACCAATTCGACCTTTGTAGCCTGTGTTGTTGCACTTATCGCAGCCTTTGGCACGAAAGAACTTGAGCTGACCATCTTGACCATAACTCTCAACCCAGCTGTCCAGCAAGTTTTGGGTCTCGCCATCGTAGTCTGCCTTCCATGCCTTCGAGTGGCGTAGCTCTTCAGCATATTCGGCCAGAAACTTCTTCAGCTCGGACCCATCGGGCACATAGGACTCCTTGCAGTCGCAGAGCTTCTTGGCCAAGCGCTGCGCCAGAATACCCAGCAGCGCGTCTGCAAAGTTGAAAGGGTCCATACCCATATCCAGCAAGCGTGTGATGGACTCAGGTGCCGAGTTGGTATGTAGCGTGGAGAACACCAAGTGCCCTGTAAGCGATGCTTCCACGCCCATTGACACTGTTTCCTTGTCGCGCGACTCACCAACCATAATGATGTCGGGGTCAGCGCGCAAAAAGGCCCGCATGACCAATGCAAAGTCGATGCCGGCCTTTTTGTTGATCTGGACTTGGCGCAAACCCTTTTGCGTGATTTCAACCGGATCTTCGGCCGTCCAGATCTTGGTGTCCGGCGTATTCAGGAACTTCAGGATGGAATGCAGCGTGGTGGTTTTGCCGGACCCGGTAGGGCCACACACATAAAACAAGCCATAGGGCTTGCTGACCGTTTTTTCAAGCCGATCCTTGTTGTGCGGCGTCAGGCCCAGCTTCTCCATCGGAATGGGCTCACCTGCCGCCAAGATCCGCATGACCACGTCTTCGACACCACCGGCAGAAGGGATGGTCGCCACCCGAAGCTCGATATCCAGCGGCCCGTACTTCTTAAATTTGATTTTGCCGTCCTGCGGCTTGCGACGCTCGGAAATATCCAGGTCACACATAATCTTCAGACGCGTAACCATGGCCTGCCGGAAATGTGCGGGCACTTCGATATAGGGCATTAGGGTGCCGTCAATACGGAAACGGATGCCTGTCTTCAGCTTGCCCGGCATGGGCTCGATATGAATGTCGGATACCTTCTGGTGGTAGGCATCAATAATGACTTTGTTGACAAACTTGACCAGCTCGTTGTCCGCAGCAGCTGACTCCAGCGAGTCATCGTTGGTGCCGTCGTCGATTGGGCCACCGTCCATGTCGGCCAGCAGTTCGTCAATGGAGCCCCCCTCAACGCCAGCACCAAAGATCTGGCCCAGCGTGTCATGAAACTCACTCTGGGTAGTTACCCGATAGGCAAATTTATGCATGCGCGGGAACACCTGCGGCACCACCCGTGCGCCACGTACGGCCTCGGGGTCTACGCACATGATGACTAAACCCTCCGGCGATTCCTCCAGCGGAAGCCAACCCTGCTCCTCAATGAATTCCCGTTTGAGTGAGCCATGCAGCATTTCCGAGCGGATGCGCCCGGCATTGAAAGGCTCATATGGAACACCAAAAAATTTAGACAACGAAGGCCCAATCTGTCCGGGGCGAACTTTGTATTGACTCGTCAATACCTGTTCGACCGGTTTGCCAGCATCGCGCGCCTGTTGGATGCAATGCTCCAGCTCTTCGGCCGTCATCACGCCCTCAGCCACCAAGCCGTCGTACTTGGATGACTTGCGCTTTTGACCTTCTTCAACTTTTTTCATTCGCTGGCGAATGGCAACCGCCAGCGTTTTGCACAACTCAGAAACGCCCTCAACCTCCAATTCCCCGAATGGTTGATTGCTTTTGTTGTTAATCACCTGCAAAACACCATGCAAGGTGTCGCCTTCCAGAATCGGCGCCACCAACATCTGACGGGTTCGATACCCCGAGCGCTTATCGACTTCTTGCAAAAAAGTCAGTGCCGGGTGGATCTGCTTGAGAGAGGCCTCGTCATACACATCGGCGAGGTTAAGCAATTGCTTGCTGAAGGCGGCGTAACCAGCAATGCTCTGCGGCGTGATGGGTAACTTGAGATCGCGGCTGCTGTTGAGGCCGGTTTTGATCTTGGAAATGATCGAACCCTGATCATCGCTGACTGCATACAGCGTCAACCGATCAGCGTTAAACAACTTACAAATATCCTGGCTCACCTCGAGAATGATTTGGTCGAGGTCTTCGGTCTCATGAATTCGCGCGGTAACGTGTTGCAGCTCCCGATAAAAGAGCGCTTCAAATCGGATGCCCCGCTGTTCGGGCGGCAGCTTCTGGGAGTCGGCAAAGACTTTTTCACCGCCCGGAGGCACGCCTACTGGCTTGATCACTGCATTCATATTGCAAACTCCTGGCCAGCACGCAGCCAGCGGATGTCATGCGTCACATTGGGGCCTGTCGCCACAGTTTTGTCAAACCTTTGTATCTCATTCATGATTTGTTCGGTTTCGGCAGGCTTGGTGTGCGTAATGTAAATAGGAAATCGTTTCCTTGTATCAATGAAGTCCAGCTCCTCGGCCAGCACACTGGGCGACAAATGCAGGCTGCGTCGGGCCAGGTCTTTCTCGCGGTTGCTGAACGCGGTTTCAATTACCAGCATGGCAACATCCAGCTGATTGATTCGTTCCCACAATGCGGGGTTACGTTCGGTATCGCCGCTGAAAACCCAACATTGGCGGCCTGCCGAAATGGAGTATCCAACGGCCGGAACCGTGTGCACGGCTGGCAAAACCTCAATGGCCTTGCCATTAATCTGTAGAGTCTGGCCAATCCTGATTTCATAAAACCTGATTAACGGGGCCAGAGGCGTAGGGATAGACGTGAAATCCGGCCAAATAACATCGTTGAAGACGTGGGCCTTCAGGGCCGTAATGGTTCCAGCGAGCGCATAGATGCTCAACGGGGTCGTTCGAGCCGAGGCAATGGCGTCGACCATCAGAGGCAAGGCTGCTATGTGGTCAAGATGGGAGTGCGTCAGAAAAACATGATCGACACACTGCATCTCGACCAGCGTGAGATCTCCAACACCGGTACCAGCATCCACGAGAAGATCAGAGTCAATGAGGAAAGACGTGGTCCGACAATCTTTGGCGATTGCGCCTGAGCATCCCAACACACGCACCTTCATGACCAATCCTCGTCAAGTTGCAAACACAGCTGTGGCAGGCCGCAAAAAACAGCTAGCCCTCTGACACGAAGGGCCGGATATCGCAAAGGGGCGTGGTTAGTGCTGCACAAACTGCATCTGCGTGCCAGCAAGCTCGATCAAATCACCATTCTTCAGAGATACTGGCTCGGGTCCAATTGGAGCCCCGTTCAATGTGGGGTTACCGGCACCTTCAACATGATGGACCACAAACCCTGCTTGCCGTTTCGTGATGGCTGCAACCGCCACACCGGGCTTCCCTACAGTAGTGACCACTTTGGTCAAAGACACCTCGCGACCGGCAGCAGCACCTGACAACACCTTGATTGACGCGCCGGAACCTGCTTCACTCAACTCTGAAGAACTACTGACGGGAAAGCCAGAAGCAGCTGGAGCGCTCGAACTGACAGCCGACGACTTGACAGCCATGGTTTTCTCAAACCCGTCATCCGCCTCACCGACAAACCGGATCTTGTACTTGCCCACTTCGACACTGTCTCCGTGATGCAACTGCTGTTTTTTGGCCGCTTTACCATTCACGTAAGTGCCATTGGTGCTATTGAGATCCTCAACGAACACGTCATTTCCGGTCATTTGAAAGACGGCATGCTCCCCACTGACGGCCAGGTTATCGATGACTACATCGTTGTAAGGCCGCCGGCCAAGGGTCGTACGATCCTTGGTCAACTGAACTTCCTTGATGACAACACCGTCGATCGATACGATCATTTTCGGCATGGCCGACTCCTGTTTCTGTTACTTGTTTTTGGAAAACTGCTTCGCCCGCTATTTTCCCAGCAATCTGGAGATTAAACCGCGCTTTTCAGGGACGACGTCTACTTGAACCAACAAAACCGTAATGTTATCGCGACCGCCGTGCTCATTTGCGACACTTACCAGCCGGTCTGCTTTTTGCTCCATGGAAGACGACCCTTCCAGAATATTCGAGATTTCCGCATCGTCAACCATATCGGTCAACCCATCCGAACACATTAGATACAGATCGCCGGGTTGCACCTGATACTCGTTGAGTTCCAACATGACGGCATCTTCAACCCCCAATGCGCGTGTAACCAGGTTTTTGTTTGGGGCGGTCGCCGCCTGTTCGAGGGTAATGAGGCCAGAATCAATCTGCTCCTGCAACAGGGAATGGTCTTTGGTAATTTGCGTGAATTGCCGACTTCTGAGGCGATAGCAGCGTGAATCTCCGATGTGCCCCAGCAGTAACGTCATACCCTGAAACACGCCTACAACCAGCGTAGTCCCCATTCCGGAGTAATGTGAATTGGAGTTGGCAGCGCTGAAAATAGAGAGGTTGGCATTGTCTACGCAGATTTCCAGTGCCCGCCTGACTTCTTTGGCCTGTGCATGTTGCCCGACTTCAGACAACCACCTGGCCATTTCTGACTTGATGAAAGCCGTTGCCATTCCACTGGCAATTTCTCCGGCGTTGTAACCTCCCATGCCATCAGCCAGAACTGCCAGCCGGGTGGGTTCATCAAAAGCAACCGAATCTTCGTTGTTTTCTCTGGTGCGACCGGGATCAGTCTGGGTATGGAATTTGAAATTCATTTATTTGGCCGCTCTATCTCGGTATCCGCTTGGCCGCCAGAATCTGTTAAACCTGTCGGCACCCCAGTTTGTAACACGGTTTTTTCATATTCCGACGGCTTTGAAAGATCCTGACTGTGGATTAAGACCGTCTTTTCAAAATCGGATTGCGGCAGTCCAGACGCGAATATGGCACGCAAGTCCGAAGCGAACTGGTCTCCATTCTGGTAGCGAAGCTCGGGCCGCTTACTAAGCGACAAAGCCACCAGCCGGGCCAGACTCTCTGGCAGTTCCTTGCGGATCACACGAATATCCGGCGCCTGATCGTTGGAAATTTTGAACATGAGTTCTGCCATGGAGTCACCCCGAAAGGGCAAAACCCCGGTCAACATCTGGAACAACATGACACCAAGCGAGTAAAGATCTGATCGCCCATCCACTTTTTTGCCGGCGAGCTGTTCCGGCGACATGAAGCTGGGCGTACCAAGGACCAAGCCGGTTTTTGTCTTGCTGGAGTCCGTGATGCGAGCAATACCAAAGTCGGTTACCTTGACCGTGTCCGTGTCGTACTCATACATGATGTTGGCTGGCTTGATATCCCGGTGCACGACATGTTGCCTGTGCGCGTAGGCCAGTGCTTCTGCCACCCGCGCCACGATCGACAAAACGCGGGGAACCGGCAAGAGCTGCCCTTGACGGCAATGATCCAGAAGGTCTTTACCCTTGAGAAACTCCATCGCGATATAGGCCAGGTCGTGCTCCTCGCCCGCATCAAAAATAGTCACGATATGCTGATGTTGAAGGCGCCCGGCGGTCTCTGCCTCTCGGAAAAATCGCTCGCGGGCATCCACTAGATCATTGCCCTCAAACTCCTGGCTCAGCGCAAGCGTCTTGATGGCCACAATACGCCCAATCTTGGGGTCTTTACCAAGATAGACCACGCCCATCGCGCCTTTACCCAGCTCCTTGTCAACCTGATAACGACCCAGCATCGGTTTTTCTACCGAAACGTCCCCTTGCACCAGGGTGACTCCGGGGTGAGCGCCATTGCCACCCAGCATGACTGTTTCAGAAAGGTTTTTGACACGGCCAAGACGCACCGCCAGATCTTTGAAACCCGGGTCATAAGCCTTCATGTGCTCGTATACCGCCTGAGCCTTGTTGAACTGACGTTTTCGCTCGAAGTCCAGGGCCAGACTGTAAAGATTTCCCATTAACGCGTCGCCCATCGGCACGCGACGGAAACGGTCGAACGCCATGTCAAGCTGGCCTTGACCCTGAAGTGCGAGTCCCATCATCCTGTTGGTTTCGGCAGATTCTTCGTCCGACTTGAGTTTGCCAGCCTCCGCTACCAGAAAACGCTTGGTCGTAAGTGCCAGATGGCCAAGCACTAGCAGGCTGGCCGGGAATATCAGCTTGAGCCATACCGCCGACTTCGCAAGAAGGGCAAATTCAGCTCCCAGCAACGTCGCAAATGCCAATAGCGTGATAGTGGCTGCCATAGCCGCTGAGAGCCGTGGCAACCCTACCACGACATAAGCTGTCACCAGGATAAATATCGCCAAGACTACCCAGATACCCCAGCCCGGCTGGATGATGAAATGCTGGCTAAGGATGCTGGAGGTGATATGAGCAACGGCCTGCGCTGAAGACAGGCTGGCATAACCTGGCACTGGAAACGCAGCGCCCACTCCGGCAGCGGTAGCCCCAATCACCACGATCTTGCCAGCGTATTTGGCAGCCGGTATTTTCCCGTTCAACACATCAAAGTACGAATCTTCAACAAACGCGGGCTTGCCGTTTTGCCCTTTGTAAAACTGAGGCAGCATCAGGGCAGCCTCATCGGTTTTGATACGAAGCTTTCCTATCTGGACGGACTCGCCTACATTCAGCCGGATATCGGCTAGCGACAAATTAAGGCTGCTGGTTGCCGCTAACAGGGCCAGGGACGGAACAGATTTGCCGTAATAGTTGACCAATAACGGCTCCTGCCGCACGGTTCCGTCAATATCGGCAAACTGGTTGAGATGGCCTATTCCGGCAGCGGCTGAGCCAATGGCTTCAATGGGTTGCTGCCCTTTGATAGCGGGCACCGAGAACCCGCTGCTGGCGTCCATCGCACTCTTTGCAACATAGGCTGGCAGCGGACTATCTGGTGCACCCTGAGGTTCGCCAAGAACAAAAACCGATGGCACCAGAACATTACCGGCATTTTTGATGCTTGCGGCCAACACCCTGTCCGTATCCAGCGCCGCTTCTGCCTGGGCAACCACTTTGGTCAGTTGCGCCAATTGTTCATTGGTAGTCACCGCTCCGGTTACAGGGTCAACCATAGGCTGCAAGTCGGTGCCCAGCAAGTCCTTGATCTGACGGATGAATGGCAGCCCACGATCTACCTGCGGTTCGAAGAAAAAGGCCGTGTGAACGATCGTTTTGACCTTTGCGGCAGAAAGCTGATCAATCAACCGCGCATGAATATCGCGCGGCCATGGCCAGCGGCCAATGTTGGCAATGCTCTGGTCATCAATGGCAATGACCACCACCTGGTCGGACGCCCTGCGGTCTGTACTGGTGCTGGCTACGTCATAAAAACGGCGCTCTAAACCACTGATCAGGTCGGTTGACAGATGCACAACCATCACTGCAGCAACTATCAATAACCCGACCAGCCAGTCGCTACGCCAGAATTGCCCCCGCTTTGGTGATGATGAAGTTGTCAACGACCGCCTTTAACCTTTCGCAAATTGCGCACGCGCCTTTAGACGCAGCGCAACGTTAGCAGAGGCGGCCATGCCCGGCAAGGGACTTGTTCACGCAAGCCGGGCATTTCTTAAGGGCGTCACCAGACGCCTTGAGGCTGGACTATCAGTGCCCGGCTGTGGGTTGGGGTTTCCTGCTGCTCAGGAATTTGCCCAAGCCAATGACCAGGGCTGCACCCGCCGCGGCCGCCACATAGTGCAACCATGGGTTGGCCGCAGTGAAGCTTTTCAGTGCCACATCGCTGACGATGGTTTCCCCACCCACCCAGCCAATCAAGGCAGCACCCAGCGTCACGATGATGGGGTACCGCTCCATCAGCTTGATCATCAACGTGCTGCCAAAAATCACCAACGGAATGCTGATCGCCAACCCCAGCATCAGCAGCGTTGTGCTGCCCTTGGCTGCCGCGGCTACAGCAATCACGTTGTCCAGACTCATCACCAGGTCAGCAATCAGGATTGTGCGCACGGCAGCCATCAAACCACCGGCTTCTTTGGAATGTCCATCACCCTCTTCTTCATCACCGAGCAATTGAACGCCGATCCATAGCAGCAGCAAGCCACCGATGATCTGCAGGTAGGACATTTCCAGCAACCTGGCAGCCACCAGTGTGAGTCCGATTCGCAGCACCACAGCGGCGCCCGATCCAAACATGATGGCTTTTTTCTGTTGTTCTGGCGGCAATGACCGGGCAGCCAACGCAATCACAACAGCGTTGTCGCCTGACAAAATGATATTTATCCAGATGATCTTGATCAGCCCGATCCAGAAATCAGGGCTCTGCAGCAGCTCCATACGCTATCTCCATTTATATGTTGTATTGATAATTCGCATCGGAAAACCCGCTCCGCAAACCGCGGAGCATGTATCCTCCAGCGATTCCGAAAAAAATCCATTGACGGCAGTCAAGATTGACCCAAACCAGTTCATCCTGGCACGCAAGTAGCAAAGATCCATGAAAGAAGCGCTCAAAACAAGTTGTTCGGAGCGCTTTGAATCCAGCCAGCAGTTTAGCCGCTACGCAGCGGCCGGGCCATGCGTAATACTGCTTACAACTGTGCCTTGAGCAGGTGACCCAACTCGGATGGGTTTCGTGTCACGATAAAACCGCATTCCTCCATGATGGCCAGCTTGGCATCGGCCGTGTCAGCACCACCGGCAATCAGCGCACCAGCATGGCCCATACGCTTGCCTGCGGGGGCGGTTACGCCGGCAATGAAACCAACAATGGGCTTCTTCATGTTGGCTTTGCACCAGCGGGCCGCATCGGCTTCGTCTGGCCCGCCGATTTCACCAATCATGATGACGGCGTCAGTGTCCGGGTCGTCGTTGAATGCCTTCATCACGTCGATGTGCTTCAGGCCATTGATCGGGTCACCGCCAATGCCCACGGCGCTGGATTGACCCAGACCCACTTCGGTGAGCATGGCCACGGCTTCATAAGTCAACGTGCCAGAGCGGCTGACCACACCAATGCGGCCCTTGCGGTGAATGTGGCCGGGCATGATGCCAATCTTGATCTCGTCAGGCGTGATCAAACCAGGGCAGTTGGGGCCCAGCAGCAGGGTCTTCTTACCACCCGCGGCTTCCTTGGCGCGCATGCGGTTGCGCACTTCCAGCATGTCCTTTACCGGAATGCCTTCTGTGATGCAGATCGCCAGATCCAGATCGGCTTCGACCGCTTCCCAGATTGCGGCCGCCGCGCCTGCTGGCGGCACGTAGATCACGGACACAGTGGCACCGGTCTGCGAAGCCGCCTCCTTCACAGAAGCAAAGATGGGGATGTTGAAGATCGACTCGCCGGCCTTCTTGGGATTCACGCCCGCCACGAAGCAGTTCTTGCCGTTCGCGTATTCCTGACATTTTTCCGTGTGGAACTGGCCGGTTTTGCCGGTTATGCCCTGGGTGATAACTTTGGTGTCTTTATTGATGTAGATCGACATGGTTTGATACCTAATCAGTTGGGGACAGAGTTAAAGATCTGTCCCGCAAAGTTATTACTTAACTGCGGCCACGATTTTCGTCGCAGCTTCTGCCATGGTGTCAGCGGAAATGATGGGCAGACCGCTTTCGGCCAGCAACTTTTTGCCCAGTTCGTCGTTGGTGCCCTTCATGCGCACTACCAGCGGTACGGACAGGTTCACAGCCTTGCAGGCGGTGATCACGCCAGTGGCGATGGTGTCGCACTTCATGATGCCCCCGAAGATGTTGACCAGAATGCCCTTGACCTTGGGGTTTTTCACCATGATCTTGAAGGCTTCTGTGACTTTCTCGGCAGTGGCGCCACCGCCTACGTCCAGAAAGTTGGCTGGCTCGCCGCCAAACAGCTTGATGGTGTCCATGGTCGCCATGGCCAGGCCAGCACCGTTTACCAGGCAGCCGATATTGCCGTCCAGGCTGATGTAGGCCAGGTCGAACTTGCTGGCTTCCACTTCGGCCGGATCTTCTTCGTCCAGATCGCGGAAGGCTACGATTTCGGGGTGGCGGAACAGCGCGTTGGCATCAAAGTTGAACTTCGCGTCCAGCGCCTTGATGTTGCCATTGCCTTCCAGAATCAGCGGATTGATCTCGACCAGAGAAGCATCCGTATCCATGTAGCACTTATAGACCTTCTGCAACACATCAACCGCCATGGCGGTAGAGGCGGCAGGCACGCCAATCGCGTCTGCCAGCTTCTTGCCCTGCGCAGCAGTCAATCCGGTAGCTGGATCGACAATTTCGGTGATGATTTTTTCAGGCGTGTCGTGTGCCACGCCTTCAATGTCCATGCCGCCCTCAGACGACACGATGAACGCCACGCGCTGGGTGGCACGGTCGGTCACGGCCGACACGTAATATTCTTTTTTGATGTCCGCACCGTCTTCAATCAACAGGCGACGCACTTTTTGACCTTCCGGGCCAGTCTGGTGAGTGACGAGCTGCATGCCCAGAATTTCACCGGCCAGCTTTTTCACTTCGTCAATCGAGCGGGCCAGCTTGACGCCACCACCCTTGCCGCGACCACCAGCGTGGATCTGGGCCTTGACCACCCATACCGGGCCGCCCAGTTTTTGTGCGGCTTCCACAGCCTCCTGCACGGTAAAAGCGGGAATGCCACGGGGCGTAGGCACACCAAATTGACGCAAGATTTCCTTGCCTTGGTACTCGTGAATCTTCATGAGGTCTTTCTCAGGAATGGGTGAATTTCATCCCTCACACAACGGCAAAGTTCTGTGGCGGGTGCTGGGCACAGCCATGGAATGTATCATGTTGCAACGCACCAAACTTGGTCATTCCTTACACCGGCAGCGCAAAACACCTTTCACTGGACCCACAGGACGTCACCATGTACAAGATATTCATCGATGGCGAAGCAGGCACCACCGGCCTGCAAATTCGCGAACGACTGCAGACCATGCCCGGCATCGAGCTGGTCAGCATCGCCCCCGAATTGCGCAAGGACGCTGCAGCCAAGCGCGCTCTGATGGCGCAGGTCGACTTGGTGGTGCTGTGCCTGCATGACGATGCCGCTATTGAATCCGTAGCAATGATCGATGATCTGGCAAGGACCAGTGGCAAACCCGGCCCCAAAGTGATCGATGCCTCTACTGCCCACCGCACCGCGCCAGGCTGGGTGTTCGGCTTTCCCGAACTCGCTGCCGGTCAGCAGGCTGCCGTGGCCAGCGCTCGGCGGGTGGCCAACCCGGGTTGTTACGCCACCGGCGCCATTGCCCTGGTTCGCCCGCTGATCGACGCCGGCCTGATTCCGCACGACTTTGCGCTTACCTTGCCATCCGTGAGCGGCTTTTCGGGTGGCGGGCGCAGCATGATTGAAGCCTACGAGTTGGGCCAGGCTCCAGCGTTTGAGCTTTACGGCCTGGGACTCAAGCACAAACACATCCCGGAAATCATGAAATACACGGGATTGACGCGCCGGCCACTATTTATCCCTTCAGTTGGCAATTTCAAGCAGGGCATGCTGGTGCAACTGCCACTGCACCTGGACCAGTTGCCGGGCCAACCCAGCGCACAAGACCTTCACAACGCGCTGGCCAGACACTACCAGGGCAGCGAGTGGGTCAGTGTCGAGCCGGCAACGTCCGACGCCAAGCTGGACGCACTGGCGCTGGCCGACACCAACAAGATGGAGTTGCGGGTGTTTGCAAACACCGGAGCAAACGACGGTTTCCACCACGCCGTGGTAGTGGCACGCCTGGACAATCTGGGCAAAGGTGCCAGCGGCGCTGCGGTGCAAAACCTGAAACTGATGCTGGGGCTGTAGCTTGCAAAGCCCGGTTAAAAGCTTGTGTTTGCTATATTCTTAATAGCTATTTACGCATAGTGGGCGAGGGCTAGGGGCAATCTCAATGGCTTAAAACGGCTGTTTTATTCGTCCCGGGCGTCATCGGCTGCGCCGGAGACCACGCGGCGGATCACGTCGCCGCCAAAACCGCGCGCGGCCAGAAAACGCATCTGCTTGCCGCGTTCTGCGGCGTCGGCAACTACCCCATCTGATTTGGCTCCAAACTTCTTGCGCCATACCTCGCGGGCACGTGCCAGCTCGGTGGCTTTCAGGCTGGCCACCGCGTCCGTCACAGCCTGCGGGTCCAGCCCTTTGCCCTGCAGCTCCTGCCTGATACGCGCCGTTCCCAGCTTCGCCGAGCGCCGGTTGATGACCGACTCCACCACCCGCTGCTCGCTGATAAAACCCTTGACCTGCAACTCATCGAGCGCGCGGACCAACTCGCCGGGCGTCTCTTCATGCGTTTTAAGCTTGCGCTCCAGCTCGGCGCGCGAATACTCACGCCCGCTGAGCAGACGCAAGGCGCGACCCTTGAGGGATGGCTGGGTAAACGACATGGTGCGCCTGAACTGGAAAGCCGTGGAAAAGGTCGGGCTGGCAGGAACAGCGTGAATTGCTACATTTTCAATAGCTGCTCACGCATATCCCAAGAGTGCTAGTCGGCCTTTTTACCGCCAGATTTAGCCGGTTTAACCTCAGCTTCAACCGCCATCGGCAACAACGGGATACCCAGCGATTCACGCACTTTGTTCTCGATCTCGGTGGACAGCGCCGGGTTTTCGCGCAAAAACTCACGTGCGTTATCGCGGCCCTGGCCGATCTTTTCGCCGTTGTAGGCATACCAGGCGCCGGATTTGTCCAAGATATTGGCGGTCACACCCATGTCGATGATTTCACCGTGGCGGCTAATGCCCTCGCCAAACAAAATATCGAACTCCGCCGTCTTGAACGGGGGCGCCACCTTGTTTTTGACCACTTTCACTTTGGTCTCGTTACCGATCGCGTCGTCACCTTTCTTGATGGTGCCGGTGCGGCGGATGTCCAGGCGCACGGAGGCGTAGAACTTCAGCGCATTGCCGCCAGTAGTGGTCTCGGGCGAACCGAACATCACGCCAATCTTCATGCGGATCTGGTTGATGAAGATGACCATGCAGTTGGTCTTCTTGATGTGGGCGGTGAGCTTTCGCAGGGCCTGGCTCATCAGGCGAGCTTGCAGGCCGGGCAAAGAATCGCCCATTTCGCCTTCGAGTTCGGCCTTGGGCGTCAATGCGGCGACCGAGTCCACCACAATCAGGTCCACCGCGCCGGAGCGCACCAAGCTGTCCACGATTTCCAGCGCCTGTTCGCCGGTGTCGGGCTGGCTGATCAGCAGGTCCTGCAGGTTCACGCCCAGCTTTTGCGCGTACTGGATGTCCAGCGCGTGCTCAGCATCGACAAACGCGCATTGGCCGCCCTGTTTCTGCATTTCGGCAATCACCTGCAGTGTCAGCGTGGTTTTGCCTGACGACTCCGGGCCGTAGATTTCGACGACACGGCCGCGTGGCAAGCCACCGACGCCCAAGGCAATGTCCAACCCCAGCGAACCGGTGGAGACAACCTGGATGTCCTCGATCACCTCGCCCTCGCCCAGGCGCATGATGGTGCCCTTACCGAATTGCTTTTCGATCTGGGCCAGGGCCACTTGCAGGGCTTTGGCTTTTTCGCTGTTGGCGCCATTCATGTTGTTAAAGCCTTTGACGGGTGCATCCATGAGAAATCTCCTTGAAAATCAATCGGTTAAGTTCGGCGCATCATCTGATGTTAACAACAGGCTGGATGCTTGAACAGTAGTTTAACTTGGCCAGTTGAAATAAGTAAACAAGTTTTTTGGTCAATTTAGCTTACTATTTACAGCCATGCCTTTTCACACTGAACACGACGGCTGGCGCCAGACCCACCTGGGCCACTTGATGCATCTGGCCCTGCAGCGATTTGACACGCGCGTGCTGGCGCTGATGGCGGCGGACGACACCGTGCCCCTGGCCTTGTCAAACCTAGCTGCCCGCGGGCGGCTAAGCGCCTCCCACGTTCACATCACCCGGCATCTGGCGCTGGAGGGCTCGCGCCTGACCGAACTGGCCGCGCGTGCAGGCATGACCAAACAGGCCATGGGCAAGCTGGTGGACCAGTGCGAGGCCTGGGCGCTGGTGACCCGAGAGCCCGATTTGCGCGATGCCCGCGCTAGTCGGGTGAAGTTCACCACTCAGGGATTGGCGTGGCTGGAGGCTTTTCGAAGGGCCGTCGCGCAAGCGGAGGCCGAGCTACGGGCCGCGGTGGGCACCGAGGTGGCCACGGTGATCCAGATCGGACTGGAGGCCTATGCCGCCTGAAAACGCACGATGACGGAAACCGGGTTGGGCCAGGCAATTTACCGGCCTAGAATGAACCCGAGCGAATAAAAAAGTCGCCGTATCAGAAACACAGGAAGACCCTCAACCGGAGACAAACATGCGTATTCTGATTGCCGAGGATGATCAGGTGCTGGCCGATGGCCTGTTGCGAACGTTGCGCAGCTCAGGCGCCGCTGTGGACCACGTGGCAAGTGGTACCGAGGCGGACGCTGCGCTGATGACCAATACCGAGTTTGACTTGCTCATTCTCGACTTGGGTCTGCCCAAAATGCACGGGCTCGAAGTGCTCAAACGCCTGCGGGCACGGGGTTCAGCACTGCCAGTCCTCATCCTGACTGCAGCTGACGGTGTGGAAGAGCGGGTCAAGGGTCTGGATTACGGCGCCGACGACTACATGGCAAAACCCTTCAGCCTTCAGGAGCTGGAAGCACGTGTGCGGGCCCTAAGCCGACGAGGCATGGGCACGGCCAGCAGCACCATTAAGCATGGCCCGCTGGTCTATGACCAGTCTGGCCGCGTGGCCACACTGGACGGTAAGATGGTGGAGTTGTCTGCCCGCGAACTGGGGCTACTGGAAGTGTTGCTACAACGTGCGGGTAGACTGGTCAGCAAGGACCAGCTGGTGGAGCGCTTGTGCGAGTGGGGCGAAGAGGTCAGCAACAACGCGATTGAGGTGTACATCCATCGCCTGCGCAAAAAAATTGAAAAGGGCCCCGTGCGCATTGCAACCGTGCGTGGCCTAGGCTATTGCCTCGAAAAAATTCCATCTTGAAACTGTTCCAGCGCGAGCAGCGCTCGCTCTTTGGGGAAATTCTTGACTGGATGCTCACGCCACTGCTGCTGCTGTGGCCCGTCAGTCTGGGACTGACGTGGTTCGTAGCACAGGGAGTGGCGGGCAAGCCCTTTGATCGCGCACTGGAATACAACGTGGTGGCGCTGGCGCAGCTGGTGACGGTGAACCAGAACAAAGTGGTATTTAACCTGCCACAGCCCGCTCGCGAGTTGCTGCGGGCGGACGAAGAAAGTACCGTGTACTACCAAGTGCTGGGCTCCAAAGGGGAGTACCTTAGCGGCGACAAGGATCTGCCCTTGCCTTCTGAGGACGAAACCCCGGAGATCAATGAAGTCCGGCTGCGGGAAGATGCTGTCCGGGGCGTTGATGTCAAGGTGGCTTACACATGGGTCAAGGTGCCATTGCCCGACGCCAAACTGGTGCTGGTACAGGTGGCCGAGACGCTGGAAAAGCGCTCAGTGCTGGCCACTGAAATCACCAAGGGTGTGATGCTGCCGCAGTTTGTCATCTTGCCGCTGGCGGTATTACTGGTGTGGATGGCGCTGGTACAGGCCCTTAAGCCGCTGACGCGCCTGGAAAATCTCATCCGTGCCCGCAAGCCCGACGACATGAGCCCATTGGACGCGCAGGACGTGCCGGTGGAAATTTCTCCGTTGGTGTTGTCGGTAAATGATCTGTTCATGCGGCTGAAAGACACGATCGCCACCCAAAAACGCTTCCTGGCTGACGCAGCGCACCAGCTCAAAACCCCGTTGGCAGGTCTGCGCATGCAGGCTGACCTAGCCCAGCGGGAGGGTGCCGATGCTGATGAGCTCAAGCAGTCGCTTCGGCAAATCGGCAAGTCCAGCATCAGGGCCACTCACACCGTGAACCAGTTGCTGGCGCTGGCCCGGGCAGAGAGCAGCGGCGCTGCCATGAGTCGCCAGACCTGTGATCTGGCCCAGCTGACCATGGAAGTCACCCAGGACTGCCTGTCCCGCGCGATGGACAAACGACTCGATCTAGGCTACGAGGGCGCCGCACCCGGGGATGCAGGTGTTCAGCTACAAGGCAACCCGACGCTGATCAAGGAGCTGATTCGTAACCTCATCGACAACGCCATTAACTACACCCCCTCCAGCGCCGAGACGCCGGGCATTATCACCGCCAGGGTGCTAGCTGACCCGTTTGGCAAAGTGGTGTGGTTGCAGGTAGAAGACTCCGGCCCGGGCATTGCGCCATCGGAACGGGAGCTGGTGTTTCAGCCGTTTTACAGGTCGCTAGGCACTGAAGTGGACGGCACTGGACTGGGTTTGCCCATCGTGCTTGAAATTGCGCTCCAGCATGACGCGACAATTGGGCTCGAAGAAACGCGACCGGGTCAAGCGCCACCTGGCACGCGCTTTGTTGTCAAGTTTTCGACCGGGCAGCAAAGCCCGGAAGCGTAAATTAGCGCGTTGGCACTATTTGCACGTGCGCCAGGGCTTTCCAGCCAAAGCTGGTTTGAGTTCTTCCTGATGCGCTTTCAGGACGTCTTCGGCCGCGGTGATGCGCAGCAGGGCACCACGTACTTCCGGGCGTTCTTCCAAAACCCGCGCAGTGCGAACGCCACGTTGTTTGAGAGTCTCCAGTTGCACTTCTGCTGCACTGCGGGTTTCAAACGCGCCCAATGAAATTCCGAACTCCAGAGCCGGGTTGACAAGTGGCTCCAGCTTCAAATTCAATTTGGTCAACTCTGCACGCTTGGTCAACGCAGCCTGTGCATCAGGAAACTTCCCCATGTAGACAATCCAGCGTGCCGGTTCCACTGCGGCATCCAGCCGCCAGGTGCCAACGGGCAAGGCCGTCTCAAGCGTCTCACGCAGGGCCACCACCTGGATCTCATCGAACGGCCCGGCCTGAAGGCATTCCGGTGCACGTGCGGGGGAAGCAGCGACGGGGGCCTCGGCCCGGCGTAATTCGTCACCGGCAAGGATTCTCAATGCCTCTGGGCGAATTTGTGCGGGTATCCGTTGCGGCTCCGATTGCTGCACCGGAGCAAACCCAAACCCTTTCAACAGTCCCTGAGACCAGGCGTAATACACGCCATTGGCCAGCAACAGGAGCAACACGATCAGACGAAGCATGGTTCAGCCCAATCCCTGAGAAGGTCGGACACTCACTTCAGAACTGGTAATGGTTTTCATGCCGACCGCAGTATGCACCAGCAATGCGCCTGTGACGTCAACACCTTGGGCGGTTCCTGCGGTCCCGTCGCTGAGCGTGACTGCCTGTCCGGCCAGGCAGTCTAGCGCGGCAAAGCGGTTGTGAAATGGGGTAAATCCCTGTGCCTCGAACGCGTGTACATCACGCACCAGCGAAGGAATAATCCTGAGTAGCGCGTGTGGCGCATCGATGGTGGGCAGCAATTCGGCCAGCCAGGCAGGTGGTGTGGACAACCCCTGGGCGCTTCGCTGGAGCATATTTATGCCCACACCGATCACAACGTAGCGAATCCCGTCAAAACTGGCTGTCTCAATCAGAATGCCCGCGAGCTTGCGGTCCCGGAACCAGATGTCATTGGGCCACTTCAAACGTAAATCCGGGTGCAAACTCTGCGCCACAGAAACCCCTGCGACCAATGACAGCCCGGACCAGTCTGAGGGAGATAGGGGGACGCCCAGGGAGAAAGCAAGAGAGGCGAGGGGGGACGCGTTTGTCGCTTCACTGTGCCACTGGCGCCCCAGACGGCCCCGGCCAGCAGTTTGCCGCTCAGCCACCAGCAAGGCGGGATCAAGTTGTCCGACACGGGCACGGCGCATCAGCTCGGTGTTGGTCGAATCGATCTGGGGCAGTACCTCGACGGTGAAACCTGGCAATGCAGGCTCTACGGCCTCCCAGATAGCCTCTGATGGCCACCGGATGGGTGTCATAACGCTGGCGGAAGGCCCACTCCCACGCACAGGTCAACGGCCCCGTTTAGGCGCCAGCAGGGTGCCACGGCAGGTCTTGGCACCGCACCAGCAGGGATATTCGGCCTTGAGTTTGGGCGTATAGCGCTCGTCGATGATCAGACCGTAGTCGTAATTCAACTCTTCGCCGGCCTTGATGTTGCGCAGGGCCTTGATGAACACGCGGCCGCCTTCTTCGTCGGCTTCGCAGTTGGGTGCACATGCGTGGTTGATCCAGCGCGAGGAGTTGCCACCATGCTTGGCATCAATGACATTTTTCGCATCAATGTGAAAATAAAACGTGTGGTTGGGGTCCTTGGGATCATGTGGATGGCGGCGAAGGGCCTCGGGCCAGCTGATGATCTCGCCCACATATTCAATAATGACTTCACCTTCAGCCAGGTCCTGCACTGCGAAAACGCCTTTACCATGCACGCCAGAGCGGCGGGTTTGAATACGGCGATTATCTGAAAATGAGGCTTTTTTGGACACGGTTGAAAAATTTGGTAATGTGAACTCGTATGGGCGCGCGCAGGTGCGCGCCCGCGTATGCATGTGTGCG
>JAKQJK010000259.1 GCA_029561195.1 Pseudomonadota bacterium
TGAAATGGACGCGCTGAATGAGCAATGGGGTTTCAAGGCTTTCAAGCTCAGTCCATTTCGTATCGACATGCATCGGAACCGCTGGGGCGAGGTGGTGCGGACATCTGCCGAGTACTTCCGAAAGCTGCGTGAAACGGTCAAAACCGAGTATGAGATTGCCTTTGATGCACACGCCAAGATTTTCGAGCCCGCGCAGGCCGTGCAACTGGGCAATGCACTGGCACCCTACGATCCCCTGTTTTTTGAAGAGCCGATCCGGCCTGAAAACTTTGAGGCCTGGGGTGAGCTCAAACGTGGCCTCCAGTGCACACTAGCAACGGGCGAGTCGCTGTACAGCCGCTTTGAGTTCCTGAGGCTGTTGCAAGTGCGTGGCTGTGACATCATCCAGCCTGATATCTGCGTGGTGGGTGGCCTGCTCGAGATGTGCAAAATTGCGGCCATTGCCGAGGCTCATTTCGTGACCATTGCACCGCACAACCCGATGGGACCGCTGGCCACCGCCATCAACGTGCATTTCAGCGCTGCCCAGACCAACTTCCGTATCCTCGAATACCGTCTGCCGCAAGGTGCCAGTTATGTGTACGGCACAGAAGCCGCCGTCACTGCGGAAGACCGCAACGAAGGTGCTTGGTACGTGAAAGACCCGTACCTCCCCAAAGACGGCTACCTGGAGCTTCGCCCCGATCGTCCTGGCTGGGGTGTCGAGATCAATGAGGAGCTGCTGGGCACCGAGGAATACATTCACTGGGAACGCAAGGTGCCTGTCAAGCCGGACGGTTCGACCGGTTATGCCTGAAGTGCCCATGAACCCTGTCATCACCTTGAATGCAGGCGGCGCCAGCGCCCGCCTGGTCCCGCATGCTGGAGGCCGGGTCTCCGCGCTGCGTCTTGTGGGTGGGAACGGTGAAGCTGTGGACGTTCTCCACCCCTACCCGGAAGACTTCTTTGACCCCATTCACTGGGCCAAAGGCGGCATCTATCCACTGATGCCGTATTCGAATCGCATTGCCAATGCACTGCTGCTTGTCAATGATGAAACCCACGTGCTTCGCCCCCACCCCAATGCCATGCCCCACACCCTGCATGGTAATGCGCACGCTCAGTCCTGGCAGGCCATACAGCAAGGCCCGGACACCGCCACGCTGACCCTGGACAGCCCGGCTGGCCCGGCCTGGCCCTGGCACTACACGGCCAGCCTGCGTTTCGAATTGACGCCTTCGCAGCTTCGCGTCGGCCTGACACTGTGTAACGCGGACCAGCGCACCATGCCGGCGGGCATGGGTCTGCACCCCTACTTCCGGCACGACCCCGCGGCCCGGCTTACCTACGGTGCCACCACCCTCTGGCCTGCCACGCAAGATTACCTGCCGGGTGCCCCCCGGGCGCTGCTGGCGAACGAGCAGTATGAGACGCCACGCTGTCTGCCCGATGGTGCCATGACCGACTATGTGGGCGGATGGGACGGCACGGCCATCGTCGATTTGCCACAGGGTTCACAACTCAGCATGCGCGCAGACCCGGTGTTTGGTCACCTCGTGGTGCATCGGCCAGACACCCCTCTTTATTTATGCCTGGAACCCGTTAGCCATGTGGCAGATGGGTTCAACCTCGCTACCCACGGGGTTGCAAACACCGGCACACACCTGCTTGAACCGGGAGACAGCATGAACGGCGAGATACGGTTCAACCTTGCTTGATCACCCTGAAAGGATATTTGCATGAGCCTGCCAACCACCCGCATCGTGGCTGCCCGCGTCACCCCCATCGCGTTTCGTGACCCACCGCTTCTGAACGTAGCCGGTGTGCACGAACCCTGGGCGTTGCGCAGCATCATCGAGGTCGAAACCGCGGACGGACGTATAGGTCTGGGCGAAAGTTATGGCGATCTGGAAACGCTGAACAACCTCGCAAACATCGCACCGCAGCTCATGGGGCTTGATCCGTTTGATCTTAACGCCCTCACCCGCGTGGTGTACGGCCTGGTCGGCGGCAACCCCGATACCGGGGCCACATTCCCAACCGCAGGCGACAAGGCGCGCGCCAGCGCCCTGGCAGCATTTGAAGTGCCCTTTCTGGACCTGCAGGGCCAGATACTGAATCGCCCGTTGTACGAGGTGCTGGGCGGTGCGGTACGGCCTAACGTAGCCTATAGCGCCTACCTGTTTTACAAGTTTGCCAAGCACAAGGAGGACCCCGGCTACCAGACCGACAACTGGGGCGAAGTCCTCACGCCGGAGCAGCTGGTGCTGCAGGCCCGTCGCATGATTGACACTTATGGCTTTGGCTCCATCAAGCTCAAGGCAGGCGTACTGGCCCCTGAGGAAGAAATTGCCGGCTTGCAGGCTTTGCGTGCGGCTTTCCCGGGCTACCCGTTGCGGATTGACCCCAACGGGGGCTGGTCGGTCGAGACCACACGCCGCATCATGCCCCTACTGGCGGCCGAAGGACTGCTGGAGTATCTGGAAGACCCGGTGGGCACGCTGGAGGAAATGGGTGAAGTGGCCAAATTCTCTCCGATGCCACTGGCCACCAACATGGTGACCATCGCCTTTGGCCACATTCCCAAAACGGTTCAGCTCGATGCCGTGCAAGTTATTTTGTCTGACCACCACTATTGGGGCGGCCTGCGGGCCACCCAGCACCTGGCAACCATTTGCCGTACCTTTGGCATGGGCATCTCCATGCACTCCAATTCGCACATGGGCATCAGCCTGGCAGCCATGACCCATGTCGGGGTGACGCTGCCCAACCTGACCTACGCCTGCGACACCCACTATCCGTGGCAGGAGGACGAAGTTATCAAAGGCGGCAAGCTTTCCATCAAGGACGGTGTGTTGGCACCACCATCAGGCGCTGGCCTGGGCGTCAAACTGGACCGCCAGGCGCTGGCCCGGTTGCATCAGAACTATTTGGACTGCGGCATTCGCAGGCGTGACGATGCGAAGGAAATGCGCAAACACCAGCCAGACTTCAATCCCCAGCGGCCCAGGTTCTAGCTACAGGACACGGCCCAGCCGTGCGGGGCTTGTTATTCAGCGGGAAAACTTGAAGACCGCCGTGCCCGCCATCAGGTTGGGCGCGATGCGCACCAGGCGGCTGTCCTGCAGGCCAAAGCTGTCGGTGATGTTGAGCCGGTTGCGCTGCGCCAGCACTTCAAAGTCCGCGTAGGTTCCCACGCGGATATTGGGGGTGTCGTACCACTGGTAAGGCAGGCGTTTGGTCACGGGCATACGACCCATCAGCACGGCCATGCGGTTGGGCCAGTGCCCAAAATTGGGAAATGCCACGATGCCGTTCTTGCCAACCCGCGCGGTCTCGCGCAACATCACTTCGGCATTGCGCAGGTGCTGCAGCGTGTCGATCTGCAGCACCACGTCAAACGAGGCGTCGTCAAACATCGCCAGGCCTTCGTCCAGGTTGAGCTGGATGACGTTGACGCCGCGCTTCACACAGGCCAGCACGTTGGCATCGTCTATCTCGATACCGTAGCCGGTGCAGGCCCGTGTCTGCTGCAGGTAGGCCAGCAGAGCGCCGTCTCCACAACCCAGGTCGAGCACGCGCGAACCCTGCGGCACCAGATCGGCAATGGCTTTCATGGTGGCGACGTCGCTCATGCGGGCGCCTCCGTTTCTTTCAAAACGCTATCAAAATATGAGCTAATTACGCTCATATAGCGCGGGTCATCGAGCAAAAAGGCATCATGCCCATGGGGCGCATCGATCTCGGCGTAGCTCACATCGCGACGGTTATCGAGCAAGGCTTTCACCAGCTCCCGGCTTCGCTGAGGCGAAAAGCGCCAGTCGGTGGTGAAGCTCACCAGCAGGAATTTGGCTTTCGCACGCGCCAGCGCCAGGCTCAGATTGCCGTCAAATCCGCGAGCCGGATCGAAGTAGTCCAGTGCGCGGGTAATCAGCAAATAGGTGTTGGCATCAAAGTACTCGGCAAACTTGTCGCCCTGGTAGCGCAGGTAGCTTTCAATCTGGAACTCCACGTCCTGCGTTGAATATTTGTAGCCGGCGGCGCTGCCCAACACGGCTTCGCGCAACTGGCGGCCAAACTTCTCGTTCATCACATCATCACTGAGGTAAGTGATGTGGCCAATCATGCGGGCAATGCGCAGGCCGCGTTTGGGTTTGGTCTCTGGCCTGCTACTGTCGGCATAAAAGTGGCCGCCATTGAAGTCAGGGTCGGTCACGATGGCGCGACGCGCCACCTCGTTGAACGCAATATTTTCAGCCGTGAGGTTGGGCGCGCTGGCGATCACCACCGCGTGGCGCACGCGATCCGGAAATTGAAGCGCCCAGCTCAGTGCCTGCATGCCGCCCAGTGAGCCACCCATCACGGCGGCCAGCGTCTGAATACCCAGCGAATCCATCAGGCGGGCTTGTGCGTCCACCCAATCTTCAACCGTCACTACGGGAAAGTCGGCACCGTAGATTCGTCCGGTGTCCGGGTTCACGTGCATCGGCCCGGTCGAGCCAAAACAGGAGCCGAGGTTGTTCACGCCAATGACAAAGAATTTGTTGGTGTCCAGCGACTTGCCGGGCCCGATCATAGTGTCCCACCAGCCCTCTGACTTGTCCTGACCCGCATAAACACCAGCCACATGGTGCGAGGCGTTAAGCGCATGGCAAATCAGCACCGCGTTGGATTTGTCAGCGTTCAGCGTACCGTAGGTCTCAAAACTCAGGTCGTAGGCACGGATGGACGCGCCACTTTGCAATGGCAGCGCAGCGGCAAAGTGCATCGACTGTGGTGTGGCAATCAGCATCGGTTGAAATCAGAAGAACAAAACCCGGCGTCGCATTCCTTTTGGCTAAGGGCGAGGCCGGGTTGGCTGGCGTCTTTAGCTGAACTTATTAAGCGCCCGCAAGCTGTAGCAAATCGGCGCATTGAGGTTAGTATAAATCCAAGTTCAGAATTCATTG
>JAKQJK010000275.1 GCA_029561195.1 Pseudomonadota bacterium
GTGATAGCACTTATGGCCAGCATGGAGGCTTTTCGCGATTCTTCCGTAGGTGAAAAATTGATGGATGTGGTTTTTTGCATCATCAGCGGATCAGTAGGACTCTGGGCCCTGCGTCGCTACCTGTTCTTGCTCATGCACGCAGAGGATTTGGCGAACCAGGCCAATTGCCCGCATTGCGGTACGTATGGCAGTTTGACGCTGGTGCAAGAAGACCAACGCAATAGTCATGTTCTTGTCCGCTGCAAAAAATGTACCCATGAGTGGACCATGACCCCTTGACCACCTAGCTAGAGCCCCTCAATTCTCAAATTTGACGCCGTTGCTGTTTTGCGTTTGGCGCTTGTACCGTAGATCGGTCGATTGCTGGAGAGTTTTATTTGGCGCCCGAAGCTTTGGGCATTTTTGTTTTTCCTGTTGGCTTGGACTTTATGCGTGTAGTTTTAGCAGGGGAGGCCTTGGCTTTCAAGGCGCAATCCAACGCGATTCTGGCCCAGGGCGCCATGGCATGTGGCGCCTCCATGGCATCCTCCGGGGCGCTGTAGTAGTTCATGCCACGCGTAACAGCCTCTCCGTTTTTGGTAGAGGTATAAGTAAAGCGCTCGCACCCAGCAGCTTCCATCACGCCACGGGTGGCGTCATCCGCCTTCAGCCACAGTTTGTCTCCCGAACCCAGATCGGCAATGATGCCAATCGTCAACCCGCCAGTGCTGATGCCCCAGCCGCCGAACATGCGTTTGGGCACACACGGGCCAGCGCTGCTTAGTAGTTCGCAGCAGTAGTCGGCAAATTCTCGGTTGGCGGCCATGGCGAAGTATAGGAGCCTTGTCAGCCGTGGCGGCACAATACCCCATATGGCCCGCCCCAAATCCGCTACCCATGAACTCAAGCGCGACGAGATCCTAGACCGCGCGGCGCAGTGTTTTGCGGACAAAAGCTACCCTGCGGCCACCATGAACGACATTGCGGCGGCCAACGGCACTTCCAAGGCGCGGCTGTACCATTACTACGAAGCAAAGGAAGCCATCTTGTTTGACCTGCTTGACCGCTACACTCAGCGGCTGCTAAGCCTCATCGGTCAAGCTGAGGCTACTGCGCACCGAGGTAATCTGGATGATCGTGCTGCCCTTCACGAATTGATCCGCAGCTTCCTGCAAGAGTATGAAACTTCCGCCACACGGCACGTGGCGTTGCTACACGACACCCAGTTTCTGGGTAGCGAACAACGTGAGCTGATTCTGAATCGTCAGCGCGATCTGGTTTCTGCCGTTACCCGCTTCTTGTGTCGTGCGTATCCAGCGCGCCTGAACCCTGCCAACCAGACTGCAGCGACCATGATGCTGTTTGGCATGATTAACTGGACATTCACCTGGCTGCGCCCCGATGG
>JAKQJK010000278.1 GCA_029561195.1 Pseudomonadota bacterium
TGGTACAAGCTGTGGGGCAACATGACAGTCAACCCCATCAGTGCCATCACTGGCGCCACGACGGACCTGATTCTGGGTGACCCGCTGGTGCGCAGCTTTGTGTCCAGCGTGATGCTGGAGGCGAAGGAAATTGGCGCGCGCATGGGCATTCCCATCGCCCAGCAGCCCGAGGACCGCCACGCCGTCACCCTCAAGCTGGGTGCGTTCAAAACCTCCATGCTGCAGGACGTGGAAGCAGGCAAGGCCCTGGAGCTGGACGCACTGGTGACCGTCGTCAAGGAGATGGGCGCTATGGTGGGCGTACCCACGCCACACACGGATGCGTTGCTCGGCCTGGCCCGGTTGCACGCGCGGGTGCGCGGCTTGTATTAATCAAGGCAGGGGAGCGGCGTCCGGGATGAGTTTGCCCGCCCGCAGGGTTTCCCAAAATCGGGAATCAATCCGGTGTGCCATCATGGCCATGGCGTTGTCCCAATGCGCTACCGTTTGTGCGCCCGCAATGACGATCTCGATGGCGGGATGGGCCAGCGGGAACTGCAAGGCGGCGGCGCGCAGCGGCACCTGAAACTTTTCGCAAACGGCTTCAACTGCTGCCGTGCGGTCAATCCACTCCTGAGGTGCTGTAGCGTAGTTGAAGCGCACGGCCTGCCCGGACCGCACGCCGGTGGCCAGAATGCCAGAGTTGAAGGCACCGGCAAGCGCCACGCGCACACCGCGCTGCACACACAGCGGCAACAACTCGGGCAGCGCCGAGTGGTCAATCAGGCTGTACCGGCCTGCCAACATCAGGCAATCCAGATCAGCTTGCGCCAGCACATCCAGACACACCTGAACATCATTGACACCCAACCCGATGTGGCGCAACAGCCCTTCGGTTTTCATGCGCTGCAGCTCGGGCAAAGCCTCGCGCACAACCTCCTGCAACACGCGGGGGTAGTTCACACCATGGGACTCCAGATCGCAGTCATGGATGTACACCACGTCCAGCCGCTCCATGCCCAGGCGCTGAAGGCTGTCTTCCACGCTGCGGCGCACGCCTGCGGCGGAGTAGTCCCAAACCTGCTCAAATGGCAACACATCAACATACCCGTTCTGGTCACTCGCCGCGCGCTGGCTGGGCCGCAGCAAACGGCCCACCTTGGATGACAACACCAGGTCATCGCGAGGAAAACCTCTCAACGCGTTGCCAAACCGGTGTTCGCTCAAGCCGTTGCCGTAATGGGGCGCGGTATCCAGCGTGCGGCAGCCCGCGTTCAGTGCGGCCGACAACACTGCCTGCGCCTGTGCATCTGGCATGGCAGCATACAAATTACCCAGCGGCGCGCCACCCAGTCCAATGGGCAGCCCCGTAGCGGAAGACGCAAAAACAGTCATGACGCGATCAATTTAAAAAAAGGAAGAGGCACAAAGCATAAGGGTTTTCACCGGGTGCATTTCGTCAATGGATCGCTACGATATAGCTAACATGTTAGCTCGTCAACACTAGTCAACTCATTCTTTGTACCTTTGCCTTCATGCTGAAAAACCTGTCACCCCTGCTCTCGCCCGACCTGCTGCACGTGCTCGCGTCTATGGGCCATGGGGATGAGATCGTGCTGGCGGATGCCAATTTTCCGGCCACAACCCACGCCAAACGACTGGTACACCTGCCTGGCGTCAGTGCCACCGATGCACTAGACGCAGTGCTGTCTGTTTTGCCCCTAGATGATTTTGTACCGTCCGCCGCAATGACCATGCAGGTGGTGAACGACCCGCAAGCCGTGCCGGATACAGTGAAAGACTTCAACCGCGTGCTGGCCCTGCATGGCAACACACCGGCCACCTCGCTGGAGCGGTTTGCGTTTTACGATCGTGCGGCCACCGCGTTTGCCATCGTGGCTACCGGTGAGGTGCGCATATACGGCAACATCCTGCTGAAAAAAGGTGTGGTCCGCCCGTGAGCACACGCAAGGCAGAACCGGCCCCCGCCCTGACGCTGATCAACAACACTGCAGAGTCTGTGAGCCAGCGCGCACGCGCTTACCAGGGCTTCACGCAGCAGATTTTGAACGGCGGCATTCGTCCCGGCCAGTTCATCTCGCAGCGCGAACTGATGACCCTGCTGGACATGCCGCTGGGCGCCGTGCGCGAGATGATTCCACGGCTGGAAGCTGGTGGACTGATCAAGACCGTGCCACAGCGCGGCCTTCAGATTGCGCACGTGGACCTCAAACTAATTCGCAACGC
>JAKQJK010000331.1 GCA_029561195.1 Pseudomonadota bacterium
CAAAAAAAACCCCAGCACGTGGGCTGGGGTTGGAAGCCTATTTGCTGTCACACATCAAGGCCCCGCTCAGGGAGGAAAAGCGGGAGGCGGCGAACCGCCCACGCGTAATCTAGCAAAGTTATCATCGGGATTCAAGCCATCCGGCAAATATATTTACCATGACGATCTTTGCACCCTTCCCCATGGGACGCCCACGCCGCCTGCGCCGTGACGCGTTCACGCGCAATCTTGTGCGCGAAAACGCCCTCACCCCGCATGACCTGATTTATCCGGTGTTTGTGGTGGAGGGCACACAGCAGCGCCAAATCGTCGCCTCCATGCCTGGCGTCGAACGACTGAGCCTGGACCTGCTGCTACCGGTTGCCGAAGACTGCGTGAAGCTCGGCATTCCGGTGATGGCGCTGTTCCCGGTGATTGACCAATCGGTAAAAACTCCTGACGGTCGCGAAGCGCTGAACCCCGATGGTTTGATACCCCGCGTGGTGCGCGCGCTGAAAAAAGAATTTCCCGATCTGGGCGTGATGACCGACGTGGCGCTGGACCCGTTCACCAGCCACGGCCAAGACGGCCTGCCGGACCCCAACCCGGCTGCTGATGGCTACATCATGAACGATGAAACCGTGGAAGTGCTGGTGAAGCAGGCGCTCACGCAGGCAGCTGCGGGCGTGGACATAGTGGCGCCCAGCGACATGATGGACGGCAGGATCGGAGCGATTCGGGCGGCGCTCGAATTGAGCGGTGCGATCCATACAAGAATCATGGCCTACAGCGCCAAATACGCCAGCGCGTTTTACGGCCCGTTCCGCGACGCTGTGGGTTCTGCCGCCAACCTGGGCAAAAGCAACAAGAAGGTCTACCAGATGGACCCCGGCAACAGCGACGAGGCATTGCGTGAAGTGGCGCTGGATATTGCCGAGGGTGCAGACATGGTAATGGTCAAACCCGGCATGCCGTACTTGGACATCGTACGCCGCGTGAAGGACGAATTCAAAGTACCCACCTTCGCCTATCAGGTGAGCGGTGAATACGCCATGGTGAAAGCCGCTTCGCAAAACGGCTGGCTGGACCATGACGCCGTGATGATGGAAAGCCTGTTGGCCTTCAAACGCGCCGGGGCCGATGGTGTGCTGACCTACTTTGCGCTCGATGCTGCGCGATTGCTACAAAAGTAATAGCTATTCACGCATATTGCACGAGGGTCAAGGCCATATTTGACTCTCGAAATGTGCGGAACCCAACTAGACCCAGGGCTGAACCAGCTTCTCGGTTGCAAACACCCGCTGCACCGCCGGGCGCGCCAGCATTGTCTGCAGATAGGGCCCCAAGTGCGGGCGCGTGCGGGCAGGCGCTGATGCAAAACCACGCGTCCATCGACCCAACATCATCGCGTAAGGGTCCAGCGCAGAGTAGTTTTGGCCCAGAAGCCACGGGCCACCGTGGCGCGCCAGCTCGGCGTCCAGCCGGTCCAGCATTGCGCCCACTTTGCACTCGGCTTGCGCCTTCACTTCGGCAGCGCCCGCTGCATTGCCAGGGCTGACAGACCGCTCCGGATAAAAGTAGGTTATCAGCGTGGCCTGCAGCGTGTTGGTCAGCCAGATCAACCATTTGTAAAAGTGTGCCCGTTCTACCGAGCCGACCGCCGGTGCCAGTTTGGCCTGCGGGTGCATGTCGCACAGGTACAGGCAGATGGCCGCCGTTTCATACAACACCAGATCACCATCGGTGAGCACTGGAATCAAGCCGTTGGGGTTGAGCTTGAGGTACTCGGGCGACTTGTGCGCGTCCGCCGGGCGGTCCACCAGCACGAGCTCGAATGGCACGCCGAGTTCCTGCAGAATGATATGGGGCGCCATGGCTGCGGTGCTGGGGTAGTAATGGAGGTGCAGCATGCCTTGCCTTCAGATTTGGAATGGATTCGACCCATTTTGCCAAACCACGCCCTCCACACTATTTGAGCAGCGCGAACAACCCCGACCACGCTGGCAAGCTGGCCTTGCCCGCCTCAAGTTGCGAGCTCGCCAGGCCACTCTCAGTCAGCACCTGCAAAACGGTCAGGTTGGCAGGCAACGTCCACTGCGCAGCCTGATCGCTGAAATTGAACAAGCACAGCAGGTTCTGACCCTCTCCCGACCGCACATACGCAAGGACTTGAGGGTGACTGGCCAGCAAATCCATCTCGCCTTCAATCAAGGCTGGTTGTGCATTGCGCCACCGCAACAGTCGGCGGTAGAAATTCAGCAATGAGTCTTCTTGTGATGACTGGACATCCACCGCCATGGTCCGATGCGACTCCGAAGCGGGCAACCAGGGCCGCACGGCTGCTGGTCTTGCACCTGCCAGGGGCAACGTAAAACCCATGTCACGTGACTCGCTTTCCCACGGCATGGGTGTACGGCATCCATCGCGCCCCTTGAACTCCGGCCACATGGTAATGCCGTAGGGGTCCTGCAATTCGTCAAACGCGATCTGCGCCTCAGGTAAGCCCAGCTCGTCACCCTGGTAAAGGCAGGTTGATCCCCGAAGGCTCATCTGCATCGCAGCCGCCAGACGCAACAGCGCAGGATTCGGACTCGCCCCGCCCCACCGTGTTGCCACACGAACGACATCGTGATTCGACAGTGCCCAGCAAGGCCATCCACCTGAGGCCAATTCGTCAAAGCGCTTGAGCACCCCGTGCAGATAAGGCGCTGAGTGGGCCGAACCCAGCAGGTCAAAACAATAAGCCATGTGCAGCTTGTCGCCACCTTGCGTGTACTCGGCAACCCGCGCCAGCCCGTCGTCGTCCCCAATTTCACCAATCATGGTGGTGTTTGGATACAGGTCCAGCAGTGCGCGCAGCTTGCGCAGGAAAACCAGGTTTTCTGGCTGGCTCTTGTCATGCACATGGCGCTGCCAGCCATACGGGTTCACTGCATTCACGGCGGGGTCTTCGCCAGTCGGTCGCCCGCGGCCCGGGTTGTCACGCAGTTGCGCATCGTGAAAGTAGAAGTTCACGGTATCGAGCCGGTAACCATCCACACCCAGATCCAGCCAGAACTTCACGGTCTGCAGCAGCGCGCCCTGGACCTGAGGGTTATGAAAATTCAGGTCCGGCTGGCTGGCCAAAAAGTTGTGCATGTAGTACTGGCAACGCCGAGTATCCCACTGCCAAGCACTGCCGCCAAAAATGCTGAGCCAGTTGTTGGGGGGCGTTCCGTCGTCTTTGGCATCAGCCCAGATGAACCAGTCGGCCTTGGGGTTGTCATGGCTGGACCGGCTTTCAACAAACCAGGCATGCTGGTCCGAGCAATGGGACAACACCTGATCAATCATGACCTTCAAGCCCAGGGCGTGCGCACGCTCGACCAGGGTCTTGAAATCGGCCAGCGTCCCGAACATCGGGTCAACATCACAGTAATCACTGACGTCATACCCGAAATCTTTCATCGGACTTTTGAAAAATGGCGATAACCAGATGCCATCCACACCCAGACTGGCCACATAGTCCAGCCTGGCGGTGACGCCAGCCAGATCGCCGATGCCATCTCCATTGCTGTCGGCAAAGCTGCGCGGGTAAATTTGATAGATGACACCACCGCGCCACCAGTTGTCGTTCCGAATTTTCTCGCCTGTGTTCATGATTGAAATGAGGGTACGTGATACTTGATAAAACTTGAATCGTTCAATGACTCGGGTTCGCCGAAGTGCCTATCAGGGACTGCAGCATGCGCGCACTCTTCTTCGGTGTCCGGGTCTGGGTGTCGAAATCAACGTGCACGATACCAAAGCGCTGACTGTACCCATGCGCCCATTCAAAATTGTCGAGCAGACTCCAGACGTAATAGCCCCGGATATCGTGGCCTTGCCGCAGGAGCTCCGCCACCTGCTCCAGATGCGCCGTCAGGTACGCGCAGCGCAAATCGTCATCGCAAAGACCACGATCAATACCCGCGTTGTCTGCCGCGCCGTTCTCGGTGATCCAGATCGGCGGCAACGGCCATTGGCGCGTCAGATTGTTGACTACTCGCGTCAACCCCTGAGGGTAAATCTCCCAGCCGATGTCGGTGAGCTGCGCCGTTCGTCCGTCCGGCGACACAAAAGCATAGCCGCGCTGTGACTCTTCAGTTGTCATCGGCGCCTGGGCAACCGAACGCGTGTAGTAGTTCAGGCCAATGAAGTCCAGCGGCTGTGCACAGATCGTCAGATCACCCTGCAGCCGGTCGGACTGTCGTTCGCCCATTTGGTCAATCAGCTCCTGGGGCCACTCTCGACCAAAGAGCGGGTTCAGGAAACAATCATTGCGCTCCATTTCAGCCATTCTTGCTGCCGATCTGTCTGCCGTACTGTCGGTTGCCGGGTCACACAACTCCGGGTTCAGGACGATACCCACAGATATGTCCGGCTGGATGGCACGCCAGGCCTGTACACCCAGGCCATGTGCAAGCATCAGGTGATGTGCTGCAGTCAAAGCTTCTGCGCGGTTGCGCCCACCCGGCGCGAAAACCCCCAGATCGTGGCCCAAAAAGGCGCTGCACCAGGGCTCGTTAAGCGTGGCCACGCGGGGCAGGCGGTCCCCCAACTCACGTGCCACCAGCTGCGCATAGTCTGCAAAACGATACGCCGTATCGCGGTTAAGCCAGCCACCCGCCAGATGCGCGGGCAGGTCCCAGTGGAACAAGGTTGCGTTGGGCGTGATGCCGTGCCGCGCCAGCTCATCGAGCAGCCGCTTGTAGAAATCCATGCCGGCCGGGTTGACACGGCCATTTGCATCCATAACGCGCGGCCATGAAATGGAGAACCGGTAGTGGCGAAAACCCAGCTCGGACATCAGAGCCACATCGTCCCGGTAAAGGCGCACGTGATCACAGGCCGTTTGCCCGCTACTTGCGTCCTTGATACGCCCGGGCTGTCGGCAAAAGTCGTCCCAGATACTGGGTAGCTTGCCATCGGCCGAAGTGGCCCCTTCAATCTGGAAGGCCGAGGTGGCGCAGCCCCACTCGAACTGATCAGTCAGCAACAAGGAATCAATCATTTACATCGCGAAGGAGAGCCGTCAACCACCTTTGACTGAACCCGACAGCAGGCCCCGCACAAAGAAACGCTGCAGCGAGAAAAACACGGCTACGGGAACAGCAATCGAAACAAACGCAGTGGCGGTCAATATCTCCCAGCTTTCGCCACGCGAGCCCAGCAGATCATTGAGCTTGATCGTCAACACAATCTGGTCCGGCGCCTTGCCAAGAAAAACCAGCGCCACCAGAAAGTCATTCCAAACCCACAGGAACTGGAAAATCGCAAAACTGGCCAGCGCAGGAACTGAGAGAGGCAACACGATGCTAGTGAATATCTGGAAATGCGAAGCCCCATCCATGCGGGCGCTCTCGATGATGTCGCGGGGCAACGCAGCGATGTAATTGCGTAACAAATAGATGGCCAGTGGCAAGCCAAACGCAGAATGGGCAAGCCAGACTCCCAGGTACGACTTGGACTCCACACCCAGGCTTTCCCCCAGCTGGTTGTAGAGGCGCAGCAAAGGTATCAGTGACATCTGCAGCGGCACCACCAGAAGCCCTACCACCACAATGAACAGCCACTTACGGCCGGGAAAGGTCATCCAGCTGAAGGCATAGGCAGCGAATGCTGCGATCAGGATGGGTATAAAGGTCGCCGGAATGGTGACCTTGAACGTATTGAGAAAGGCCTGACCCACCCCTTCCGACGCCACCACACGTTCATAGTTCTTCGTGACAAAGGAAGGCGGCGTCTGCGCCACGTAGAAGATCCGCACACCCCTGTCTTTTTCGTAATGGCCGTTCAGTGCCAACCGGTAAGAGCCATCGGCAGCAACCTTGAGCGTTCCATCCGGCTTGCCATCTTCTTCATCAAAAATCTGGCCATCAGCGACCTCGGTTTCTGTACCGATGTCGAACTCTCCGGGCTTGGAAGACTTCAACGAATAGCTCTTGAGCCGGACGCTAGACTGCTCCCCGAAAAGGCGCCCGGAAATAACGTAGGCATCACCTTCCTTGACCACACTTTGTGCGCCTCCGGTCCGGCGCATGTCAGCACGGGTTTGCGTCGAAAGCGCCGTCCACCAGCCACTGGAGGCCAACTGCTCTTTCTCGCGAAAGCTGGAAACCAGCAGCCCGAATGTAGGCAGCACCCAGGCAACGACGATCACCAGCAAAAGCAGCTGCGCCATGATTGATGGCAGGCTGAACAGTTTTTTCATCGCTGCGCCTCCTCGGTACGGAAGCGGCGAATGTTGAAGGCCATCACCGGGACAACTGCAAACATGAGCACCATGGCCAATGTGGAGCTTCGCCCATAGTCTCCGCCTCCGCGAAACATCCAGTCGTACATCAGGTTGGCCAGCACGCTGGTGTCCCACTGGCCACCGGTCATCGCCATCACAATGTCAAACACTTTCAGGACGGTGATTGTGATGGTTGTCCACACTACCAGAATCGTGGACATGACTTGTGGAACCATGATTTCAAAAAAGATCTGAAATTCACTGGCGCCATCAATGCGTGATGCCTCAATGGTGTCAGTCGGTACCCCACGCAGGGCAGCAGACAGGATCACCATGGCAAATCCGGTCTGGATCCAAATCAAAATGGCCATCAGGAAAAAATTGTTCCAGAACGGCAACGTTACCCACGCCTGAGGCTTGAATCCCAAGCCCATCACCATCGCGTTAAGTATTCCGATTTGATCCGAATCAGGACCCCGGAAGTCGAAAACAAACTTCCAGATCACACTGGCACCCACGAAGCTGATGGCCATCGGCATGAACACCATCGACTTGGCGAAACTGCCCCACCAGACCCGGTCAGCCAGCACCGCAACCACCAGCCCCAGTGCTGTGGACAAGGCGGGCACGACCAGCAACCATACGAAATTGTTGCGGATGGTAATCAGGAAATTCTGGTCTGCAAAAACCCACCGGTAATTGGACAGGCCGACAAACACGTCGCCCGTCGCATCGTAAAAGCTCAGGCGGAACGTCTCAAACAGGGGGTAAAAAAGATAGGTACCCAGCAGCAACAGGGCGGGCGCCAGAAATAGCCAGGGTTGGACGCCCGAGCGAATCTCCTCGCGCACGCCCTTGCTGGCGAACGGCAGCGAAACAATCTTGTCCAGCAACAGGTTTGAACCCGCAAAATAGAGCAGGCAAAACGCGATGCTGACCACCACGGCGACGACGGTTTGAATAATCGGATCGTTCATGATGATCAGCCTGCTTTACGGGTTCTCTTTGCGCACGCTTACTTGAGAGCGTCCCAGCTCTTCTGGATCTCGTCGGCTACCGCTTGGGCAGACTGGCCACCCGAGTAGTTGACCATGCCTTTCCAGAAGCTGCCAGCACCCACCGCGCCGGGCATCAGGTCGGACCCGTCAAAGCGGAAGGTCGTTGCACTTTGAAGAATCTCGCCCTGCTTGCGCAGGCTCTTGGTCTTGTATTTGGCCAGATCGACACCTTTGTGTGGCGTCAGGAAACCGCCTTCAGCCATCCAGATTTCATGCGATTGCGGATGTTGCAAGTACTCGATGAAAGCGCGTGCACCCTTGCTCTCTTTGGTAATTGTCAGAATCGTGCCTCCACCCAGAACCGGGTTACCCAACTTCTTGGAACTGTAGGACGGGAAGTAGAAGAAGTCAGCTTCGTCAGACTTGCCTTCAGGGAAGAAGGCTGGAATGAAACTGGCCTGACGGTGCATATAGCACTTGGGTGGCGAACCAAACATGCCTTTGGGGCTGTCCTTGAAGCTCACGGTGGCCACGGCCTTGGCGCCTCCATCTACGTAGGCGTCATTCTTTGCAAACCAGCCGTAGGCTTCGATGGCTTCAACCACGCGCTTGTCATTGAACTTGACCTTGTTGCTCACCCACCCGTCATACACCTCGGGGGTTTGCGTCCGCAGCATGAAGTCTTCGACCCAGTCGGTTGCAGGCCAGCCGGTAGCCGCGTCACTGCCCAGGCCAATACACCAAGGCTTGCTGCCATCGGCTGCGATTTTCTTGGTCAAGTCCTGCAGCTCTTCCATGGACTTGGGCACCTTGTAGCCCTTCTCCTTGAAGTTTTCGGGGATGTACCACACGAGACTCTTGACGTTCACGTTGTAGAAGAAGCCGTAAAACTCTTCTTTGCCAGCCTTGCTCTTGTAGGTGCCCAGGTCAGCCCAGGAACTGCCTGCTGCGTAGTTGGACTTCACCCAGTCACGCGACTTGTTGCCCAGTGGCGCCAAACCGCCAATGGCTGCCATGTTCGCGGCCAGACCTGGCTGTGGAAACACGGAAATGTTGGACGGCGAACCGGCCTTGATGTCGATCACAATTTGCTGTTCCGAGCTCTGTGAGCAGGAATGCTTGACGGTGGCGCCCGTTGCCTTCTCGAAGTTGGCAATGACCTTTTTGAACACCCCTTCTTCGGCGCCGGTCCACGGGCACGTGACGGTGATCACTTCGCCTTTGAGATCGGGGCCCCTGTAGTCAGCCGCCATCGACGGGCTGACCAGCGAAGCCATGGCCAAAGCGGAGGCCCCGGCGATTACGGTTTTCTTAAACATGCAAGTCTTCTCCTCAAAATACCCTGCGGCCTATCCGCAAAGCTAAACTTATCTGAGCTACTGCGCTCCCAAACGGTGACGTGCGCCTATATTCTTTGACTGTCAGAGTTAAATCTGTACAGATGCTCCGGCGCGAAACCCAATTCGATGGCGGCGCCTGGTGACATCGCAAGCGTGCCATCCATACGTGCAGTAATTTCGCCCAGCGCTCCTGCGTCCACATAGGCAAATGTTTCGTTGCCCAACTGTTCGGCGTGTTTGAGAGTGCCTTTGATGCCGCCACCCGGTGCCACCTTGAGATGCTCGGGCCGCAACCCCACAGTGGCTGCGCCATGACCGGCTGCAAAGTCGCCAGCAACAAAATTCATTTGCGGCGAGCCGATAAAGCCAGCGACAAACAGGCTGGCCGGCTTGTTGTAGAGATCCAGCGGACGGCCTACCTGCTCGACCCGGCCTTTGTTCAACACCACGATCTTGTCGGCCAGCGTCATGGCCTCCACCTGATCGTGCGTCACATAAATCATGGTGGCACCCAGACGACGGTGCAGCGTGGCCAGCTCAACCCGCATCTTGGTGCGCAGCGCAGCATCCAGATTGGACAGCGGCTCGTCAAACAAAAATACCTTCGGGTCCCTCACGATGGCGCGCCCAATGGCCACCCGCTGGCGCTGGCCGCCTGACAGCGCCTTTGGCAGGCGGGTCAGGTATTCAGTGAGTTGCAGGATCTCGGAGGCCTCACGCACGCGGCGCTCAATCTCGGCCTTGGGCGTCTTGGCGATCTTGAGTGCGAAAGCCATGTTGTCGTAAACGGTCTTGTGCGGGTACAGCGCATAGCTCTGAAACACCATCGCCACGCCGCGCTCACTGGGTGGCAGATCATTCACTGGCTGCCCGCCAATTAACAGGCTGCCGCCGGAAATTTCCTCCAGGCCCGCAATCATGCGCAGCAGGGTGGTCTTTCCACACCCGGACGGCCCCACGAACACCACAAACTCACCCGGCTCAATATCTAGATCGACGCCGTGAATGACGTTGACCTTGCCGTAGCTCTTCTGGATGTTGCGCAGGCGGACGTCGGACTGGCTCATTTACACACCTCTCGGGGTTTGAAGTTGTTCAGGCACGGT
>JAKQJK010000340.1 GCA_029561195.1 Pseudomonadota bacterium
GTTGAGGAAGCTGCACGCTGTAAATTGGTTGCTGTCAATTCGGTGCGAACGCTCAAATCCTGATTACCGGTTGCAATCTCGGCGCTTGCGAGCCGGATGGATTCCGATGAGTCCATCACGGTCGAGATGGACTGGTTGAACTGCTTCGTCATGCTGGCCAGAGACCGCATCAACACACCTACTTCATCCTGACGGTCGGTTGCGAAGTCAATGCTCAGGTTTCCGGTCGCCATCTGATCAGCGTTATAGGCAGCCCGGGCCAGTTCGGCCACCATTTTGCGCTGCATCATCCACGCCAGCCACACTGCAACACCTGCTACGAGCAGACCCACTGCCGCCAGAATCAGGTTGATTCTGCTCGAACTGCCCTCTGCAACAGCCAGTGTTGCATCATAATTCGCTTCATTCTTTTCCACGATGGCAACCATGTTTTTGGTCACCCCTGCAAAGGTCGCATCCGCGCCCTGCATGGCGGCAATGCCCGTATTCGGGTCAACGGAAGACAGGTCTATGGCCGAATCGGCCTGACTGCCATATTTATCGATTTGCTTGAGTAGCGCGGCGACGGTTTCACGGCTCTGCGCTTCGGACTGGTCTTTGGCCATTGTCTCGATAACCCGTTTGACTCCACCCAGTTGCTGGGTCAAATCAGCTCTTGCCGCCTTGATTTTGGGATCATCCATGGATCCGATCAGCGCTACGGTGCGGTACACACCCGTATGCACCTGGCTCAGTTGCTGCTGGACGGACTGGACGACCTTAAAGTCCTCCAGGCTGGCTTTGGACGCCATTTGCCCCTGTTGTGCGGAGCTCGTCATCAGAACTGCATTGATTTGTCCGGACAGCATCACCACCACAGCCGTCAACAGCGGCGCTGCAAGCAGTTTCATTCCCAATTTCATGATTTCTCCCGGTTGAACCGTTTGTCAGAGCCACGCAGGCCCCAACCCCTTCATCAACCGTAAATTACTTGTAAATGCCACCGCACAGGACCGAGTCGTCGACCTTTTCGCAATACATGCTCTTGGGTTCGATCTTCTTGTTGGTCGGGTTGGTGAACTTATAGTCCTGCCAGAAGGTGCCTTTGCTCTTGGCCAGCTCGACGCGCTCGCGGACAAATTCCTTGCCGTCGATGTCTTTCAGGTCGATCAGGTTCTTGCCGATCATTTTTTCGTTGGCACCGTGGGCACGAACCGTGCCGTCCAGGCCATACACCACCAGATACAGGTCACGATCAATGAACTGGCCCGATTTGTTGCTGATCTCGGCGTAAGCCTTGTCTTTGCCGCTGGCCTTGACAAAGGCCACGCCCTTTTTCACCATGGCAGTTGCTTCGGCAGCGGTTGCGTCGGTGGAAGCGTGAACGCTGATAACAGGCAATGCGGCCAGAACAGCAGCAGTAGCAAGGCGGCCAAACAGGTTTGATGGTTTCATGATGACTCCAGAAAAAACGGGCGCACAATAAACGCCACGGCAATTGAAAGTGGGCTTCCGGGGCATCCGGAGGCTCCAGAAGAGTATCGGTGGAGCGATTTTCAGCAAAAGCTGGAAAAGGGCTGGCAATGCGGGTCAATCCAGTCTCAAGTTTTGTCAGGTTTTCGCAATTTGAAACGAAAAAAGGGCCTGACAAATTT
>JAKQJK010000361.1 GCA_029561195.1 Pseudomonadota bacterium
ATTGATTTTTCCGTGGCACGCGGCGAAACCATCGGCTTGATGGGGCGCAACGGCATGGGCAAAAGCACGCTGCTCAAGAGCATCATGGGTTTGGTCAAGCCGCGTACCGGCACGGTAGACATCATGGGCAAACCCATGACAGGGCGGGCAGCGTTTGAAATTGCACAGATGGGCATTGCCTATGTGCCTGAAGGCCGCGGCATTTTTGGCAACCTGAGCGTGTTGGAAAATCTCAAGATGGCGGCCCGGACGGGCACGCGAGGACAAAAGGACTGGACTTATGAGCGCGTGCTCGACACCTTCCCTCGTCTGAAAGAGCGCCTGGGCCATGGCGGCCAGCAGCTCAGCGGCGGCGAGCAGCAGATGCTGACCATTGGCCGGGCGCTGTTGACGAACCCTGACGCGCTTATTCTGGACGAAGCCACCGAGGGCCTCGCGCCGCTGATTGCACGCGAGATTTGGCGGATCTGCCAGATGGTGCGCGAATCTGGCATCAGCAGCGTCATCGTGGACAAAAACTGGAAACACGTCACACAAATCACCGACCGCAACGTGATTCTGGTCAAGGGCCAGGTTGTTTTCGCGGGAACTTCAGTTGAACTGACGGCACGGCCCGAGTTGCTGGAGCAACATCTGGGCGTCTAGCGCATTCATTGGCGTGGGCGGTGGTAAGTCAGCGCCGCTGAAATGCAAAAAGCCACAGCCTTCTTGGGGATTCGGTCTTTCGCCCCAAAAACAATAGCGCGGTTGCCTTCAAACTCAAAATCACCCGGAAACAGGGTTTTGAAGGTTTCCACCAACGTGGTCTGACAGTTGAAGTACATCGCGTAGTGCAGGGGCCGCTTGGGGTTCCAGGCGATGCGTACCGTGCTGCCGCTTTTGCTCTGCGAGGTCAGATAGGCGGGCTCGCCCCATTTGAGGGTTTCTTCCAGTTCGCCCACGCCTTCAGTGCCTGCAGCCGTGTCATAGATGAGCTGGCGCAACGCCATGAGTTCGCGGCGTACCAAGGCGGGATAGGACTCAAAAACCCGGGCAACAACCGGATCAGCAAAGGCTTGCATGGGGTTTTACGGGCTCTGTCATGGATAAAGGCGGATACCCGCATCCTGCCAGATTATTGGGCGAATTTGGGTCCATAATTGTTCAATACCTCGTCAACTCCCCTACGGATCCAGCCCATGAAATTCGTCAAACCGCTTGTCTATTCCACCTTGGCCTTTGCTCTGGCCGCCTGCTCGAGCCTGGGTTCAGGAGGACCGGAAAAAGACAAAACCTACCGCATCACCATCCTGCACACCAACGACCACCACGGCCGGTTCTGGAAGAATGGTGATGGCGAATACGGCATGGCCGCGCGCAAGACGCTGATTGACGGCATCCGCGCCGAAGTCAAGGCCTCAGGAGGCTACAGCCTGTTGCTGGACGGTGGCGACGTGAACACCGGAGTGCCCGAATCTGACCTCCAGGACGCCGTGCCCGATTTCAAAGGCATGAATCTGCTGGGCTACGACGCCATGGCAGTAGGTAACCACGAGTTCGACAAACCGCTGTTTGTGCTGAAAATGCAGCGGGATTTGATCAAATTCCCGATGCTTGCCGCCAACATTTATGACCGTGGCGAGCGCATGTTTGAGCCCTACAAGATTTTTTCGCTGGGTGGCGTGCGGGTGGGCGTGATGGGCCTAACCACGGAAGACACCTACAAGATGGTGCACCCTGACAACGTCAAAAACATCGAATTTCGCAGCGTGATAGCCGAGGCGGCCAAGGTGGTGCCCGAACTTCGCGCAAAGGTCGACGTCGTGATTGCCGCCACGCACATGGGACACTATGAAAACGGCAACCATGGCACACAGGCTGTGGGCGATGTGGAAATGGCACGCGCCGTAAAGGGTATCGACATGGTGGTGGGCGGCCACACGCAGAACCCCGCCTGCATGAAGGCTGAAAACGTGCTGGACCGCGAATACGTGCCTGGCACCGAATGCAAGCCTGACCGCCAGAATGGCACCTGGGTAGTACAGGCCCATGAGTGGGGTAAATATGTTGGTCGCGCCGATTTTGAGTACCGCAATGGCGACTTCAAACTGGTGAAGTACGCGCTAATCCCGGTCAACCTGATGAAATCGGTCAAGGCGGCAGACGGCAAGACCAGCAAGGTGCCCTACACCGTGGCCATTGCCGAGGACAAGGACATGCTGGCCATGCTCACGCCCTACCAGGAGTTCGGTCAACAGAAGCTGAATGTTGAAATTGGCTCCGCCGATGGCAAGCTTGAAGGTGATCGCGCTGTCGTTCGTGCGAAACCGGCTTCCATGGGAGTGTTGATAGCTCGGGCCATGATGGAGAAGACGCGCGCTGACTTTGCCGTTGTGAATTCTGGTGGAGTGCGCGAGTCGTTGCCAGCCGGCAAGCTGACCTACAAGGACGTGCTGAAGGTTCAACCCTTCGGCAATACGGTAACGACTGTTGACCTGACCGGTGCCGAATCCCTGGCTTACCTCAACGCTGCAGCAAAAATGTCGGTCGGTTCTGGTGCGTTCCCGCAATTCGCCGGCGTCAATCTGGTGATCACCGGAACCGCAGTTACCAGCGCCACCATCAAAGGCGCACCGCTTGACCTTGCCAAGACCTACCGCATGACGGTCAATAACTTCCAGGCTGCGGGTGGTGACGGTTATCCCAAGCTCACCACCCACAAGAGCTATGTGGACACCGGCTTTGTGGACGCCGACGTGTTGAAAGCTTATGTCACGGCCAAGAGCCCGATCAAAGCCGCCGAGTTTGACCCTGGCGAAGCCGTCGTGCGCAAGTAAGCGACACCGACCAAAACACGCCCGCTGATGACGCCCCCTAAATCAGGGGGCGTATTTCATTGGCTGCCTCAATCAGCAGTGGCAGCAGGGTTTGACGCATCCTGGATGCAGGCAGTCGCCCCAGCGGCGCAACGACGTTCAGTGCGGCAACCGTTTTGCCCTGCAGATTGCGTACCGGCACCGACAGAGCGTGGATGCCCAGCTCATGCTCTTCACTGGCGAGGCAATAGTCGTCCGCCCGCACTTGTTCAATCACCTCGCGCAGCCGTTTTGCATCTGTGACGGTATGCGCCGTGAGACGCGGCAAAGTACGACCTTTCAGCCAGCGATTGAATTCGGTTTTGGGAAGCGCCGCCAGCAGCACCCGGCCGGTGGACGTGACATGCGCTGGCAATCGGGCGCCCAGGTGCAAGCCGTAAGCCAGCACACCACTGGCGCTGGCGACAGACACCCGCAGGTCGATGCCGCTGCGCGCCACGATCACCACCTCGTGCCCATCCAGCACCACGGCTGAAAAGGACTCCTGCGTAAGGGCAGTCAAACGGTTTAGCGTGGGTTGCAGCAGCCGGGGAAGCCGGGCCGACGACAGGTAACTGCCTGAAAACCGCAGCACCTTGGCAGACAACCAGAAGTAACTGCCATCGGTTTCCAGATAGCCAAGATGTGCCAGCGTCAGCAAGTGCCTGCGGGCGGACGCGCGGGTAATGCCCGCCCGCTGCGCTGCCAGCGTGGCGTTGAGCCGCTGGCGCTCTGTATCAAAACTCTCCAGCACCGCCATGCCTTTGGCCATGCCTTCGATCAAGTCTGCTTTTGCAATCGTCATGCGCGACTGTAAACGCTGCGCGATCACCGCGCAAGAATGACGATCATCGCGCAATGACAACCGGCATCACTGGCAAATGGTGGGTATCTCTTTTAACCTCGCACCAGTAATCAACAAGGAGACTTTAATGCGTACCCAGGTTGCCATCATCGGGGCGGGCCCGTCTGGCCTGCTGCTTGGCCAGTTGCTGCACAAGGCCGGTATCGACGCGATCATTCTGGAACGTCAGACTGGCAACTACGTGCTTACGCGCATCCGCGCTGGTATTCTGGAACAGGTGTGCATCGACCTGCTGGACGAAGCCGGCGTGGGCCAGCGCATGCACACGGAAGGCTTGGTGCATGGTGGTATCGAGATGCTTTACAACGGCAAACGCCACCGGGTGGACATGAACAGGCTCACCGGTGGCAAAAACGTCATGGTTTACGGCCAGACCGAGTTGACCAAAGACCTGATGGATGCCCGCACAGCGGCCGGGCTGCCCACCGTGTACGAAGCCCACAATGTGGCCGTGCATGATTTCGACAGCAAAAAGCCGCGTGTTACGTATGAGAAAGATGGCCAGAAGTTTGAGATTGAGTGTGACTTCATCGCCGGCTGCGACGGCTTTCACGGCGTGTGCCGGGCCAGCGCGCCGCGCAGTGCGATTACCGAATTCGAGAAGGTGTACCCGTTTGGCTGGCTGGGCCTGCTGTCTGACACGCCACCGGTGCATGATGAACTCATCTACATTAACAGCCCGCGCGGCTTCGCCTTATGTTCACAACGCAGCAAGACGCGCAGCCGCTATTACCTGCAAGTGCCGCTGACGGACAAGGTGGAAGAATGGACCGACGCCGCCTTCTGGCAGGAACTGCGCTTGCGCCTGGATGAGGAAGGCCGCGACAAACTCATCACCGGACCGTCCATCGAGAAAAGCATTGCGCCACTGCGCAGTTTCATCACCGAGCCCATGCGCTTTGGCCGCATGTTTCTGGCAGGTGACGCGGGCCACATCGTGCCGCCCACAGGTGCCAAGGGCTTGAACCTGGCGGCCACGGACGTGAAGTACCTGTCCAACGCCATCATTGAGTTCTACAAGGACAAGTCCGAGGCCGGTATAGACACGTACTCCGAGCGCTGCCTCAAACGCATCTGGCGGGGCGAACGCTTTTCGTGGTGGTTCACGCAGCTGATGCACCGCTTCCCGGATGATGGCTCCATCGTCGCCAGGTTTCAGGAAGCTGAGCTGGACTATTTGCTTAACTCTGAAGCGGGCTCCCGCACCATCGCTGAAAATTACGTGGGTCTGCCACTGGACTTTGGCGACCGGAAATAAAGCACTTCTGCTCCGACGGTTTCATTTGAGGTAGATTGTGGTCACCATGACTGCTGTTTCTACCTCTCCCCTGAAGCCCCTGCGTGGCGTGCGCGTGTTGAGCCTGGCACTCAATCTTCCTGGCCCGGCAGCATTCATGCGTCTGAAAGCCTTGGGCGCGATCTGCCTGAAAGTGGAGCCGCCCGGCCCCAAAAGTGCGCCCG
>JAKQJK010000299.1 GCA_029561195.1 Pseudomonadota bacterium
GCAGCCAGCGCGTAGATTGGTTCCACACCCATTTTGGCCAACCAGGGGGAGCCCCACCACATCGAGCCAATCATGCACAGATTGAGCAATACTGGCGTTGCGGCAGGCAGTGCAAACCGCTTCCAGGTGTTCAGCACGCCAGCGGCCAGCGCCACGAGCGACATGAAGCCAATGTAGGGAAACATCCAGCGCGTCATGAAAACCGCAGCCTCAAAACCGCCTGGCCCCTGCTTCAATCCACTGGCCATGACCCAGACCAGAATCGGCGCGCAGGCCACGCCAATCACGCACGTCAACATCAGCACCGCCGTCAGCAGCGTAGCCACACGGTCAACCAACAGACGGGTGGCAGCCTCGCCATGCCGTTGCTTGCTGGCGGCCAGAACGGGCACAAAAGCCTGACTGAAAGCCCCTTCAGCAAACAGGCGGCGAAACAGGTTGGGAATGCGAAACGCGACGTTGAACGCGTCGGTCATGGCGCTGGCGCCAAACAGCGACGCTACCAGCAGTTCACGCGCCAGACCGGTGATGCGCGAAGCCAGAGTCAGCAAGGATACGATGGAGGCAGATTTGAATAGGCTCACCGCGCCAGTGTAGCCCGGCTGCCAGGGGGTATTTACTGCCTCTGGCGGTTAGCCATGACCCTGCTACAATAGAAGGCTTTGCTGACAACATCCTACGACACAAGGAACACTTTATATGGCATCTGGAAAACCCAAGAAAAAGAACCCGCGTCTGGCGTCGGGCCGTAAACGCGTCCGTCAGGACGTCAAAATCAACGCTGCGAACACCTCGCTGCGTTCCAAATACCGCACTGCGGTGAAAAACGTGGAAAAAGCCGTTGCCTCTGGCGACAAGGCCAAAGCCACTGAAGCGTTTGGCAAGATGCAGGCCGTGGTGGATACCGTGGCTGACAAGGGCATCTTCCATAAAAACAAGGCTGCTCGCGACAAGAGCCGCCTGAGCACACGGGTGAAGGCTCTGGCCCTCGCCCCAGCAGCCCCTCAAAAGGCCGCCTGATTCATCAGGCAATTCGCACAGGCTCCTGCAATCGAATGATTTCAACAGCCTGCCGTTTGTAACGGGTGCGCTGTCAGCAAAGCAAAAAAGCCGTTCAATTGAACGGCTTTTTTGTTGCCCGGCGGAAAGCTTCAGGCGCCAGTTTGGGTATTTGAAACCTGCAAATCGTTGTCTTTGGCGAAATTCATGCAGAAGTCCCACGCCATGACGTCGTAATCGCGCAAATCACGGTGCACGATCACACATTTCACGCCGCTGATCGTCGTCGTGGGAATACACCATGGGGAATATCCCAAGTGACTGCCCGGCTGGGGACCTCCCGGACGAAACTGGCTCATTACACCGGCCAGTCGCTCGGCCCAATCACTGGGCCGAAAGGTCTTGCCGCTGTGGGTAAGACCCAGGATAAATAATTCTTTGTCTAAATTCGAAGCCATTGTCTCGATGTTAAACGCTGCATCTGACCGAGACCTGTCGTTTACCGACCGGCCATCGACAAAACCCGACCCTGTTGAATGGTTGCGCCACATAGCTGTTATATCGACATGGAATCGCTGCGCTTGAGTTTGGTGCATCACGCTGCACATGCGGGCGCATTGGTGTGATGCGAAATTGTCAACAGGCGACACGCCGCAAGGCCCTAAAATCCCGCTTCAACGGCCCAACCTGCACCAACCGTGCAGAGGGCCGCCTTGCTTTTTTGCCAACCCTGGAGTGTGATGACATGCCCGAAGCCGCGACGTTTATTGAAGCCTCGTCCCCTCACGTGATGAACACCTACGGGCGACTGCCCATCGCGCTGTCGCACGGGCGAGGCTGCCGCGTGTGGGACGTGAACGGCAAGGAGTATCTGGACGCACTGGGTGGCATTGCTGTCAACACGCTGGGGCATAACCACCCCAAATTGGTGCCAGCACTACAAGACCAGATCGCCAAAATCATTCACAGCTCCAATTACTACCATGTGCCCAATCAGGAAAAGCTGGCAGCCAAGCTGGTGGAACTGTCGGGTTTGACCAACGTTTTTTTCTGCTCAACGGGTCTGGAAGCGAATGAAGCCGCGCTGAAACTGGCACGCAAGTTCGGTCATGACAAGGGTATCGAACGCCCGGAAATCGTGGTGTACGAAAAAGCTTTTCATGGCCGCAGCATTGCCACGCTCAGCGCCACGGGCAACCCAAAAGTGCAAGCAGGGTTTGGCCCGTTGGTGGAAGGCTTCATTCGTGTGCCGCTGAACGACATGGCTTCGCTCAAAAAGGCTACTGAAAGCAACCCCAATGTCGTCGCAGTGTTTTTTGAAGCCATTCAGGGCGAAGGCGGGGTGAACCCCATGCATATGGACTACCTGAAAGACGTGCGTGCGCTGTGCGATGAGCGTGACTGGCTGCTGATGATCGACGAGGTGCAATGTGGCATGGGTCGCACCGGCAAGTGGTTTGCTCACCAGTGGGCGGGCATTAAACCGGATGTCATGCCATTGGCGAAGGGTCTAGGCTCGGGTGTGCCCGTGGGCGCGGTTGTCGCGGGGCCCAAGGCTGCGAACATTTTTGCGCCGGGCAACCACGGCACAACCTTCGGGGGCAACCCGCTGGCAATGCGTGCGGGGGTTGAGACGCTGCGCATCATGGAGGAAGACGGCTTGCTGGCCAATGCCGCCAGGGTGGGCAAGCATCTGGCCGAATCACTGAAGCGCGAACTTAAAAGCGTGACCGGCTTCAAGGAAATCCGGGGTCAGGGCCTGATGATCGGCCTGGAACTCACCAAACCCTGCGGTGATCTGGTCAAACGATGTGCCGAGAACGGCCTTTTGATCAGCGTGACAGCTGACACCGTGGTACGCATGGTGCCCCCTCTCATTCTGACCATCACCGAGGCAGACGAAATCGTGGGCATTCTGTGCCCGTTGATCAAGCAGTTTTTGTCGGAAACACCATGAACGTCAACGTGAAACCAGACCTGAAGCACTACCTTCAGTTTTCTGACCTCAGCGCTGACGACTACTCTTATCTATTTGCACGCGCAGCGCTGATCAAGAAGAAATTCAAGACCTACGAAAAGCACCATTCACTGGCCGACCGCACGCTAGCGATGATTTTCGAAAAAGCGTCAACCCGTACGCGGGTGAGTTTCGAGGCAGGCATGTACCAAATGGGCGGATCAGTCGTACACCTGACCACCGGCGACAGCCAGTTGGGCCGCGCTGAACCC
>JAKQJK010000378.1 GCA_029561195.1 Pseudomonadota bacterium
CTTGAGTGCGGGTACCAGTGGCTGAATCTCATGTGCCCCGCGCACCACGGAATACCAGAGCAAAAAACCCACCGCAGCGCTCACAATCAGCATGACAAATGCGCCCAGAGCACGGGTGTCATACCGCTCCTCAAAATACAGATAAAACGCAGCCGTCATCCAGCAAAAAAGCACGAATACTTCGTAAAGGTTGCTCACGGGGATATGCCCAACGTCTGAACCAATCAGGTATCCCTCATACCAACGCACCAGCGTACCAACCAATGCCATGCCCACCGCCACCCAGGTGATGCGCGAGCCAATCATCTCCATCGTGGAGCTCTGACCTTTCGCAAACGTGCCGATCCCGTAAAAAATCGTGGCCATAAAAAACAGCACGCTCATCCACAAAATAGCCGACTGGCTGGACAGGAAATATTTGAGCCAGAACACCGTCTCTGCTCGCGCCAGGTCACCCTGATAGGAAGCGATACCCATTAGCGCAAAACCGGCAACCACCAGCAGCAAAAGCCGGACCGGGCGCCAGAACCAGCCTAGCCAGATCACTGCCGGCATAGCCCCAAGCAGAATGCCTTTCTCATAGACATCCATGAATGCGCTGTAACGCGAGAACGCGAACAGCCCACCAGCCATCACAACGATGGCAAATACCCAGTCGAACCAGTTGCGCCTGGACATGAAGCTCTCGTTCAACGTGATCGTAGTTGCCTGCGATGCGGGTTGGGTCATCGTGTTCATAGTTTCAATCCTTCACACCAATCAGTTTCAGTTTGAGCTGCTCAAACTCGCGGTCACCATCCATGGTCTTGCGGTTGGTAGACAAAGCCATGGTTGCCAAGGATCCGTCAGCTTTGGGAGCCAGCCAGATCCACAGACGTCGCTCACGCACATACAGCATCGCAAAAACACCCAGAATGAGCAAGAGGCACCCCAAATAGACCACATTCTTGCCCGGGGCACGTGCCACCTGAAATACGCTGGCCTGCACCTGCGTGAAGTCCGAGAGTTGTAGCGCCAATGGCGCGGGATAAGCATTAGCATCACTCAAGGCCAGCACGGCCTGCGTCATGAAAGCCTGGCTTTTTTCATTGGGCTCCAATGGTTGCATGCTGGCGCGCTCGCGGGCTGTCTGAACCAGCTCAAACAGCGTGCCATTCAGGATACGAATCAATACTTCACCCGCCTTGGCTCGCTCAGCTTCAGGCACGTTACTCTCAATGAAATCAGCGACGGCCTGCAAACCTGCCACGGGTTTACCATCCTTGCCAGCCTCATCGCCGGCAAACAAGCCCAACGCACGCGTGGCAGATGCGGCCAGCTGCCGGGCCAGCTCCGGCTTGGACTGGTCAATCGCCTTCGCGGAATACCGGTCAATGGCCTGTTTGCGGGTCTCCGGGTCTGCCAGAGCCGCTTTCAGCCGCAAAAACTCATCCATAGAACCCTGCTCGTCCGCGGGTACCCGCAGGTAACGAAACCGCTCAGCCGGCGTATCCCGCAAACCCAGCAAAAAGACAGGAGCCCCGTCGCCAGTATCAACAGGCAGCATGTAGTTGTGATATTCACGCGCCTGGCCTGCCTCATCACGCAGCTTGTACGTCACACTGGGGCCAACATTACGCAGTTCTTTCTTGGTAGCCGTCTTGTTGGCTGCACCCATCCGGGACTGAATCGACTCTCTCAAATCAACCTTGCGCACGTCCACGCCTTGCCCGTCGTTCATACCGGAGCCCGAGAAGTTTTCAACATTGATGACCCGCAAACCGGTGTACTCGACGGTCAGTTTGTCGCCAGTATTTCCGGCACCTCGTGTGAGCTGGGATGAACCCCCAATTACTCCCTCCAGCTCAAACGGCTTGGTGGCAGCGCTCATGGGAATTGCCTTGAGGCGGATGGTCGAACCACCATCGTCAAAACTCGACTGGAAAATCTCGACACCTTTGTATTTGGCCGGATGATTCACTTCGACGCGGGCCGGGACCTTTTCGCCGGTTTCCTTGTCATGGATGATGATGTCACTGGCAAACAGCTTGGGCATGCCGGTGGAATAAAACTCGACCACAAACTTTTTGAGTTCGATGGCAAATGGCAATTCCTGCAGCAAGATTCCATCAGATTGATTCAAGATGGCCGTGCTGGACTGTGTACCTTCAGCCACCAGCAAGTTGCCCCGAAAAGTCGGGTTGCGCTCGCTCAGGCGATGTTCCGGCTTCACGTCGGCAATCATGCCGCCTCCGGAATAGGCTGTCTTGCCATTGAAAAGCATCTGGGCGCGAACGATCAAATCCCCATCCAGCAAGCCACCCAGGCACACCAGAACAATGGCGCTGTGAGCAGCGATGTAACCCAGCTTGTTGGCTGCGCCTGCTTTGGCAGCCACCATCCAGCCGCCACCCGAAGGCGTTTCACGCTGCTGCAATTTGACTTTCCAGCCACCGCCGACCAGCATCGCGCCCAGACGCCGCGCTGCCGCTTCGGGCGTCTCGTCAAGCGTGCTTTCAGCGCGATGACCAAAGGCCTTCAGGCTCTGCTCCCGGATGTTCTCTTTGTATGCCTTTAGATCGATCAGAATTTTGGGGGTGTTTCGCGCAATGCAAAGCGACGTGCTGGTGACCAGAAAAGCCAGGATCAACAAAAACCACCAGGCGCTGTAAACAGAATACAAACTGACCCTGCCAAACACTTCAGTCCAAAAAGGCCCAAACTGGTTGACGTAGTTATTGATAGGCTCATGCTGCTTGAGAACCGTGCCAATTACTGACGCAATACAAATGACGGTCAGCAACGAGATCGAGAACCGCATGCTTGAGAGCAATTCCACGGCTGCACGCAAAGTGCGTGAACCGGACTTGACCTCGATACCTTCGGTGGAAACTGTCATGGGTGAATTGTCGTGAACTCAAACAAAAAGGGCGGGTATCGTCAGATAGTCCCGCCCGTTCTAGGGTTGATTTCCCGAAAATTAGTTCAACTAATTTTCGATTCCTCGTTGTAAAAGATCAGCGCAAACCAGCGATGTAATCCGCCACAGCCTTGATCTCGCGATCATTCATCTTGGCGGCGACCTGACTCATCTGAACGCTGTTCTTGCGAACGCCATCGCGAAAGCCGGTCAGTTGAGCGGTTACGTATTCAGCATGTTGTCCACCCAGGCGGGGGTACTGGGCCGGAATACCTGCCCCATTGGGGCTATGGCAACCAGCGCAGGCGGCAATCTGACGGTCAGCGATACCACCGCGGTAAATGCGTTCGCCCAAGGTGACGAGTTCCTTGTCTTTGGCAAAACCAGGCTTATTCTTCTTAGAAGCCACCCAATAGGAAATGTTGCGCATGTCGTCATCGGACAGTGTTGCTGCAAAACCGCTCATGATCGCGTTGGCCCGTTTGCCCGATTTGAATTCCTGCAATTGCTTGACTAGATACTCTGGATGCTGCTGCGCCAGTTTGGGGTTGGCAGGGGTACCGGAGTTGCCATCCGCGGCATGGCAGGCGGCGCAAACAGCCGTAAAGCTGGCTTCGCCTTTAGCCAGATCGGGTTTCACCATTTTTGCAGGCTCTGCCTTGGCATGCGCCGGAGCCGACGCCGCTTCAGCAGCTGGTTTGGCTTCCTGTGCAAACGCAGAAACGGTGGATACGGCCAGTGAGGCAACCATCAGCAAGTGAGCAATCAACTTCATGGGATAGAACGTGTCAAGTAGCGTGGCGAATGAAA
>JAKQJK010000313.1 GCA_029561195.1 Pseudomonadota bacterium
TAGTTGATTGTTGCATGTGTGCAATTTGCTTTTGAGACCCAAAAGACAACTCTGTTCCCACATATAAATCTAAGGGATGTGCTACGTGAATAAGGCTCAAATTTGCGTTGAGTTGTTTTGCAATGAGTGCGGCACGATAAATGGCTCGTTCGGCGGCAGGCGAAAAATCGGTGGCGGCAACAATGTGAGAAATAGCTTGCATGGTGTTCTCCTCATAATTTAAATGCATCTTTTAAATTTAATCGCTGAAAGGTCATATCAATGATGATGTGGTCATCTGCTCTTTTGTTTCACTGTACAACCAGCCACGCCGTATCAACCATTTTTCAATTTCTACTGCAATGAATACAACACTAGACAAAGCAAGACAAAGTGCAAGCTCGTGCATACTCAGCGGTTCGGTTTTAAAAATGGAATTAAATGCAGGCACGTAGATGGTTGCCATTTGTAGTGTGAAGGTCAGCAGCACTGCGAACAAAAGCATTGGATTAGAAAATATTCCAACGCTAAACAACGAATCTTTTTCAGTGCGAATGGCGAGTACATGCCCTAACTGGGAAAGGGTGAGAACGGTGAACACCATCGTCTGCCAGTGGCTGGAATCGACATTAGCAGCTTCGCCATATAGCGCCCATGCCTGAGCCAGCAAGCTTACGCCGCCCATTAATAAGCCGACCCAGACCATGTGCTGCCACATGCCGTGCGCAAAGATGCTTTCGTGTACTGGGCGAGGCGGACGACTCATGTTGCCGCGCTCGGCAGGCTCTGCTGTCAGTGCTAGGCCGGGCAGGCCGTCAGTCACCAGATTGATCCACAGGATGTGAATGGGTAATAGCGGAATTGGCAAACCCAGAAATGGCGCCAGGAGAATAGTCCATATTTCTCCAGCATTGCTGGTCATGGTGTATTTAATGAATTTTCGGATGTTATCGAAAATTCGCCGGCCCTGACTGACTGCGTGCACGATGGTGGCGAAGTTGTCATCCAGCAGCACCATATGCGCTGCTTCCCGAGCCACGTCAGTACCGCCTTTACCCATCGCCACGCCAATATCTGCGGCTTTAAGGGCAGGCGCGTCGTTGACGCCGTCGCCGGTCATCGCCACTACTTCACCCTTGTCCTGCAAAGCCTGGACGATTTTTATTTTCTGTGCGGGATCAACGCGCGCATAAACCCGCACTAGCTCGACTTCTGCTTCGAACGTTTGTTGATCCAGTTTTGCCAACTCGGCTCCGGTCATTACCCTGCCTGCGCTGTCAACTAGGATTCCGAGCTCGTGGGCGATGGCGCGGGCAGTGGCAGGATGATCGCCGGTAATCATCACCGGCGTAATGCCGGCGGATTTGCACAACGAAACCGCTTCTTTTGCTTCACGGCGTGGCGGGTCAATCAGGCCGATTAGCCCAAGAAATACCAGATTACGTTCCAACTCATCAGGCTGTTCGCTACCGGGCAATGCAGGCCAATGACGATAGGCAAACGCCAGCACGCGCAGCCCATTGGCCGCCATCGCTTCAGCTTGCTGCAACAATGCAGTCTGATTTATGGCCTGCTCACCGCTTGGGGTAAGGATGCGGGTGCATTGTGGCACCAGCGACTCCGGCGAGCCCTTGGTGTAGGCAATGATACCTTCCACAGCTTTGTGGAATGTGGTCATGCGCTTGCGTTCGGAGTCGAAAGGCAGCTCTTTCAGTCTCGGCATCTCGCTCTCTAGCGTGGCCTTGTCCCAGCCCGCTTCTTGTGCGGCACGCAACAAGGCTGCTTCCGTCGGCTCACCATGTATTTTTCCATGATGGTCCAGATAAGCATCGTTGCTCAACGCCAGCGCGTGGAACAACGTGAGCCACGGTTCTGTCTTTTTCTCATCTTGCCATGTTTTACAAAATCCGCCATCTGCATACATTGTTGTGACGTGCATTTTGTTTTGTGTCAGCGTGCCGGTCTTATCGGAACAGATAAAAGTCACTGAGCCTAGTGTTTCTACTGCGGGCAAGCGACGGATCAAGGCGTGCTGTCTGATCATCTTGTGTGCGCCCAAGGCCAGCGAAATGGTCACAACGGCTGGCAGTGCTTCCGGTATGGCAGCTACTGCCAGGCTCACCGCTGTCATGAACATGAGTAGCAGCGGCTCGCCACGCATGATGCCGATGATAAACACCAGCAGGCAAACCGCCAGCGCAGCCAGAGCCAGCCGTTGCCCGAAAGCTTTCAGGCGTTTTTGCAGCGGTGTTTTGCTGTCGTCATCCTCGCTGAGCAATGATGCGATCTTACCTAATTCGCTATGCATGCCAGTGGCTATTACTAAGCCGCGCCCACGTCCATAGGTCACAATAGTGCCCTTGTAAGCCAAACAGGTTTTGTCTCCTAAAGGCGCATCGACGGCAGATAGCGGATGGATTTGTTTTTCGACTGCGACGGATTCCCCGGTTAGCGCTGATTCATCTATCCTGAGTTGCGCCGCTTCAACGATACGGAAATCAGCCGGCACCACGTTGCCGGCTTCCAGCAGCACCACATCTCCCGGCACCAGTTCGGATGCGTTGACGGTTTCCACTTGGCCATCCCGCAATACTTGCGCGCCGGCTTCGGACATGCGCTTTAATGCCGCCATTGCCCGTTCCGCACGATATTCCTGAATGAATCCAATCACCGCGTTGAGGATGACGATCACGATGATGGCGATGGTGTCCTGCACATCGCCAACGATGCCGGAAATGACTGCCGCCCCAATCAGCACGATGATCATGAAATCGGTAAACTGGTCGAGCAGCATACGCCAAGGCGAGCGCCCGCGCTTTTCATGCAACGCATTTGGTCCGTGGCGTGCCATCCGTTCGGCGGCTTCAGCTGCGCTTAAGCCAGTTTGATGACTGGTTTCAAGCCGATGTGCTACTTCATCTGCTGAATGTGTGTGCCAGTGATATGTATTGGCATTGGCACGATTATCCATGTTGATAGTGAATCCATGTGTTGAGGATATAGAACAGAAGCAAGCCCAAACTGATCCATGTGAGCTTTAACACCGCCCGCTGCCGCGGGCGAAAAATAAAACCAACGGTCACCAGCGCGCTCATCATGACCGCAGTGAAGGCAGTAATGGCGTGGCTGGTATCTACACTGGCAAGCAAGGGGGCTTTAGTGTAAAACAAATCATCCACGGCCAGAATAAGGATATCAAACAAGTTGCTACCCAGCAGATTGGCAATCGCCATGTCCAGCGCTCCGATGCGTAGTGCTGAAATAGTGACTGCGACTTCTGGGGCTGAGGTAACCGCGGCCACCAACAAGGTGCCAATGAAGCTTTGCCCCCAGCCCATCAATTCGGAGATGTCTTTGGCCACGAAAGGCAGCCAGGAACCTGCTGCTATTACCGCCATCGCCGCCAGCACATAACCAGTAACGGCCTGGCGCAAGGTCGCTTGCGGATAGCGCTCTGCGGACGCTTCGGTATACGCATCTAAGGTGCGTTGCTCATAACGATGTATAGACCGCATTGCGGTGATATAAACCAGCACAATCAGTGGCGTATATAACCCTACATGACCCAGCGTTGGACTCATCCCCGCATGGTCGAGTAGCAGGCTAAAACCTGCAAAGGCAATCAGTAGTGCCCCTAATGCAGCAGATAAAATATGCCCTTGTGCGGCGCGGCTGTATAGCGTTTCGCGCTGATAGAGGACATCCAGAATGACCAGAATGGCTAGATTAAAAACAGTACTGCCCAGTATATCGCCAACGGCAATATTGGGGGCATTGGCCACCGTGACGGCGGAAATCCCAGTCACCAATTCTGGTAAAGAAGTAGCCGTCGCCAGCAGAATAAGCCCCACCCAAGAGGCGGACATGCCCGTTTTTTCGGCAATGATGTCACCATAGCGTGACAGATAGTAGCCCGCAAAACCAATTATAAGCAGGCAGAATGATAATTGTAGCCAAATAACCAAGGGCGTTGCTCCAGTCTATGTAGAAGAAAACCTCACATTGCAGTTTGGCATTGGATGTTAGCTATATTTGATGGCCGTTACAATAGAATAACCACACTATCCGCGTTAGCACGTATATCTAGCACCGTATATTGGTGGTCAAATAAGCACGTGCGTTTTGATTTAACTTGATGTTTCGTGAGGTGATAGAGATGAAATATATTGCATTGAGTTTATTTATCCTGCTGGCGGGTTGTGCTGGTAAGGAGTCTTCTTCTTACCCTGCTCCGAGGAATCTGGCAGCGCCAGAGAAGGCGCAGGCGTGTCTGAAGTGCCATGGCTCGGAAGCAAAGACCGGTTTTGCTGATGCGCCACAGCTCGCGGGGCGACCTTATCATGATTTGGTAACAGCGTTAGAGAAAGTGCGCGACTATAAAGTGTCGCAGCCGACATTGAGGCATGAATTGACTCAAAATGAAGTGCATGAAATAGCAACTTATTTTTCAGGTATTAAGTAGGGGTTTGAGGCTCTTGTCCGCTTTCGTGCACGATGCGTGCCAAATCGAGTAAATTGATTGCCCCCGTTTTATGCATAATTTTAGATTTGTGAATTTCTACCGTGCGGTGGCTAATGCCCAATTCACGGGCAATATGCTTATTTGTATGGCCTTGCACGGCGAGTAGCATCACATCGCGCTCTCTGTCGGTAAGCTCAGCAAGTCGCGACAAGGCTTCTAGATGCTGAGAGTTTTCCGATAACACCCGTTCAGACTTTTGTATTGCCGCTTTTGCTGAGGCTAAAAGCTTTTCGCGTGTTACAGGTTTGGTAAGAAAGTCTACTGCGCCTGCTTTCATGGCCTGCACGCTCATTGGAATGTCGCCATGGCCGGTGAGGAAAATGACCGGTAATAATATGTGGCGTGCCAACATCG
>JAKQJK010000314.1 GCA_029561195.1 Pseudomonadota bacterium
GCCACGTCGATGGCCACCACGCTGAGCATGTCACTTTGTTGCAGCATTTTGGTGGTGAACATCTGTGATGCTGTTTCAATCACGTTGATGGGCGCCTGCAAGCCTTCCTCCTGAAACATCAGGTCAAACCGGTGCCGCAACACACTGCCGCTGGGCGGCAAGATCCAGCCTGCATCAACGGTATCGGCCAAGGTGGGCGTGGTACCCACCAGCAGCGGGTGGCCCGGCCGGGCAATGGCGCAAACCGGTTCGTCGGTGAGCATCTCGTAGCGCAGTTCGGTCTTGTCATGCTGCGCAAACAGGCGAGCCACCAAAATGTCCAGCTTGCCCTGATTGAGGCGCTCGATCAGCACGTCGCTGGGCTCGATTTGCAGCGTAATCTGCAGGTTGGGGTGCTCACGCTTTACCAGCGCCACGGTGGGCGGCAACAGTGCCAACCCCGGAGCGGTGATGGCGCCCACATTCACCTGACCGAACTGCCCGCTTTTGGCGGCTTCCAATTCCTCGTGGGCCTGGTTCAGACTGGTCAGCGCAACACGCGCGTGCCGAATCATGGTCTCGCCATACCAAGTGGGTCGCATACCGCGAGGCAGCCGGTCAAACAGCGAAACTTCCAGCGCGTCTTCCAGGTCCTTGAGCAATTTGGACGCGGCAGGTTGCGTCATGTTCAGGACCTGCGCCGCGCGATGGATGTTGCCTTCTTCGGCAAGGGCGACCAGCAGTAAAAGCTGCCGAGTTTTCAGTCTGGCACGGATGAACCAGTGCATGTAATTTGTCATATTCGGGTTTTCCCTGATTCAAATTCACGTATGACAAATGAATCAAACAGTATTGGCGAATTATTGATCAAATCCGTATCATCAGACCTCTTCGCCGAAAAGGCAAAGATGGCGAAATCAACGAAAAACCTCTCAGGAGACACACAGTGAAAGCACGTAGAAACACACTCAAGGCACTTGCCGCCAGCCTGACGCTGGGCTTCGCCCTCGGTACGCCGGTTGCCCAGGCGCAGGACAAAGGTACCGTTGGCGTGGCCATGCCAACCAAAACTTCCACCCGCTGGGTGAGCGACGGCAACAGCATGGTTGCCGCACTGGCTGCCAAGGGCTACAAGACCGATCTGCAATACGCCGATGACGACATCCCTAACCAGCTCGCCCAGATCGAGAACATGGTTACCAAGGGCGCCAAGGTTCTGGTGATTGCGTCGATCGACGGCACCACACTTTCCAACGTGCTGCAAAAGGCTGCCGACAAAGGCGTCAAGGTTATTGCCTATGACCGCCTGATCAACGGCAGCAAGAACGTTGACTACTACGCCACGTTCGACAACTTCCAGGTGGGTGTGCTGCAAGCCAACTCCATCGTCGACAAGTTGGGCCTCAAGGCCGGCAAGGGCCCGTTCAACATCGAACTGTTCGGTGGCTCGCCAGATGACAACAACGCATTCTTTTTCTACGACGGTGCCATGAGCGTGCTGAAGCCTTACATCGACAGCGGCAAGCTGGTGGTGCGCAGCAAGCAGATGGGTATGGACAAGGTTGGTACGCTGCGCTGGGACGGTGCTGTGGCCCAGGCCCGAATGGACAACCTGTTGAGCGCTTTCTACGGCAAGGACAAGGTCCACGCCGTGCTCTCACCATATGACGGCCTGTCCATCGGCATTTTGTCGTCGCTCAAAGGCGTAGGTTACTGCACCGCAGCGCAACCTTGCCCGATCGTCAGCGGCCAGGACGCTGAAGTGCCTTCCGTTAAGTCCATGCTGCGCAAAGAGCAGTCATCCACCGTGTTCAAGGACACCCGTGAGTTGGCCAAAGTTGCAGCCAATATGGTTGACGCACTCATGACCGGCAAGCAGCCCGAAATCAACGACACCAAGACCTACAACAACAAGGTCAAAGTGGTGCCGTCTTACCTGCTCAAGCCCGTCAGCGTGGACCTGTCCAACTACAAACAGGTCCTGATTGGCAGCGGCTACATCAAGGAAGAACAGCTCAAGTAAGCACACAGGCTGATTTGAGGGGCCCTGTGCCGCAACGCACAGGGCTTTTTTTTGCTTTTTTCCCGATAATCATCCAGATCAGAAAAACGTAGAGGCATCATGGCAGACACCATTCTCGAAATGCGTGGCATCAAGAAGTCGTTCCACGGCGTTAAGGCGCTGAGCGATGTAAACCTGACCGTGCAGGCCGGTCAGATTCACGCCATTGTGGGCGAAAACGGCGCGGGCAAGTCCACGCTGATGAAAGTGCTCAGTGGCGTTTACCCGCATGGTGAGTACGAGGGTGCCATTTCATTTCTGGGCAACGAATGCCGCTTCAAGGGCATCTCGGACAGCGAAGAAAAAGGCATCATCATCATCCACCAGGAGCTGGCCCTGGTTCCGTTGCTGTCGATTGCTGAAAACATTTTTCTGGGCAACGAGCAATCACATCGCGGCGTGATTGACTGGACGTCCTCATTCGTGAAAACGCAGGCGTTACTGAAAAAAGTAGGGCTGAAAGAGTCCCCCAGCACGCTCATCACTAATCTGGGTGTGGGCAAGCAGCAGTTGATTGAAATTGCCAAGGCGCTGTCCAAAGAGGTCAAGCTGCTGATACTTGACGAACCCACGGCAAGCCTGAATGAAAAGGATAGTGATGCCCTGCTGGAACTGCTACTGGAGCTCAAGCGGCAGGGTATTGCCTGCATCCTGATTTCCCACAAACTCAACGAGATCTCCAAGGTAGCTGACGCCATCACCGTACTGCGCGATGGCGCAACGGTAGCCTCGCTGGACTGTCACACCGAGGCCATCAGCGAAGACCGGATCATCAAGCACATGGTGGGCCGCGAAATGGCCGACCGATACCCCAAGCGAACACCGAACATTGGCGAAACCGTGTTTGAAGTGAGGAACTGGCGGGTACATCATCAGGAACATGCTGATCGCGAAGTCATCAAAGGCGTCACCCTGCATGTCAAACGCGGCGAGATTGTCGGCATCGCGGGCCTGATGGGTGCCGGGCGCACCGAATTGGCAATGAGCATCTTTGGCCGCACTTACGGTCAGGGCATCAGCGGCCAGGTGCTGCTACACGGCAAGGAAATTGATACAGGCTCCGTTCAAAAAGCCATCGACTCGGGGCTTGCCTATGTGACGGAAGACCGCAAGGGCTACGGCCTTGTACTGGAGGAGACGATAGCCTGGAACACCACGCTAGCAAATCTGACGGCCGTATCCACCCGCAACGTGATCGACGAAGGCCGCGAATTCAGGGTGGCAGAGGATTTCCGGCGCAAGCTCAATATCCGCAGCCCGGATGTGTTTGCGCGCACGGTCAATCTGTCGGGTGGCAACCAGCAGAAGGTGGTACTGAGCAAGTGGCTGTTTTCCAACCCGGAAGTGCTCATCCTGGACGAACCTACCCGCGGCATTGATGTCGGTGCCAAATATGAGATTTACAGCATCATTGCCCAGCTCGCCAGCGAGGGCAAATGCGTCATCATGATTTCCAGCGAGATGCCCGAACTTCTGGGCATGTGTGACCGGATTTGTGTACTAAATGAGGGTACTTTTGTCGCAGAGTTTTCAGCTGCTGAAGCGACACAGGAAAAAATTATGCGATCTATCGTGACATCTGGAGTGAATTGACATGGCCTTCTCAACATCGGACTCAACCACCGCCAAAGTACCGGACATCGAGCAAAAAGTATCGATGGGGGGCGCAAGTTTCCTCAAAAACAACTTGCGCGAATATGGCCTGCTGATCTCGCTAGTCGCGATCATGGTATTTTTTCAGATGATGACCGACGGCACACTGTTTCAGCCACTGAACCTGACCAACCTGATTCTTCAGAACAGCTACATCATCGTGATGGCGCTGGGCATGCTGCTGGTAATTGTTGCCGGTCATATCGACCTCTCGGTAGGATCGGTATGTGGCTTTGTCGGTGCAGTTGCCGCTGTGCTGATGGTTGAATACAAGATGCACTTTGTGCCGGCGACGATCATCTGTTTGGTGCTGGGTGGCGTCATTGGTGCAGCACAAGGCTACTGGGTTGCGTTCTACAAGATACCTTCGTTCATCGTCACACTGGCCGGCATGCTGGTCTTCAAGGGTCTGGCGCTGGCCGTTCTTGGAGGATCGTCGGTAGGTCCGTTTCCGGAAGACTTTCAGCTGCTGAGCACCGGTTTCATATCCGATCCTTTTGCCGGGGAAAACCTGCGCATCCTTTCGCTGGTTGCAGGCCTCTTGATGGCGCTGGTTTTGCTGGTGACTGCCGTGCGTGGCCGTTCCGAGCGGGTCCGGCACGGTATGGACAGCGAGCCTACCGTTTTCTTCATCGCCAAGAATCTGGTGTTTGCTGCGATGATCGCCGCGTTTAGCTACCTGCTGTCGTCATACAAAGGTCTTCCCAATGTGCTGATCGTCATGCTGCTACTCATGCTGATCTATGATTTTGTGACCTCCAAAACCATCATCGGCAGGCGTATCTATGCACTGGGAGGCAACGAAAAAGCGGCCCGCCTGTCAGGCATCAACACCGACCGCTTGACGTTTTATACCTTCATCAACATGGGTGTTCTGGCCGCTCTGGCCGGCCTGATCTTTGCCGCGCGCCTGAACACCGCCACGCCCAAAGCGGGTCTTGGATTTGAGCTGGATGTGATCGCGGCGTGCTTCATTGGTGGCGCATCGGCATCGGGCGGAGTCGGCAAAGTGCTGGGCGCCGTGATTGGCGCGTTCATCATGGGTGTGATGAACAACGGCATGTCCATCATGGGCATCGGCATTGACTGGCAGCAGGTCATCAAAGGCCTGGTGTTGCTGGCTGCCGTATGTGTGGATGTGTACAACAAGAAAAAATAGAAAGGACCTGACATGGCTTTGACATCATCAGCAGCACGCTTCAAGGGCGTCTTCCCGGTCGTTCCGACCACCTTCACCGAGTCCGGCGAACTGGATCTAACCAGCCAGAAGCGTTGCGTGGATTTCATGATTGACGCGGGCTCCAACGGCCTGTGCATTCTGGCCAATTTTTCCGAGCAGTTCGTTTTGTCGGATGCCGAGCGTGAGGTATTGACCACGGCCATTCTGGAACACGTCAACGGCCGCGTGCCGGTGATCGTGACAACCACGCACTTCAGCACGCAAGTCTGCGCGCAGCGCAGCCTGCGTGCCCAGCAGGCGGGTGCCGCGATGGTGATGGTGATGCCGCCCTACCACGGTGCCACGATCCGCGTGCCGGAAGAAAAGACGTTTGAATTCTTCGCCCGCCTGTCGGACGCTATCAACATCCCCATCATGATTCAGGACGCGCCGGTGAGTGGCACGGTGCTCTCGGCCGCGTTTCTGGCACGTATGGCCAAAGAGATCAAGAACATCTGCTACTTCAAGATCGAAACCCCCGGTGCTGCCTCCAAATTGCGCGAATTGATTCGTCTGGGTGGCGACGCAATTGAAGGCCCGTGGGACGGCGAAGAAGCCATTACCTTGATGCCCGATCTGGACGCCGGTGCCACGGGCGCCATGACCGGTGGTGCCTACCCCGACGGCATTCGCCTGATCGTGGACGCGTATGCCGCAGGGCGCCGAGACGAGGCTGCAGCCCTGTACCAGCAGTGGCTGCCACTGATCAACTTCGAGAACCGCCAGACCGGCTTGTTGGCCGCCAAATCCTTGATGAAGGAAGGTGGTGTGATTGCCTG
>JAKQJK010000325.1 GCA_029561195.1 Pseudomonadota bacterium
GCCACGGTTCCGTGACGGAGCCGTGACAAAAGCATCAAACAAGAGTTCACATTGTGGAAAAGGTTGTGTAGCATGGCGATCAAACGGAGAGTAAATATGCCAAGACCATTTGTTAAAGCAGTGGCGTTGAGCGGAGCAGTAGCTGCTTCCGCTCTTTTTGCGTTTTCTGCAAATGCCGCACAAGTCCTGACGCCCAAGCGCGGCGCGGCTGTAATTGACAATGTGACACTCCCAGCGGGCACGTCCCTAGCTGCGGGTTCCACGTTGTTTATCGATGTGGACTACAGCGTGACGGGTAGCCAGACCGCGAACGAAGCGGGTCTCGGGCTCAAAATCGGCTACGACTCGAATTTCTTCGACCTCGTCGTCCCCGCAACATCCATCACTAATCTGCGCACCAAGTGCATGATTGCGAGCCCAAGCGACCAGTTGGTTAGCGGGACGACGCGTGAAGTGGTGTTTGGTTGGATCGACACCTCGATTCGCACGACGCCAAGCGCAGGCGCTGTCGGCTGGCCCGGTACCGCTGACCCAGCTGCACCAGGTGCGACCAACGGTTGTTTGAACCCCGGAAGCATCGTGACTGAGAGCGGCGCGATTGCTGTTCCCGCAACGCTGTTCCGAATTGGTTTGAAATCAAAAACCAGTTTCACGTCCGGTTCGACGAACGTGACACTTAATACCGCTGGCAATATTTCTTACGCCAATGCCGGTAACGTGGATACGGCCAAGACAATCGTGGTTAATGGCGCGGCTGCACCGACGTGTAATTTGGACGTGGACGGCAGCGGTGGCGTGCCAACGGCTAGCATCGACGGTCTGCTCATCAAGCGTGCACTTAACTCATTCATCCCAGCCGCAAATATCCTAATTGGTATTACTTTGCCAGGTACGGCTACGCGGACTACTGGCGCCGATATTCGCTCGTACGTCCTCGGGCTCGGCAACGTGCTTGATGTGGATACGAACGGCACGAATGTGCCTGCAGCCAGTGTGGACGGCCTATTGATTCAACGCGCGCTAAACACGTTTATTTCCTCTACGTCAATTACCACGGGCATCACGACGCCAGCGACGGGCGCAGCGATACGTACGTACCTGAACAACACATGTGGCACTACTCTCGTTCCATGATTAGTTCCAAGCTGGCGCGTACGCGCACCTCACGAAATCCTGCAACTTCTATAGCAACCATGATCATGACTAAATTTTCAACACTGCTCCGGCAACTACAGCTTGTGGTGACAGGCATGTTCTTGGCGGGCTTCGCTATGAACGCCTCTGCGCAAGTTGAAACTGCGACTACCACGCCAACGAAGGTCTACGCGGCTGTCGGACAGCCGTTCAGCTTCGTAGTTTCCTACACCGGTGGAGAAGTCGCGGTAACCGACTTGGTCGTTACTTATACGGCAAACACGACGGGGGCCTCAATTGCTCCGTTCTCAACGGCGTGTATCCCGGGCGCATTTACTCCACCATATGCTTCCGCAAATCCCAACGAGTTCTACATCAATTGGGAGCCATCGTCGGGTTCGTACCCGGCGAGTTGTGGTGGTGCAGCCAACGCTGCCGCTATGGCGACGTTCAACGGAACTGCGTCTAGCTTTGTCGGCGGCACGTACGTCATCACAGTGACCAACAACGCCTCGCTAGGAGCCACCAACTCAGCGACGAACGACGTAACGGTATGCGAAAAGACCACCGTGTCATCCGTTACTCCCGGCAGCAACCCGACTGAGGGCGGTGCCTCGAACTTTACGGTAAATTTCAGTGCTGTTCCTACCGGTTGCGGTGGCTTCTCGATTCCAGTCGGACTGAGCGGCCCGGCTGTAGCTGGCAAGTCGGCAGCTATTGGGTCCAATACCTGTACGAACATCGCTGACGGTGCCACTAGCTGTACGGTGGGCATCACCACGGCGCAGAACACCAATATCGACGGCAACATGCTGGCGACTTTGACCGTGACGGATAGCACGGCGGCAAGCAACTATGTGTCGGCTGGCAGATCAGCGTCTGTCGACGTTCTTGACGATGAAGTCGGTGCGTCTGTTGCGGCAACGACCGCAGCTGCGTCGGAAACCGGTCCAGTCAACGGCGTGCTCACGTTCACACGTACTGGCGCGACGACAGCTACACAGGCTCTGACATCGACCATCACCGGCACCGCACTGCCTGCATCGGGTAACTTCAGCTTCGTCGGTGGCAGCTGCACAGGCGTAAGCTACACGGCTCCAACGCTGTCACTGACAGTGCCGTCGGGCAGTGCAAGCTGCACCGTCAACGTCGTACCAGTTGATGACACCGCAGTAGAAGGTTCACAGACTGTTATCGCAGGCGTACCAACTGGCCCATCGGCAGTAGGCACGGGTTCTGCTGCAACCGTGACCATCGCTGATAACGACACACCACCAGTGTTTAGCGTCGCTAAGGCAGGCGCATGTGCCGAAGCCCTCGCACCGACGAACTGCACATTCACGATCACTCGCGACGGTGGTGTGGCGACTGCAACGACGGTTAACTTCACTGTGACCGGCACCGCAACCCGCGCTACCGACTACGTGTTGAAAACTGGCGGCTGTGCTGCTGGCACCGCACTCACCGCGAACTCGATCTCGCATCCTGATGCGAATCCACTCGTGATTGACGTTTGCCCGACGGATGATGCGCTCATCGAATCTGGTGGTGAAACCGTGATCTTTACAGTAACGGCTAACCCACCAACCTACACGGTCGGCACAGCATCGCAAACACAGAACATCGCTGACGACGACAGCCCACAAGTGGTTACCGTTTCTGGCGGTGGTGCAGTGGCGGAAGCCGCCGGCACTGGTGTCTTCACGTTCACCCGCTCTGGCGGCAGCCTTGCGGTTCAGGCTCTGCCCCTGACTGTAAACATCGGTCGTTCGGGTAGCGCGACG
>JAKQJK010000342.1 GCA_029561195.1 Pseudomonadota bacterium
TGGGAGACCTTCCGGTCAGTCACATGGCCACTTATGCGTCCTGGGCTGGCAAACGCCTTCTTACTGGGATTCATCGAAAGCATGGCCGATTTCGGCAACCCACTCGTGCTCGGCGGCAACTTCAATGTTCTATCAACCGAGATTTTTTTCTCTGTAGTGGGCGCTCAGAATGACCAGGGCCAGGCCGCTGTACTGGCCATCATCCTGTTGGCGTTCACCATTGGCGCTTTCTACCTGCAACAGAGCTGGCTAGGCAAACGCAGCTATACCTCTGTGAGCGGCAAGGGAGATGGAGGTATGCATCCCCCGCTGCCTCGGCGTATCGCAATGCCGGTGGTAGTGGTTACCACAGTTTGGGCGCTGTTCACGATAGTGGTGTACCTGATGATCATGTATGGCAGCTTCGTCCAACTTTGGGGACGGGACAACACACTTACATTCAAGCACTACATTGGAGCCTTCTCTGTTGCTTTTGGCGAGTTCGGCCTGCGCTGGCAGGGATCTGCCTGGAACAGTTTCTGGACCACGCTGCAGATCGCCACCATTTCGGCACCTCTTACAGCGGCTATAGGACTGATCACCGCATGGCTGCTGACCCGTCAGACCTTTCAAGGCAAGCGCTTGTTCGAATTCGGCACCATGCTCAGTTTCGCCATTCCCGGCACAGTCATTGGCGTGAGCTATATCATCGCCTTCAATGTACCCCCTATCGAACTCACCGGTACAGCAGCCATCCTCGTAATCTGCTTTGTGTTCCGGAACATGCCTGTCGGCGTGCGCTCGGGAATCGCCTCTCTATCTCAGATCGACAAGAGCCTAGACGAAGCGTCGCTCACGTTGGGAGCAGGTTCATGGACCACTTTTAGACGCATCACCATGCCGCTGATTCGCCCGGCCATCCTGTCAGCACTGGTGTACAGCTTTGTGCGCAGCATGACCGCTATCAGTGCCGTGATTTTTCTCGTCAGCGCCAAGCATGACATGGCTACCAGCTACATCATAGGGCGCGTAGAAAACAACGAATACGGCATAGCGATTGCTTACTCCACAGTTTTGATTTTGGTCATGTTGATGGCAATTGGGTTGTTTCAATGGCTAGTCGGCAGTCGACGCCTCGGGCGACGCACCATGAACCAGGACTCTTCAATCCTTGCAGGAGGAGCATGAACAATTCGACTCAAAAAGGACCGGCTCGCGTTGTGTTTGACAAGGTCAGCAAGCGGTACGGTAATAACATAACAGCTGTAGACGAAATCTCACTGGATTTCCCCGCGGGTACTCTTGTCACTTTGCTTGGGCCATCCGGATGCGGCAAGACGACAACACTTCGAATGATTGCCGGCTTGGAAATGGCAAGCAGCGGGCGAATTTACATTGGTGATGACGATGTCACTAAGTTACCCGCGACAGCGCGAGATGTGTCCATGGTGTTCCAGTCTTACGCACTGTTTCCACACATGACCGTCTTGCAGAACGTGTCGTACGGTTTGCAGGTATCCGGGTTCACGAAGGACGCAGTCTCGGCCAAGGCCAGCGATGTACTGAAACAACTGGGGTTAGACGTACTGAGTGCCCGATACCCAAACGAGTTGTCGGGAGGTCAGCAGCAGCGCGTAGCCGTCGCCCGGGCCATTGTGCTCGAGCCACGGGTTCTCCTGTTTGACGAGCCCTTGTCTAACCTTGACGCCAAACTCCGGCGTTATGTGCGCCAGGAAATTCGTGACCTGCAGCAGGCACTTGGTCTGACGGTGGTTTATGTGACCCATGACCAGGAAGAGGCCTTGGCAGTTTCGGACACTGTAGTCGTCATGAATAACGCCACCATTGCGCAAAAGGGCAGTCCCCGTGAACTGCATGACCGCCCCATGACCCAGTTCGTCGCCGACTTCATTGGCGGAGCCAACGTGCTGCCATGCGAAGTTGCTGATGTGCAAGGCAATCTAGCCACTGTGCGACTGGGGGCGCTGAGTCTGAAAACCAACCATTGTGAAGGCAGTGCAACTCAACGACATGTGGCTGTGCGCCCCAACAGGGTTACGCTGTCACCGGCCGGCAATCCCAATGCGCTTGAAGCCGTCATCCAGAAAGCAACCTATGTTGGCGAGCAGATGGAGTACATGGTTCAGACGCCGCTGGGTGAGTTGTTTGTAACCTCGGCGGACACTAACAACCCAATTGCCGCAGGCATGTCTGTGTCAGTCGCCTTCGTTGAGAGTGACATAGTGTTGCTGGGCGATTGAGCAATCCCAATGGGTTCAAGCTAGGGAGACGATCCAAAAAGCATTGGGAGCCAATTCCATCCCGACTTTGCTAGCCTAAGTTTACGCAGCACGGGTGGCGGCCACCAATTGTTCCAATTTTGCCTTGGCAGCTCCTGATTCAATAGCTGCAAGCGCTTTACTGACACCGGCTTTCATCGTCTCGGTCACATTCGCTGCATACAACGCCACACCTGCATTGAGCACCACAATGTCTTTGGCTGCACCTGGCGTGTTGTCCAGCACACCCAGCAGCATTGCTTTGGACTGCTCGGGCGTTTCTACTTTCAGCGCGCGGTTGCTGGCCATTGTCATGCCAAAGTCTTCAGGGTGAATCTCGTATTCGGTGATCTCGCCGTTTTTCAGTTCACCCACCTGCGTGGCTGCACCCAGGCTCACTTCGTCCATACCATCCTTGCCATACACCACAACCGCATGTTCAGCCCCCAGGCGCTGCAGCGCCCGTACCTGGATGCCCACCAGATCCGGGTGAAACACACCCATCAAGATGTTCGGCGCGCTGGCCGGGTTGGTTAGGGGCCCCAGCAAATTGAAGATGGTCTTGATTCCCAGTTCCTTGCGTACCGGCGCCACGTTCTTCATGGCCGGGTGGTGATTGGGCGCAAACATGAAACCCACGCCCACGTCGGCAATGCATTGCGCAATCCGCTCGGGTGACAGGTTGATGTTGACGCCCAGCGACTCCATCACATCCGCGCTGCCACTCTTGCTGCTGACGCTGCGTCCACCATGTTTGCTGACCTTGGCGCCGGCTGCGGCAGCCACGAACATCGAACAAGTCGAAATATTGAAGGTGTGTGACCCATCGCCACCCGTGCCCACAATGTCTACCAGATGGGTTTTGTCTGCCACATGCACCTTGGTGGAGAACTCGCGCATCACCTGCGCGGCGGCGGTGATTTCCCCAATGGTTTCCTTCTTGACGCGCAGGCCGGTGATCAGAGCAGCCATCATCACGGGTGACAACTCGCCGCTCATGATGAGGCGCACGATATGCAGCATTTCGTCGTGAAAAATCTCGCGGTGTTCGATGGTGCGAAGCAGCGCTTCCTGAGGGCTGATCTTGTTGGTGTTGGGCATGATGAAGAGTCTCCAGAAAATTTCTTTTAGTGGACAGGATTGTCAGATAGGGCCAGTTTCAACCCAAAGCCAATGAACAGGAGGCCGGCAACGCGCTCCAGCCATTGCATGCCGCGCTGCATGACCCCCAGACGTTGCGAGATGAAAGCACCCAGCACCGCGTAGCCAAAGTTGACCCACAAGCCATTGAAGTTGAACAGCAGGCCCAGCACGAGGAACGTGACCGTTTTATGCTCCGCAGCGGGTGAAATGAATTGCGGCAGGAAAGCCAAAAAGAACAACGCCACTTTCGGGTTCAGAACATTGGTCCAGAAGCCTTTCATGAACACTTTTATAAGGTCATTTTGGCCTTTACCCCCCGTCAATATTGCGTCATCAGCTATACACTTAATAGCAGCTCTCGATCCATCCCCAGATTCTAAAGAGCCTGGTTTCTTCCGTCGGACACCCAGCATTGACCAGCCCACATAGACCAGGTACGCCGCACCCAGCCATTTCAGCACCGAGAACGCCGTAGCAGACGCGGCAACCAGCGCACTCACCCCCAGCGCTGCTGCCGCGATGTGCACAAAACAGCCCGCCGTGATGCCTAAAGCGGCCACCGCGCCCGCGCGCCAGCCCGCCCTGACTCCACTGGTGATGATGTAGAGCACATCCGGCCCAGGTGTCAGGTTGAGCAGCAGGCCCGCGGCAATAAACAAACCTATGTGGTCAATCCCGATGAACATGGGTTCGCTCCTTGAGAAATTGAATCGTCAGGCCGAGAAGAATTCGCGAATGACGGAAATGGCCCGGTCCACCCCCACAGCATCCACATCCAGATGCGTCACAAACCGCAAGCGGTACAGGCCGGTGGCCAGGATGCCGTGCGCTTTCAGGTAAGGCATCAAATCGGCCGAGCGCGCCTTGGCGGCACCCACTAGATCGACAAACACAATATTGGTGTGAGGCGGCTCCACCTGCAGGCCTTCAACGCCCTGTAGGCCGCTGGCCAGCCGCTGCGCCAGCGCGTGGTCATCGGCCAACCGCGCCACGTGATGATTGAGCGCATAGGTCCCGGCAGCCGCCAGCACGCCAGCCTGACGCATGCCGCCACCGGCCATTTTGCGGATGCGGTGCGCGCGGGCGATGAACTCCCGGCTGCCGCACAACACCGAGCCCACCGGCGCGCCCAAGCCTTTGCTCAGGCAAACGGAAACGCTGTCGAAACACCGGGCGATGCGACGGGCCTCGGCAATCGCGGCCTGTGCGGTCGGGGCCGCCTTTTGGTCAGCGGCCTGAGCAGCCTGCGCCACAGCGGCGTTGAACAGCCGCGCGCCATCCAGATGCCGCATCAACCCTCTGCTCTTGGCAAGACTCGTCGCTTGCTGCACATAGTCAAACGGCAGCAGCTTGCCGCCCAGCGTGTTTTCCAACGCCAGCATACGGGTGCGCGCAAAGTGCGCGTCGTCGGGTTTGATCGCAGCCTCAATGTCCGAGAGCAGCAACGTGCCATTCGACTGGTGCTCCAGTGGCTGCGGCTGCACACTGCCAAACACCGCAGCGCCGCCACCCTCCCAGCGATAACAGTGGGCGAACTGGCCCACGATGTATTCGTCGCCCCGCTGGCAATGACTCAGGATGCCGCAAAAGTTGCTCTGTGTCCCGGTGGGTACAAACAGCGCGGCTTCAAAACCTAGCATCGCCGCCAGCCTGTCCTGCAGGGCGTTGACACTGGGGTCGCCGCCAAACACGTCGTCACCCAGCGGCGCCGTCATCATAGCCTCCCGCATGGCAGGGGTGGGCTGGGTAACGGTATCGCTACGCAAGTCAATTACAGGATTCATATTGGCCTCCAGTCCTCTAGATACATGCATGAGTAGCTAGAAAATAAATAGCACTTACTGCAGAAAGTTTTTCAGCATGGCGTGCCCGTGCTCGGTCAGGATCGATTCTGGGTGAAACTGCACGCCCTCCATGCGCACGGCTTGCGGCAGGGCCTTGTGGCGCACGCCCATGATTTCGCCATCATCGGTCCACGCGGTCACTGCCAGATCAACCGGGCAGCTGGCGCGTTCAATCGCCAGCGAGTGATAACGATTGACCGTGAATTTCCCGGGCAGACCGGCAAAGACACCTTCCTGCGTCGTCGTGATGACACTGGTTTTGCCATGCATCAGTTCTTTCGCCCGAATAATCTTGCCTCCCAGCGCGGCGCCAATGGCCTGGTGCCCCAGACACACGCCCAGAATCGGCAGCTTGCCCATGAAGTGCTGAATGGCCGCAACCGATATACCCGCTTCGGCCGGGGAGCACGGCCCGGGCGATACCACCAGCCGATCCGGCTTACGTGCCGCAATGTCTTCCACGGTGATTTCGTCGTTGCGGAACACTTCGACCTCGGCGCCAAGCTCGCCAAAGTACTGGACGATGTTGTAAGTGAAGCTGTCGTAGTTGTCGATCATTAACAACCGCATTTTTGAGCTGGATGGATTTGCCATGGTGTTCACTCCAACCCTTCTTCGACCAGTTCGGATGCCCGCAACAAGGCCCGCGCCTTGGCCTCCGTCTCTTTCCATTCCA
>JAKQJK010000136.1 GCA_029561195.1 Pseudomonadota bacterium
AAGAACGCGCTGAAGATTCTTGAGAATCTTGACCACCGGGGTGCAGTAGGTGCCGACAAGCTCATGGGTGACGGCGCGGGCATTTTGATTCAGTTGCCGGATGCGCTGTACCGTGAAGAGATGTCGGCCCAGGGCGTGACGTTGCCTCCGCCCGGTGAATACGGCGTGGGCATGATCTTCCTGCCCAAGGAACATGCTTCGCGTCTTGCCTGTGAGCAGGAGATGGAGCGCGCCATCAAGGCCGAGGGTCAGGTGCTGCTGGGCTGGCGTGATGTGCCGGTGAACCGCGACATGCCTATGTCGCCCACCGTGCGTGCAAAGGAACCGGTGTTGCGGCAGGTGTTTATAGGTCGAGGCAACGACGTGATCGTGCAGGACGCACTGGAGCGCAAGCTCTACGTCATCCGCAAGACCGCCAGCGCGCACATCCAGGCGCTCAGGCTCAAGCACAGCAAAGAATATTACGTGCCTAGCATGAGCAGCCGTACCGTGGTCTACAAGGGTCTGTTGTTGGCTGATCAGGTCGGCGTGTACTTCAAGGACCTGGAAGACGTGCGCTGCGTGTCGGCCCTGGGTCTGGTGCACCAGCGCTTTTCTACCAATACCTTCCCGGAGTGGCCGCTGGCACACCCGTACCGCTATGTGGCGCACAACGGCGAGATCAACACCGTCAAGGGCAACTACAACTGGATGAAGGCGCGTGAAGGCGTGATGTCGTCACCTGTGCTGGGTGCAGACCTGCAAAAGCTCTATCCCATCAGCTTTGCCAGCCAGTCCGACACGGCCACGTTCGACAACTGCCTGGAATTGCTGACGATGTCGGGTTACCCAATCAGCCAGGCGGTGATGATGATGATCCCCGAACCCTGGGAACAGCACACCAACATGGACCAGCGCCGCAAGGCTTTCTACGAGTATCACGCAGCCATGATGGAGCCATGGGACGGGCCCGCTTCCATCGTATTCACCGATGGTCGTCAGATTGGTGCCACTTTGGACCGCAACGGCTTGCGTCCATCGCGTTATTGCATCACCGACGACGACCTCGTCATCATGGCGTCCGAGTCCGGTGTGTTGCCGGTACCCGAGAACAAGATCGTGCGCAAGTGGCGCCTGCAGCCCGGAAAGATGTTCTTGATCGACTTGGAACAGGGCCGCATGATTGACGACGAAGAACTGAAGGCTACGCTGGCCAACAGCAAGCCGTACACCCAGTGGATCGAGAACTTGCGCATTCGCCTGGACGACGTGGTGGGCGGTGGTAGCGGCGGTGAGCCCGCTTCTGCCAGCGAGAGCACGGTAACGCTCCTCGACCGCCAGCAGGCCTTTGGCTACACCCAGGAAGACATCAAGTTCCTGATGGCGCCCATGGCTACCAACGGCGAAGAGGGCATTGGCTCCATGGGCAACGACAGCCCGCTGGCCGTCTTGAGCGACAAAAACAAGCCGTTGTACAACTACTTCAAGCAGCTGTTCGCGCAGGTGACCAACCCGCCGATTGACCCGATCCGCGAAGCGATTGTGATGAGCCTGGTGTCCTTCATTGGCCCCAAGCCCAATCTGCTGGACATCAACCAGGTCAACCCGCCCATGCGGCTGGAAGTAGCACAGCCGATCCTCGACTTTGCCGACATGGCCAAGCTGCGCGATATTGAAAAATACACGCAGGGCAAGTTCCGCAGCTACACGTTGGACATCACCTACCCGCTGGCCTGGGGCCATGAGGGCGTGGAGGCCAAACTGGCCTCGCTATGTGCCGAGTCGGTTGATGCCATCAAGGGCGGCAAAAACATTCTCATCATCAGCGACCGGGCCTTGAGCCCCACCCAGGTGGCCATCCCCGCGCTGCTGGCGCTCTCGGCCATTCACCAGCACCTGGTGCGTGAGGGCTTGCGCACCACGGCGGGTCTCGTGGTCGAGACCGGTACAGCGCGCGAGGTGCATCACTTCGGCGTGCTGGCTGGCTACGGTGCAGAGGCTGTTCACCCCTATCTAGCGATGGAAACACTGGCCAGCATCCACAAGGATCTGCCGGGCGACCTGAGTGCCGACAAGGCGGTCTACAACTATGTCAAGGCCGTAGGCAAGGGTTTGTCCAAGATCATGTCAAAGATGGGTGTGAGCACCTACATGAGCTACTGCGGTGCACAGCTGTTCGAGGCCATTGGCCTGAACAGTGACACCATTGACAAGTACTTCACGCGCACGCCGAGCCGTGTGGAAGGTATCGGCGTGTTCGACATCGCAGAAGAAGCCATCCGCATGCACAAAGCGGCTTTTGGAGACGATCCCGTGCTGGCCAATATGCTGGATACGGGCGGTGAATACGCCTGGCGAGTGCGTGGTGAAGAGCACATGTGGACGCCGGATGTGATTGCCAAGCTGCAGCACAGCACCCGCGCCAACAACTGGAACACCTACAAGGAATACGCCCAGCTCATCAACGACCAGAGCCGCCGTCACATGACGTTGCGCGGACTGTTCGAATTCAAGATTGATCCGGCCAAGGCGATTCCCGTGGACGAAGTGGAGTCGGCCAAAGAGATCGTCAAGCGCTTTGCGACCGGCGCCATGTCTCTTGGCTCTATCAGCACCGAAGCCCACGCCACACTTGCTATTGCCATGAACCGCATGGGCGGCAAGAGCAACACAGGCGAGGGTGGAGAAGACCCCGCGCGTTATCGCCAGGAGTTGAAAGGCATCCCGATTAAACAGGGCCAGACAATGGCCGACATCATTGGCCATGACGTGGTGGCGGTGGACATCCCGCTGCAGGATGGCGATTCGCTGCGTTCACGCATCAAACAGGTGGCATCGGGCCGCTTTGGTGTGACGGCGGAATATTTGAGCAGCGCCGATCAGATCCAGATCAAGATGGCCCAGGGCGCCAAGCCCGGTGAGGGAGGTCAACTGCCCGGCGGCAAGGTGTCGGATTACATTGGCAAGCTGCGTCACAGCGTGCCGGGCGTGGGCCTGATTTCTCCGCCCCCGCACCACGACATTTACTCTATTGAGGATCTGGCGCAACTGATTCACGACCTGAAAAATGTGTCTCCACATTCGAGCATCAGCGTGAAGCTGGTGTCTGAAATTGGTGTGGGCACCATTGCCGCTGGGGTGGCCAAATGCAAGAGCGACCATGTGGTGATCGCGGGCCATGACGGCGGCACAGGGGCATCGCCATGGTCGTCTATCAAGCATGCGGGCAGCCCGTGGGAAATTGGTCTGGCCGAGACGCAGCAGACTCTTGTGCTCAACCGCCTGCGCAGCCGCATTCGCGTGCAGGCAGACGGGCAGATGAAGACGGGTCGCGACGTCGCCATCGGTGCCCTGCTGGGTGCGGATGAGTTCGGCTTTGCCACCGCGCCGCTGGTGGTCGAGGGCTGCATCATGATGCGCAAGTGCCACCTGAACACCTGCCCGGTAGGCGTTGCCACGCAAGACCCGCTGCTGCGCAAGAAATTCAGCGGTAAGCCTGAACACGTCGTGAACTATTTCTTCTTCATTGCAGAAGAGGTGCGTCAGATCATGGCCCAGTTGGGCATCCGCAAGTTTGACGACCTGATTGGCCGTGCCGACCTGCTAGACACCCGCAAGGGCGTGGCTCACTGGAAGGCACAGGGCCTCGACTTTGGCCGCCTGTTTGCACAGCCGAATGTCCCTGCCGATGTGTCGCGGTTCCATATCGAGAGCCAGGACCACGGTCTGGCTAAGTCGCTGGACAACGTGCTGATTGAAAAGTCACGCCCCGCCATCGAGCGCGGCGAACGGGTTCAGTTCATGGAAGTGGCCCGCAACGTGAACCGTTCGCTCGGCGCGATGTTGTCCGGTGCGTTGACCAAGGCGCGGCCTGAAGGGCTGCCCGATGACACCATCCGCATCCAGCTCGAAGGCACGGGTGGCCAGTCGTTTGGCGCATTCCTGGCCAAAGGCATCACGCTGTACCTGATTGGTGACGCAAATGACTACACCGGCAAAGGCTTGAGCGGTGGCCGTATCGTGGTGCGACCCAGCATCGACTTCCGTGGCGATGCCATTCGCAACACCATAGTGGGCAACACCGTGATGTATGGCGCCACCAGCGGCGAGTCGTTCTTCAGCGGCGTTGCGGGCGAGCGCTTCGCTGTACGCCTGTCGGGTGCCACCACCGTGGTCGAAGGCACGGGTGACCACGGTTGCGAGTACATGACAGGTGGCACGGTTGCCGTACTGGGCAAGACCGGACGCAACTTCGCCGCGGGTATGAGCGGTGGCATCGCCTATGTGTACGACGAAGACGGTCAGTTCGCCAAACGCTGCAACACCGCCATGGTTTCGCTGGATAAGGTGTTGACGACCTCTGAGCAGGAGGAATCCCTGAAAAAGGCCATCTGGCATGGTGGCCTGTCAGATGAAGCGCAGCTGAAGAAACTGCTGGAAGACCACAACCGCTGGACCGGCAGCAAGCGCGCGCGTGAGCTGTTGGACACTTGGGCCGAGTCGCGTGGCAAGTTCGTCAAGGTATTCCCCAACGAATACAAGCGTGCATTGGGTGAGATGGCAGCCCGCAAGCTGCCTGTCGCTGCAAAAAATGAAGAAAAGCAGGGTTCTGCCCAGGTAAAACCTGCGCAGTTAGCCGCAAAAAAAGTAGCAGCCCCTGCCAAATAAGTTGACCTGACTCGTCTGAACACACAAGCTATTCAAGGAATAAATCATGGGCAAGATGACAGGCTTCATGGAATTTGAGCGTATCGAAGAAGGCTACAAGCCCGTGGCCGAGCGCCTCAAAAATTACAAGGAATTCGTGGTGGGGCTGGACGATGCCCAGGCGAATAAGCAGGCTGCGCGTTGTATGGACTGCGGCACACCGTTTTGCAACAATGGTTGCCCGGTGAACAACATTATTCCGGACTTCAACGATCTGGTTTATCAGGGTGACTGGAAGAACGCGATTGATGTGCTGCACAGCACCAATAATTTCCCCGAGTTCACGGGGCGTATCTGCCCCGCACCCTGCGAAGCCGCATGTACTCTCAATGTGAACGACGATGCGGTGGGCATCAAAAGCATTGAACACGCCATCATCGACCGTGCCTGGCATGAGGGCTGGGTACAACCGCGCCCGCCCAAACACAAGACGGGCAAGAAGGTTGCTGTGGTTGGTTCCGGCCCGGCGGGCTTGGCGGCTTCTCAGCAGCTCGCACGGGCTGGCCATGATGTCACCCTGTTCGAAAAGAATGACCGCGTGGGCGGTTTGCTGCGCTACGGCATTCCCGACTTCAAGATGGAGAAGACCCACATCGACCTGCGGGTGGCGCAGATGGAAAAAGAAGGCGTGGTCTTTCGCACCGGTGTGATGGTGGGTGAGCTCCCAAAAGGCTCCAAGGTGACCAACTGGTCCAAGGAAACGATTACCCCCGCGCAACTGCAAAAAGACTTCGATGCCGTGGTGCTGACTGGTGGTTCCGAGCAGTCACGCGACCTGCCCGTGCCGGGTCGCGATCTGGACGGCATCCACTTCGCCATGGAATTCCTGCCACAGCAAAACAAGGTCAACGCGGGTGACAAGCTCAAGAGCCAACTCCGTGCCGATGGCAAAAACGTCATCGTCATTGGAGGCGGCGACACCGGTTCTGACTGCGTGGGCACCAGCAACCGCCACGGTGCGGTCAGCGTGACCCAGTTCGAGGTGATGCCCCAGCCGCCAGTGGAAGAAAACCGCCCGATGACCTGGCCCTACTGGCCCATCAAGCTGCGCACCAGCTCGAGCCATGACGAAGGCTGCGAGCGCGCATTTGCCATCTCTACGAAGGAATTCCTGGGCGAAAAGGGCAAAGTTACCGGCCTCAAGACCGTGCAGATCGAGTTGAAGGACGGCAAGATGGTCGAAGTGGCCGGTACCGAAAAAACCTACAAGGCTGACCTCGTGCTGCTGGCCATGGGTTTTGTGAATCCGGTTGCCACGGTGCTGGAAGCCTTTGGTGTCGAAAAGGATGCGCGTGGCAATGCCAAAGCAAGCACTGACTTCACGGGTGGGTACGCCACTAATGTGCCCAAGGTATTTGCAGCGGGTGACGTTCGCCGGGGCCAAAGCCTCGTGGTGTGGGCGATCCGCGAAGGTCGGCAGGCCGCCCGTGCGGTGGATGAATTCCTGATGGGGTTCAGCGACTTGCCAAGGTAAGCAGCTGTAACGAATCTATCTATTTGGGAGTCCTCCTAGGGGAATCCCTTATCATGCAATAGCCGGACAACACCCGGCTTTTTGCTTTTTATGGTCTTGACTCCTCCTTCTGCCCTTGTTGAATTGCGCAACCTGACCTTCGGTTATGGCGACCGCGTCATTCTTGACGACATTTCGCTGTCAGTCCCGCGCGGCAAGGTCACGGCCTTGATGGGGGCATCCGGGGGGGGGAAGACAACCATTCTTCGCCTGATTGGGGGCCAAAATCGGGCGCAATCAGGACAACTGTTATTTGATGGCGGTGATGTGACCGTCATGGGGCAAACCGAGCTGTATGCGGCACGTCGTCGCATGGGCATGCTGTTCCAGTTTGGAGCGCTATTTGCCGACCTGAGTGTTTTTGAGAATGTTGCTTTTCCGTTACGGGAGCACACGGACTTGCCTGACGCATTGATCCGCGACATTGTGCTGATGAAGCTTAATGCAGTGGGTTTGCGTGGTGCGCGTGACCTGATGCCCAGTGAGGTGTCTGGCGGCATGGCTCGGCGCATCGCTTTGGCGCGCGCCATTGCATTGGACCCGGAATTGGTGATGTATGACGAACCCTTTTCCGGGCTCGACCCCATTTCGCTGGGCACTGCGGCACGTTTGATTCGTGAGCTCAATGACGCCATGGGATTGACCAGTATTTTCGTGTCACACGAGTTGGAGCAAACCTTCAGCATTGCTGACCACGTGATCATTCTGGCAAATGGGAAAATTGCAGCGCAAGGCACTCCCGAAGAAGTGCGTACCAGCACCGATCCACTGGTTTATCAATATGTCCATGCGTTGTCGGATGGCCCCGTCCGCTTTCACTATCCTGGTCCTACGGTTCAGGAAGATTTCAGTATGGGACTGCAATCGAACCATAAGTCTTCCGGAGTAGCACAGTGAGTTGGTACAAGCCCTCAGATGTTGGTTTTGCAGCGCGCAGCAAACTGGCTGACCTGGGCCACGGGGCACGTTTGTTCTTCAAACTGATTGCCATGATGGTGCCAACATTCAGGCGCTTTGGTCTGGTGCGGGATCAGATTCACTTTCTGGGTAACTACTCGCTGGCCATCATTGCGGTGTCGGGTTTATTTGTCGGCTTTGTATTTGGTCTGCAGGGCTACTACACACTGCAACGATATGGGTCATCTTCGGCGTTGGGTCTTTTGGTAACGCTTACCCTGGTCAGGGAACTGGGACCCGTTGTTACTGCACTGCTATTTGCCGGTCGGGCCGGGACTTCGCTAACAGCCGAAATCGGGCTGATGAAAGCGGGTGAGCAAATCAGCGTCATGGAGATGATGGCGGTCGATCCAGTGCAGCGGATTCTGGCGCCACGGTTTTGGGCTGGTGTCATCACCATGCCCCTGCTGGCCGCTGTATTCAGTGCAACTGGCATCATCGGTGGCTGGGTGGTGGGTGTGCTCATGATTGGTGTCGACGGTGGCTCGTTCTGGAGCCAGATTCAGGCAGGCGTGGATGTTTGGAAAGACGTAGGCAACGGGATTCTCAAGAGCATTGTTTTTGGATTTACGGTGACCTTTATTGCCCTGCTTCAGGGGTTTGATGCGCAACCCACGCCGGAGGGCGTGGCCAGTGCCACTACCCGAACCGTGGTGGTGGCTTCGTTGTCGGTTCTTGGTCTGGATTTCATCCTGACTGCCATGATGTTTACGATTTAGGAGAGTGGTATGCAACGCTCAAAAAACGATGTCTGGGTGGGGCTGTTTGTCCTGACTGGGGCCGCTGCCATCTTGTTTCTGGCGCTACAGTCGGCCAATCTGCTGTCCTTGAGTTTTCAGTCTACTTATCGGGTCACTGCGAAATTTGACAATGTCGGCGGACTTAAACCCAAAGCCGCCGTTCGCAGTGGTGGTGTCGTCGTCGGTCGTGTGGAATCCATCACGTTTGACGACAAGTCCTTCCAGGCCAAAGTGGCATTGATGCTGGAGAAGCAGTATTCTTTTCCCAAAGACAGTTCACTGAAGATTTTGACCAGCGGATTGCTGGGTGAGCAGTACATCGGCATTGAAGCTGGCTCGGATGACAAGACGCTGGTTGCCGACGACACGATAGGTACTACCCAGTCAGCGGTCGTGCTGGAGAATCTGATCAGTCAGTTCTTGTTTAACAAGGCGGCAGATGGTGGTAGTGCGCCAGCGAACGGAGTCAAAAAGTGAATAGGGTTATCGGGTGGCAATTCGCTATAAAAAAAGTAGCTGAACGTGCCCGCCTGCTGACGGGCATTCTGGGCATTGCCCTATTGACGGGCTGCGCCACAGGTCCCAACGCGAACCCCAAGGATCCTTGGGAGCCCTACAACCGAGACATGACCAAATTCAACGAGGCGGTAGATGGTGCTGTTTTGAAGCCCGCCGCAACGGCCTACAAAACCGTAACGCCTGCCGTGGTTCGCACAGGTCTGAGTAATTTCTTTGGCAACTTGACACAACTGTGGACGGCCTTGAATGGTGCGTTGCAGCTGAAGGGTGAGGTAGCTGCCGTCAGTCTCGTGCGCTTCAATGTCAATTTTTTCCTCGGTTTTGGCGGCGTGCTGGATCTAGCCAGTGAGATCCATCTTGAACGTTACAGAGAAGATTTTGGTCAAACACTGGGGCGCTGGGGTGTGCCAACGGGTCCGTATTTTGTGTTGCCCATTTACGGGCCATCTACGTTGCGAGATTCGCTGGCCTTTGGTGTGGAATCACAGGCAGATCTGGTTGGTCAATTGAACGATGGCACGGTTCGCGGGGCCTTGTATGTCCTGCGCGCACTGGAATTGCGCGCCAATCTGTTGCGTGCTGGAGACGTGCTGGATGAAGCAGCACTGGATAAATACACGTTTGCGCGCGATGTGTTTTTGCAGCGTCGTGAGAGCCAGGTTTTTGATGGGCTCGAGCGCGAGTCCAAAGAGGAACCGGTTGATGAATAGGGCCAAAGTAAATGGATGGTCAGCGTCACCAGGCCTTGGCGCGTTATGGAACTGCGGATTGATCCGCTTACTGGGGTTACATACATGAAACGTCGATTTTTCGGAAAACTAGGCACCAGTTTGTTGACTGGCCTCGTATTCGCAGGCGCCTGTATGGCGCAGACTGGAGACGAGGCACCCGAGGCGCTTGTCAAACGCCTGTCAACAGACGTGCTGGAGTCCATCAAGGCCGACAAGAGCATTCAGACAGGAGACACCGCCAAGGTGGTGACTCTGGTCGAAACCAAAATCATGCCAAACGTCAATTTTGAACGCATGACTTCATCGGCAGTCGGCCCCGGCTGGCGGCAGGCAACGCCTGACCAGAAAAAACGGCTACAGGAAGAATTCAAGATTCTGCTTGTGCGTACCTATGCCGGTGCGCTGGCGCAAGTGAACGATCAGACCATTTCTGTCAAACCTTTGAGAGCGGCACCTGAAGACAAGGAAGTCGTTGTCAAGACGGAGATCAAAGGCCGTGGCGAGCCCATACAGCTGGATTACCGGCTGGAGAAAACACCTGGGCAAGGCGCGGGCTGGAAGATCTACAACCTGAACGTGCTGGGTGTCTGGCTGGTCGAAACTTACCGTAGCCAATTTGCACAAGAGATCAACGCCAAAGGTCTCGATGGCTTGATTGCGGCTTTGACCGAGCGCAACAAGGCCAACGCAAAAAAGGTTTCCTGATGCTTGTTTTGCCCTCCGAGCTGACGCATCTGCAGGCCAATGCGTGCCTGCAGATGTTGGTTCAGGGGCTGAATTCGCAATCTGGTTCCGCCGTTGTGGTGGATGGAGCAGGATTGCAGCGTTTTGATTCTTCTGCGCTGGCCGTATTGCTGGAGTTGCGTCGGGAATGTCTCGGACATGGCCGAAGTCTGTCGATCAGCGCGATGCCCGTGCGGTTGCGCGATCTGGCCGGTTTATACGGTATTGGCGAATTGCTCCCGGCCGTTTGACTGCCGTCAGCTTAAAATAGCAGGCTCTCATGCCCGCTATCTCATTCCAGTCTGTCTCCAAAGCCTATCCCTCACCTCGCGGCCCAAAAGGCGCTACCTTTCTGGCGCTTGATCGCGTGAGTCTGGACATTGAGGAGGGTGAGTTTTTCGGTCTTTTGGGTCCTAACGGGGCTGGCAAGACCACCATGATCAGTATTTTGGCTGGCCTCACCCGTGCCAATGCTGGTCACGTACGTGTGCTTGGCTATGACGTCCAGGCTGATTACGCGCAGGCCCGTCGTAGTCTGGGTGTAGTCCCGCAAGAGCTGGTGTTCGATCCTTTCTTCAATGTCCGTGAAGCCCTGCGCATCCAGTCAGGCTACTTTGGTGTGAAGAACAATGACGCTTGGATAGATGAGTTGCTCGAAAGCCTGGGTCTTGCGGACAAAGCCGATGCCAATATGCGGCAGCTGTCGGGTGGTATGAAACGACGGGTATTAGTTGCCCAGGCGCTGGTCCATAAGCCGCCAGTGATCGTGCTGGACGAACCTACTGCTGGCGTTGACGTCGAGTTACGCCAGACGCTGTGGCAATTTATTGCAAAGCTCAACAAACAAGGCCACACGGTCCTGCTGACCACGCATTACCTGGAGGAGGCTGAAGCCCTGTGCGGCCGTATTGCCATGCTCAAGTCGGGCCGAATTGTGGCGCTTGACCATACCAGTGAATTGCTGAAGGCTGCTTCCAGCAATGTGCTTCGATTCAAAGTTGATAGCGAACTTCCCAAAGTACTGGCCGACAAGGCACGTATTACGGGGAGAATCGTGCAGTTTCCTGCCAACGATGCGCTGGCGATCGAGCAGTACCTGGCAGCTGTGCGGGAAGCGGGTCTGGTTGCGCATGATGTCGAGATCCGCAAGGCTGACCTTGAGGATGTATTTCTGGACGTGATGAACAAAGGACATCAGTCGGTGGCCGCATTGGAGGTCCAACCATCATGAACGGCTGGCAAACCCTGTTGTACAAGGAAGTTTTACGTTTCTGGAAAGTGGCTTTTCAGACGGTGGCAGGCCCGGTATTGACTGCCATGCTCTACCTGCTAATTTTCGGGCATGCGCTGGAGTCACACGTCAAGGTTTATGACACCGTGAGTTACACCGCATTTCTGGTGCCAGGACTCGCCATGATGAGCTTGCTGCAAAATGCATTTGCCAACAGCTCGTCTTCATTGATCATGAGCAAGGTGATGGGCAATCTGGTGTTTTTGCTTCTCACTCCCTTATCCTATATGAACTGGTTTGTCGCCTATGTCGGCGCTTCCATTATTCGCGGCCTGGTTGTTGGTATCGGTGTGTTTGCTGTATCCGCGCTGTTCACAGACATCAGTTTTGTTGCGCCGTTGTGGATTCTGGTATTTGCTGTTATGGGAGCAGCTTTGATGGGCACATTGGGCCTGATCGCCGGCCTTTGGGCTGAAAAATTTGACCAACTTGCAGCATTCCAGAATTTTGTCGTCATGCCCATGACGTTCCTCAGCGGCGTTTTTTATTCCATCCATTCACTGCCAGCGTTCTGGCAGGGTGTAAGTCATCTCAATCCTTTTTTCTACATGATTGACGGGTTTCGCTACGGATTTTTCGGCGCTAGTGACGTATCACCATGGTTGAGTCTGGGCGTTGTAGGTTTTGTACTGACCACAGTGAGCGGGATCGCCATATACCTGCTCCGCACAGGCTACAAAATCCGCGGTTAATTAACCGGTAAGAAATTTTTATGACAGCCGACGAACTGAAATCCATCATCCAGACGGGCTTGAACTGCCAATATTGTGAACTGGAAGGTGACGGTAGACATTGGTACGCCACCATTGTTTCAGCAGAGTTTGAAGGTAGGCGCCCGATTGCCCGACACCAGCGTGTTTACGCTACGCTCGGTGCGAAAATGCATACGGACGAGGTGCATGCCCTGTCCATGAAAACCTTCACACCCGCCGAATGGGCATCTCGTGAAAACTAGTCGCTTTCATTGAACGGCATAAAGAGAACATATGGATAAGTTGTTGATTCGGGGTGGTCGCCAGTTGTCTGGCGAAGTTCAAATTTCAGGTGCCAAGAACGCGGCGCTGCCGGAAATGTGCGCCACGTTGCTCACCAGTGAACCTGTTCATTTGCTGAACGTGCCACGCCTGCAGGACGTGGCCACCATGCGCCGCCTGCTCGACAACATGGGTGTGAAGACCGAAACGCACGGCGAACGTGGCGGCATGTCGTTCCACGCGGCTGACCCGATCAAACCCGAAGCACCGTATGAACTGGTCAAAACCATGCGTGCTTCGGTGCTGGCATTGGGGCCCTTGCTGGCCCGATTTGGTAAGGCCAAGGTGTCCCTGCCTGGCGGTTGCGCTATCGGTTCGCGGCCTGTGGATCAGCACATCAAGGGCCTGGCGGCGATGGGCGCCGAAATTTCAGTGGAGCATGGCTATATGTACGCCAGCCTGCCCAAAGGCTGGAGTCGCCTAAGGGGCGCACGCATTACAACCGACATGGTGACAGTGACGGGCACCGAGAATTTTCTGATGGCCGCCACATTGGCTGAAGGCGAAACCATTCTGGAGAATGCTGCGCAGGAGCCCGAGATTCCCGATCTGGCAGAGATGCTGATCAAAATGGGCGCCAGAATTGAAGGCCACGGTACCAGCCGCATCCGCATTCAGGGTGTGGATCGTCTCCATGGTGCGCAACA
>JAKQJK010000137.1 GCA_029561195.1 Pseudomonadota bacterium
TCAAGATGAGATCTGCCGGGGCCTTGAGCCCCCTAAAGAGTCGTTCAAGACCAGGACGTTGATAGGTCAGGTGTGGAAGCGCAGTAATGCGTTAAGCTAACTGATACTAATTGCTCGTGCGGCTTGACCCTATAACTTTGATCTGTGAAAGCAGTATCAAGGAAGTTATGCCAAGTTGACGCATTCAAAAATCCAGCAAGTTAGCAATAACCTGCAGGTTCGTTAATTCGATGAAGCTGATTAGCTCTATAAATTGGTTGTCAAGACCTTGTGTCTTGGTGACAAAAAGTTATGCCTGACGACCATAGCGAAGTGGTACCACTCCTTCCCATCCCGAACAGGACAGTGAAACGCTTCAGCGCCGATGATAGTGCGGATTCCCGTGTGAAAGTAGGACATTGTCAGGCTATTAAAGCGAGAAACGCCCAGTCATTTGACTGGGCGTTTTTTTTTTGTGGAAACACAATGATGATTAAAGCCCCTGACCCGTTTGGTTCAGGGGCTTTTTCATTTTCTGAACTTCCAACTGCCAATAGAAGTCTATGCATTCACCAGATAGTCGTGCTCAAATACAGCTGCACCTGATCGCACGAGATCTTTAGCGAGTTTTTCAAGCCATTGCGGTCGAGGGATATCCGGAAAATAATTGCCATGTAATGTGCCGAGGTAGTCTGCATTGTTCAGCCAATCCAATAGCTCTGATAGGTTTGCACGCTGTACCTCCAGCAGTTTGAATTTCATCAATGCCTTGGCGGCGTGTAGTGCGTGTCTTTCCGGGCTTTGAACAAACCCTTCCAACCGTCGCCTGGCGATAGTCAGCGAATCCGATACGTTGGTAAACACCTTCCCATGACCTGGAATGATGGTCAAAGGAGCCAGTCGCTCGATCAAATCCAGCGTTGAAGCCACTTCATCAAAGGCGCTGAAACCCTCCAGTTCGGGAAATACAACGCCAAACCCTCTCTCCCAGAGCGAATCAGCTGAAATAAGTGTGCCGAATTGAGGCTCATACAACAGTATTGAGTGTGTATCGTGTCCTGGCGCTGCATGAATTTGCCATTTCTGGCTTCCTAGAACCACCTCGGTATCGGGTTCAAGCAGATCATCGAACAAAAACTGGGGGCAAAACTGCCCAGTGGGTGTATATGTGAGCGTCAATGGGTCCCAGTCCTTCACGAACCGGGCGTGTCCTGGTGGAATAAAGGTTCGCAAAGCCGGGTAACAGCGTTGCAAAGCGGCATTTCCACCGCAGTGATCGCTGTGCAAATGGGTGTTCAGGAGCTTGTCCAGCGGCCGACCTTTCAAACTTTGCTCCACCAACGTCAATGTCTGGGGTGAGTGGATGTGATATCCGCTATCAACCAGTGCCGTACCTGATTCGCCAACACACAAAATATTGTTGGCTGACAACCATCCCCGCTCAAAAACAGTGATGCCGGGAGGTAGCTGGGGTTTGGTTGTCATGAGTTCTCAATCACACTGGAAGCGAAGTCATGTTGCGCCACCCAGCACCTGCGCCAATTCTGCTTCGCAACTCTCCGTATTCATATCAAAAAGTTGACTAATCAGAGCCGTTTCACGATGCTCGATCAGTTCAAGAAACCCTTTAACTCCGCCTGATTGGCGGGAAATGGATGCAAAAGTGTCGAAGCCGGTTTCCAGAAACTGCTGAAGCGAAGCTAAACCAGCAGCCGATGCCGGGCCCCGCATCACTTTCAACATCAGTCGAAGACCCGGTGTACGGGTCAAACGCTGGAGCTCACGTCCAATACCCAGCACCCCGTCAAGTTGCAGCATCCTGCTTTCACGTCTTCCCACGTTCCGCCAAGCGGCGATGTAGTGGGCAGCAGGCGTCTTCGTCGCTGCCGAACCCACAATACCCAGCCAGGCAACTGCCATATCGTGATCCAGCTGCTCGGTCAACACGTGCAATTCAGCCAAAGCTACCGCCGTAGCGACTGCATGATGGGGCAGCAGGCGTTGAAGGGCCCCGGCTATCCGCGAAAACTGAGCATCCCGGTCGCTGTAGTCGCCCTCGCTGTAAAGCTCTTTCAGAAAAAACCGCGCTGCCTCACGGTATTGGGTCCCGTGCAGAAGATCGGCGTAGGTACCGGAAAACCGCAGTGACTGAATGCGTTTGACTTCAGTTACTGCTGTTCCCAGTGCCGGATTTTTCGTCGCCGACTCTCTCAAAGCGCTCACGGTCGCAACGGCATTTCGAATTCTTTGTGCGGGTTCCATGGAAGCCTAGTCTAGCCGGGTCGATGTTAATTTCGCACGGGAACGCAGCCTGAAAATTACGACTCAATTCCACCCTTGAGATTTATTCTTAACCCCATCAGATCAACGCACAAGGGGTATGCCATGAATAAACATCGACAAGTCGATTCATTCGAGTCAACTGCCATGCACGCCACATTCTTCCCAGGCTCGGTGCGACATGTCGAGTTTGCACTGCCTGATGAGATGCAAGGCATTTTCATCGGCGAGGTGCGACAACGACTGTTTGAGATGGAAGTTGCCATAGCGCACAGCAAAGGCCACGCCTTGGGACGGGCAGCATCTTCACTGCAAGCTGTATCCAGTGTCGTGGGCGCCGTTGAAACCCTCGCGATCTGCTGCAACATCGAATTCGACGCCATCGCCGGGCGGCTCGGCGACGCGCGCAGGCGGCTCGGACAACTTCACGAACTGTGGGACGAGGCGCTTGAGTCTTCCCTGATGCAGGCTTGAATCATCATGAACTCCCTGCTCAATCCCACCTTCCCCGCGCCGCGTGATCTGTCCCTCCTCCCGGCAGCCACCCCGGATGTGCCACAAGACATGTTTTTCATGCTGATGAACGAGCTTGCTTTTGGCATGGTTGTTCTGGGAGCCAATGCCCAAATATTGATGTGCAACCATTCTGCCCGTTGCGAGTTGAACCGATGTCGCGTGCTGGGTGAGCGTGAAAACCACATATATGCCCGCACCCCGGAGGGTAGCAAGCAAATGCGCGCTGCACTGGACGAAGTTCAACATGGCAAACGCAGTCTGATGCACCTCGTGGGTGAGGGAGCCATGGTGTCCCTGGTGGCCATTCCCACTCCGGCCGAATATGAATACACGCAGGCAACAGCCATACTGCTTTTCGCCAAACCGGCCGTGTGCGAGCCCATTACCCTTTCGCTGTTTTGCCGCTGCCACAAGCTCACCAAAACGGAGGAACATGTGCTGGGCATCTTGTGCCTGGGCTATTCCACGCCCGAAATTGCCTTGCAGCTGAATGTTGCCGTGTCCACCGTTCGAAGCCACGTGCGCAGCCTGTGCGCGAAAACCGGTGCCAGCGGTGTTCGCAGTCTCGTCAATCTGGTCGCCGTCTTGCCACCCGTGGCCTCTAGCCAACGTTTGGACCCGGTCCATTGAACCTGTTACTTGATCAACCGCCGTCCCGTGCTAGAGTCTGGCTCATTCCGAGCCAGCCCATGCCTGCACCCCTCTTCACCGCCGCCCAGGAAAAGCAGCTCGCCGCGCTGAGTCCGCGCCTGCGCGCGCTTGCCAGCCGTGGCGTGCTGCGCAACTACCGCAAAAACACCATCATCATTACTGAGAACGATCCCGGTGACACGATGTTTGTGCTGGTGCAGGGTCGGGTCAAGGCCTATTCCTCGGATGTGGATGGCCGCGAGCTCACCTACGGCACTATCGATGCTGGAGACTATTTCGGAGAAATGTCTCTTGATGGCGGGCCCCGGTCTGCCTCCGTCATTACGCTGGAACCCTGTGTCTGCGCTGTGATTGATCGCGCCGAAGTACGGGCCTATTTGGCCGAAGCCCCCGACTTCGCCATGACGCTGATCAACGAAGTAATCCGACGCGCCCGTGCTGCGACCGAATCCGCCCGAAGCATGGCTCTGCTCAATGTGTATGGGCGTGTGGTTGCCCTACTGGAGAGTTACGGCGGCCCGGCCAAGGCGGGCATGCCGGTACTGATTTTTCCAGTGACCCATCAGGACCTGGCCAGTCGTGTGGGTGCTTCGCGGGAAATGGTAAGCCGCCTGCTCAAAGACCTTGAAAAAGGTGAGTACGTCAAACTCGGCGTCAAGCGCATCACATTGCTGAAAAAACTGCCTGCGCGCTGGTAACCTGCTGCAGCGCAAAATTGCGCGGAAATATATGCCAAATTGGCCTCTATCGCTCATCTGGCATACGTAAGTCACTATTAATAATATAGCAATCCTACATCTCGTTCAAAAGCTTGCGCGCCCTTTGGGGTGAAGCAGCGCTGGTGCCCACCAGTCGAACGGCCGCACCACTGCGGGTACCGGCGGCCAGTCTGCCCACCAGGATATCGTTGTCGTCGCTGGCTTCACGCACATCCGGCACATTGTTCACGCCAGGGCGCTGCGGGCGCCTGGGGTCAGGCTCGGGCCTCTGGGGTGAATAGCGTGCCCAAGTACCGTCGTTTGCGCGCACACCGCCGACCGTCACCGTTCGGGTACCGGTAGAGATGCTGTTGAAATTGCCACTGCGACGAATGGGTGACGGGTTGTCTGCATGGTCCACAAATGACCCCGGGTTTCCGCTCATGTCGTAATCGTCATCTTCAAAGTGGGACTGTTGCGCACCGTTGTGTGCGCCCAGCACTTCATCGTCGCGTTCCACATAAGCGTCCAGTGTGACGGGTTTGGCTTTTGCGTCACGGGTCCGGTTGGCAATCTGAATGGTCCAGACCCCGGCAGGTGCAGAAGTTACCCGCTCATCGAAACTGAATGTGGCTCCCACGGCAATCAGGGCGCAGGTGCCGTTGCGGCCAAGTGCCACTTTCTTGGGGTAGATCAGCGCGCAAACGGGGTGCTTGCCATCGTCTTTCCACAGTCCCGATTCACCCCACTTGAGCGCGGGTAGTGGCGCGCGACCCGGTGGCGTGAGTTGGATCTCGATGCCGGTCACACCTTCAGGCAACCAGATTTCCACGAAACTTTGTGTCGAATCGGCGGGTAGCACTCGCCAGTTAAGCGTGACCAGCTCCCCTTTTGATAGCGTTTTGTTGACATGTGTACGGCTCTGGTAGCTGTTGCCAGCGGGCAGGGCAATTTTCAGGTGTCCCTGGCGCAGCTGGATCAACTGGTCCATCGCGGCTTCCAGAATCGAGCTACCATCGTGCGGCCCGGCCAGCGTGCCCCAGCTGATATTGATTGCCACTTTGGCC
>JAKQJK010000011.1 GCA_029561195.1 Pseudomonadota bacterium
GCTTCGTTGGCAGCCAGGCTGCCATTCATCTTCCAGTTTCCTGCAATCAGTTTCTTTTTCATGCTGTAACCCATGTCAAAACAATCTTGCCAACGTGCTGGTTGGATTCCATCAGGGCGTGGGCCTGAGCAGCGCCGCTGCGGTTAACGCCTTCAGCACCACTACCTGACGCGTCTCCCACCGCGTCAAAAACACTGTGAATGACAGGCTTGACCGCACCGCTTTCCAGCAACGGCCAGACGTGTTCCTTCAACGCCCGTGCAATGGCCGCCTTGAAGGCAACAGGACGCGGGCGCAGTGTGGAGCCGGTTACCGTGAGCCGGCGACGCAACACCAGCCCGGCGTTGATCTCGCTCTTGGTACCACCCTGCACGGCGATGATGACCAGACGACCATCTTCAGCCAGGCACTGAATTTCACGGGCGACATAAGCGCCCGCCACCATGTCGAGAATCACATTGACGCCCGCACCATCGGTGATGCGCTTGATCTCTTCCACGAAATCTTGGGTCTTGTAATTTATGGCGTGGTCGGCGCCCAGAGCCAGACAGGCCGCACACTTCTCGTCACTGCCGGCTGTGGCAATCACGGTGGAGCCCAGTGCTTTGGCAATGGCAATGGCGGTCACGCCAATGCCGCTGGTACCACCCTGAATCAGCAGCGTTTCACCTTTTTGCAGGCGAGCCCGGTCAAACACATTGCTCCAGACAGTGAAGAAAGTCTCGGGCAACGCAGAAGCCTCCACATCGCTCAGGCCCTTGGGCACAGGCAGGCATTGGGCGACGGGCGCCACACACAGCTCGGCGTAACCGCCGCCAGCCACCAGGGCACAAACACGATCACCTACCTTGAAACCCGCATCAGCCATCGCCTGCGCATCGCCACTAACGATGACGCCAGCCACCTCCAGACCCGGAATATCCGAAGCACCGGGAGGCACAGGGTAGTTGCCTGTGCGCTGCAACACATCAGGGCGGTTCACGCCGCTGGCGGCCACACGAATCAGCAACTCGCCCGCGCCCGCCACAGGCGCAGGACGCTCACCCTGACGTAAAACGTCGGGTGCGCCGTACGAGGTAATTTCAATTACTTTCATGTTCTATTCAGGCGATAGCCCTCACTGGACATGCGTGAGTAGCTACCGAATTCATAGCAAAAGTCGATCAGGCCTGGTCACCACCCTGATTGCCGTTCTGGGCCGGACGGTCCAGCAAAGCCTTCATGGACAACTTGATACGACCCTTTTCGTCTGTCTCCAGCACCTTGACCTTGACGATCTGGCCTTCCGACAGGTAGTCCGTGACTTTCTCGACACGCTCATGGGCGATCTGGCTAATGTGCAGCAGGCCATCCTTGCCAGGCAGCAGGTTCACCAAAGCGCCAAAGTCCAGAATCTTGGTGATCGGGCCTTCATAGACCTTGCCGATTTCCACTTCAGCGGTGATTTGCTCGATGCGACGTTTGGCCATTTCCGCTTTCTCGGGATCAGCCGAGGCGATGGTGATGGTGCCGTCTTCATCGATGTTGATCTGCGTGCCGGTTTCTTCGGTCAGCGCACGGATCACGGAGCCGCCCTTGCCAATTACGTCACGGATCTTCTCGGGGTTGATCTTCATCGTGAACAGGCGCGGGGCGAAGTTGGACACTTCGGTCTTGGCCTCAGACATGGCCTCTTGCATCTTGCCCAGGATGTGCATGCGGGCTTCCTTAGCCTGGGCCAACGCGACTTGCATGATTTCCTTGGTGATGCCCTGGATCTTGATGTCCATCTGCAGTGCGGTGATGCCATTGGTGGTACCGGCAACCTTGAAATCCATATCACCGAGGTGGTCTTCGTCACCCAGGATGTCGGTCAACACCGCGAAGCGGTTGTCTTCCTTGATCAGGCCCATCGCGATACCGGCCACGTGGGCTTTCATGGGCACGCCAGCGTCCATCAGCGACAGGCAGCCGCCGCAGACCGAAGCCATGGAAGACGAGCCATTGGACTCGGTGATTTCCGACACCACACGCATGGTGTAGGGGAATTCTTCCTTCGCTGGCAGGCAGGCTACCAACGCACGCTTGGCCAGACGGCCGTGACCGATTTCGCGGCGCTTTGGCGTGCCCACGCGACCCGTTTCGCCGGTGGCGAACGGAGGCATGTTGTAGTGCAGCATGAAGCGGTCTTCAAACTCGCCAGCCAGTGCATCGATGCGCTGGGCATCACGCTCGGTGCCCAACGTGGTCACGACCAGTGCCTGCGTTTCGCCACGAGTGAAAAGGGCCGAACCGTGGGTACGGGGCAGCACGCTATTGCGGATTTCGATGGCACGCACGGTGCGGGTGTCGCGGCCGTCAATACGCGGCTCGCCGGCCAAAATCTGGCCGCGAACAATCTTGGCTTCGATGTCAAACAACATGCCTTCAACGGCAACGGAATCAAATTCGACGCCTTCAGCTTTCAGACCCTTCATCACCCAGGTGTAGGTTTCGCGGGTGGCATGGGTACGCGCCTGCTTGTTGCGGATCTGATAAGCCGCGGCCAACTTGTCCTTGCCCAGTGCAACCACCTTGGCGATCAGCACGTCGTCTTTGGCCGGCGCCTTCCAGTCCCACACCGGCTTGCCGGCGTCACGCACGAGCTCGTGGATGGCGTTGATGGCAATGTTGCCCTGCTCGTGGCCGAAAACCACCGCGCCGAGCATGATTTCTTCGCTGAGTTGCTGGGCTTCAGACTCCACCATCAACACGGCGGCCTCGGTACCAGCCACCACCAGATCGAGAATCGAGTCTTTCCGGGCGGTCTGGCCGGGGTTCAGCACATATGCACCGTTGACGTACCCCACGCGGGCTGCACCAATGGGACCATTGAACGGAATCCCGCTGACCGAAAGCGCGGCGCTGGTAGCAATCAAGGCAGCAATATCAGCATCCACTTCGGGGTTCAGCGACAGTGTGTGGACCACCACGTGCACTTCGTTGAAGAAGCCCTCGGGAAACAATGGGCGGATCGGACGGTCAATCAGGCGGCTGGTCAGCGTTTCGAACTCGCTGGGGCGACCTTCACGTTTGAAGAAGCTGCCGGGAATCTTGCCTGCAGCATAGGTTTTCTCAAGGTAATCCACAGTCAGCGGGAAGAAATCCTGACCGGGCTTGCCTTCGGTTTTACCGACGACGGTGGCCAACACAACCGTGCCGTCCATATCCAGCAGCACAGCGCCGGTGGATTGACGGGCGATTTCGCCGGTTTCCATGGTGACCGTGTTCTGGCCCCACTGGAAGGTTTTGCTAACTTTTTTGAACATGCTCATGTCTCTCTCCTGGTCAATATGGGGGATGCTGGCCACCCCGCCCGAGCCCGGATCCAACATCACAGAACACGATGCCATTCCAGAGAAATTCAGCCCAAACTCCTCTGGAATGACACAGCTTCGCTCCGTTTTTGTCTTCTCCGAAGTAGAAAACGCCTGAGCTAGCGAGCTAACTCAGGCGTCTGTCATTCAAATGTCAGATTCAACTGGCAGCTTACTTGCGCAGGCCCAGCTTGGCGATCAGCGCCACATAGCGGTCTGCGTCTTTGGAACGCAGGTAATCCAGCAGCTTGCGACGGCGGCTCACCATGCGCAACAGACCCCGGCGACCATGGTGGTCTTTGGCGTGAGTCTTGAAGTGGGGGGTGAGTTCGTTGATGCGGGCGGTCAACAGTGCAACTTGCACTTCCGGGCTACCCGTGTCACCGGCTTGACGTGCGTTGTCTTTGACAACAGCGGCTTTAATGCTGGATGCAATCATTTCTATTTTTCCTATAAATGGACGCGCAAAAACCGTTTTGGCATGTGCTGGCGTCCCGCTTAACAATTTTGTTAACAACTTGCGTCGGGTGCTGGAACTGCTCCCGACGTGCGCCTTGCCGTATGCAAAGCCTTGGAATTATAACCCGGCGGCCAAAGGTCGTCTATCAGACCCCTTAGGGCTTGATATAGGCGAATCCTTCCCGGGTCTGCAACTGCCCGATGCGCACCACGCCGGACGGGGTGAAATCCGCTTCCAGATTGAATCTGTCCTTTTTCAGATTCCGGTTCGTGAGGGTGATTTCACACACTTCAAACCGCACACCCCGGGCCTTGAGCGCGCTGATCAGCGAGGCATAGTCAATATTCGGGTTTTTGGAGTCTTTGGCACCATCCATCAGGAAATCGACGCCATCGGCGTGCGTCACCACAATGATTTTGGTGTCTGGCGCCACATCCAGATGGTTACGGATGTTGCGCAGGCCCTTGGTCGCCTGCGTTTCTGCGTTGTCAATGTGATAAACCACCTTGTCCTGCGCCAGTGCACCGGCACAAAGCAGCAGAGAACCCAGCAGAGCGAAAAGCCATGTACGGAAGCAGCGCATGATCGATTCCTTCTATAAGTAATACAGTTACTAAGGGTGGATCATATCGACCGGCCCCACAACGCGCCTGTCAGATCATCCACCTGGCCGCAACATCCTGCAGGTGGTCGCCTGCTCGGCACTGGCGGCGGGCAGCGTCTTGATCACGCGAAAGCCGTAGCCCGAACCTTCCACATCAAACTTCACACCGGGCTCCCCCTGGCGATCCATGACCCCCACCACCAGGGGTTGTTGAAATTGGTGGTCAGCAGCCCGCATAGTGCCATTTTGACCCTGTAAAGTGACGTTAGCCATTTCCAGTTGTGTGGCAACAGCTATCAAATCAATAGCATCCAGACTGGTCGCGGCAGTTGACTTCGGGCCGGTTGGCGAAGCTTTCTCGATGGCCTGGGCCAAAGCCTCCACCATCAGATGCATGCGCATGTGCACGTAGTCATCTGCTGGCTTGGGGTATCGGGCGCGAAATGACTGGTAAAACGCTTCGCTAGAAGCCGTTTGCACGTTGGGTAGCCAGTCGGCCACGGCAATCACCTTGCCCAGGCCCGCTTCACCAATCGCCGCTGGTGCACCCAAGGCATTGCCATAGAACGTATAGAACTTGCCCTCGAAACCCGCGTCCTTGGCGGCCTTCACCAGCAACGTCAAGTCATTGCTGAAGTTGCCCGTCAGCACGGCGTCGGCGCCACTGGCTTTGATCTTGGCGGCATAGGGCGCAAAGTCCTTGATGCGCAACAGCGGATGCAGCTCTTCGCCCACGATCTGCACGTCGGGCCGCTGAATGCCGAGCTGGCGTTTGCCCTCGCGCAACACAGCTTGTCCGAAGCTGTAGTCCTGCCCGATCAGATAGGCGGATTTGACCGATTTATCGTCTTTCAGCACCGACATCAGTGCTGCCATGCGCATATCGGCGTGGGCGTCAAAACGGAAATGCCAGAAGCTGCACTTTTCGTTGGTGAGTATGGGGTCGACAGCGGAGTAATTCAGGAACAGCACGCGCCTGGAGGGTTCTCGTTCATTGTGTTTGGTTATCGCTTCGATCAACGCAGAGGCAACCGCTGATGAGTTGCCCTGCAGAATGATCTGCGCACCACCGTCAATGGCTGCACGCAGGCTGGAGAGTGCTTCTTCAACCTGTCCCTTGCTGTCGTGGCGGTCCAGCGTCAGCAAGCGTGGGCCGACAGCGGTTTTCACGCCACCGCGTTCGTTAACCCGTTCCACTGCCCAAACCAGATTGCGGAATACTGCCTCACCACCATTGGCATTGCCGCCACTCAACCCCTCGATCAACGCCATCTTGATGGGCGCTGGCGACGGCTGGGCCCATGCAATGGCAGGCACAAATAACATCACCATCAGCAATTTCAAGACCCGGCGAGAAAGAATAAACATGCAGAAACTTCCCTTGAAAAAAATGCTATCACTCGCAAGTTGGAAACATGCGGCAATCGCGTTGAGCGCCGCGCAGTGTACTAGGAGTCACACACCATGTTTTTTGCATCTACCGCCCCCACCCTGCAGCGCCGCCATGTCTATTCGCCCGCTGGTCGTTCGCTGGAACGCTTCCTTGGCGAGGCCCTGCAAACGCCGCGTCAGCAGGCCAGTTCGGTTGAGCAGGATGACAAGTCTGTCACCCTCACATTTGATGTTCCTGGCATTGCCAAAGATCAGTTGAGCATCGGCATTGAAGGCAACATCGTGCGCATCCAGAGCCGAGAAGGCGCCACACGCCGCTACAGCTTCGCGTATGAGTTGCCGCAGGAAATTGATGTGGCCACCAGCCAGGCCAAACTGGAAAATGGCGTGCTCACACTGAAGCTGGCGAAGATCGTGCCGGCAAACCAAGTCACCGAACTAACCATCAACTAACTGAGCTGATCCAGCGGCCAGCGGGGTTTCACGTCAAACGCGTAGACCTCGCTGGCCTGTTGCTGCCCTGACTGCAGCCGCATGGCCGCAGCAAGTGCAATCATGGCGCCGTTGTCGGTGCACAAATCCAGTTCAGGGTAATGCACGCGCACAAGCTGCCGGGCGCATTCCGCATTGAGCCGCGCTCGCAGGCTGCGGTTGGCCCCCACGCCGCCAGCCACCACCATGCGTTTCAATCCCGTTTGCTTCAACGCCGCGAGAGATTTACGAACCAGTACGTCCACAATCGCAGCTTCGGTTGATGCCGCCAGATTGGCACGGGTCTGCAATGGAAGTGTTTCAAATACGCCGGTTTGCTGCGCACCGTCAGCCTCATCGCGCGCGGCAACCAGTTTTTTTGCCTGCACCATTACCGCAGTCTTGAGACCCGCAAACGAAAAATCCAGATTGCCACTGTGCAGCAAGGGCCGTGGCAACTTGAACGAAGCCGGGTCACCCTGCTCCGCAATGCGTGACAACGCCGGGCCGCCGGGATAGCCCAAGCCCATCAGCTTGGCGGACTTGTCAAACGCCTCACCCGCCGCATCGTCGATGGTTTCGCCCAGCAATTCATAACGGCCCACACCATCTACCCTCATCAGCTGCGTATGCCCGCCTGACACCAGCAACGCCAGAAAAGGAAACTCCGGCGGGTCCGCACTCAAAAATGGCGACAGCAGGTGCCCTTCCAGATGGTGCACACCCAAAACGGGTTTCCCCAGAGCCGCACCCAGCGCACACGCCACCCCCGCGCCCACCAGCAGCGCACCGGCCAAACCGGGCCCACGCGTAAAGCCCACCACGTCAATGTTTTTCAACGTAAGCCCTGCCTCGGCCAGTACTTGTTCCGTTAACGGAATCACCCGGCGAATATGGTCGCGGCTCGCCAGCTCGGGCACCACGCCGCCATATGCCTGGTGCATGTCGATCTGACTGTACAAGGCATGGGCCAGCAGCACCGGCACTCCGGTCTCGCGCATCTGAACCAGCGCCACGCCGGTTTCGTCGCAAGACGACTCAATACCCAGCACCAGCTTCATTTTCAGATTTGTATCCATTTGTAGCGAGTTTAGGTGAAGCGCACCACCAGAGCCCATTGGCCGGGCGGTGGCTCATTTCTTGCGTATCGATGGCATGAATGCAGCGTTGCGAATTGTTGTGATTGCGCCTGACCTGTCGATTGACGACCCGGGAGACGAGCACGCCATCAGTCAGGCTGAGCGCTCGCGCAGCCTGCGCATCGGCCTGCTCGAAAGCAATTTCAATCTGGTGGCCGTGCTGCCCGCCGACACGTTCTTGCAGGAGCGGCTGGCCCAGTTGCAGCCCGACATGATCATTGTGGACGCCGAGAGCGAATCGCGTGATGCGCTGGAGCACGTGGTGATGGCCACGCGTGACGAACGCCGCCCGATTGTCATGTTCACCAACGACAACGACACCTCACACGTTCGCGACGCCGTGGCCGCCGGTGTAACGGCTTACATCGTGGCGGGTTTGTCCAGCGAGCGCATCCGGCCTATTCTGGACGTGGCTATGGCGCGCTTTCAGCATGAACAGGGGTTGCGCAAGGAACTGGCTGAAACCCGCACCGAGCTACAGCAACAAAGCGCCGAGCTACAGGCCCGCATGGCCGAACTGCAGGACCGCAAGATCATAGACCGGGCAAAGGGCCTGCTGATGCAGCGGCAAAATCTGACCGAGCAGGCGGCTTATGACAAGCTGCGAAAAACCGCCATGGACAAGAACCTGCGGCTGGCCGATGTGGCCCAGCGCATGCTCGATGTGGCGGACTTGCTGGGCTGAAATGGTGCAATGCACAAATCTGGTGCCAGAGGCTCAGACAACCTGTTTCCCATGACAAATACGGCCCTATCGCTCGTAAGATATAAATGAGTAGCTATATTTTTTATAGCAGCAAAATCACCCGGTAGCTGCCAATATCTTGGCACGCCAATTGCGTGATTACTTCCAAGACCAACGATGGTCAGTTGATAGATGTAACCCAACGGCGGGTTAAGTCTTTCATAACCGGACAAAGGCGTCCCCACCTGTACGTAGCACCTGCCTCTGGCAGCGCTGGTACGCGGTGAGGACGCCTTTTTTTTGTTTTTTGTCTTTTGTTTTTCTACTCAGGAGTGCCGTGATGACTGACCTTTTGAAAACCAGCCTCAGCCGACGAGTCGTGCTGCAATCTGCCGCCGTGGGCGCCATCGGCATCAACCCCGCGCTGCGTGCAGCCGTCTATGCACAAGGGTCGGACGCGCCCGAAAAGAAAGAGGTGAAGATCGGCTTTATCCCGCTGACCGACTGCGCCAGCGTGGTGATGGCCTCCGTGTTGGGCATTGACCAGAAATACGGGGTAAAAATCATTCCGACCAAAGAAGCCAGCTGGGCAGGGGTGCGCGACAAACTCGTTACCGGTGAACTGGACTTTGCGCACGTGTTGTACGGTCTGATTTACGGCGTGCACCTGGGTGTCAGCGGCCCCAAAAAAGACATGGCTGTATTGATGACATTAAACAACAATGGTCAGGCCATTACCCTTTCTAAAAAGCTGGCTGACAAAGGCGCGGTGGACGGCGCCAGCCTGGCCAAACTGATGGCCGCCGAAAAGCGCGAATATACCTTTGCCCAGACCTTCCCCACCGGTACTCACGCGATGTGGCTGTACTACTGGATGGCGGCCAACGGCATCAACCCGATGACCGATGCAAAGGTGATTACCGTCCCACCACCTCAAATGGTGGCCAACATGCGCGTCGGCAATATGGATGGCTATAGCGTCGGCGAGCCCTGGAATCACCGGGCTATCATCGACGGTATCGGCATAACCGCCACCACCAGCCAAGACGTGTGGAAAGACCACCCCGAAAAAGTACTGGGCACCACGGGCGACTTCGTCAAAAAATACCCCAACACCGCGCGCGCCGTGACTGCCGCCATTCTGGAAGCTGGCAAGTGGATTGACTCGGGCCTGGCCAACAAAAACAAGATGGCCGAAACTATTGCCGACAAGTCTTACGTGAACACCAGCGTGGACGCCATCAACCAGCGCATTCTGGGCCGCTACCAGAACGGATTGGGCAAGACATGGGACGACCCCAACCATATGAAGTTTTACAACGACGGTGCGGTCAACTTCCCGTACCTCAGCGACGGCATGTGGTTCCTGACGCAACACAAACGCTGGGGTTTGCTGAAAGACCACCCTGATTACCTGGCCGTGGCCAAACAGATCAATCAGATCGACATCTACAAACAGGCCGCCGCCGCAAGTAAAACTCCGGTTCCGAAAGACTTGATGCGTTCCTCCAAGCTGATGGACGGAGTCATCTGGGACGGCAAGGACCCCAAAAAATACGCCGACAGCTTCAAAGTCAAAGCATAAATCCCGCCCACAACAGAGAAGGAGCCCACTATGGTCAGCGCAGTATTTCACTCGCCTCTTGCTGTTACGGAGCCGGTAGATGCCTCTGCCAGGGTTTTGACCAACACCACTGCGGCAGCGTTCATCGCCACGCCAGTGCCGGTAGCCCGCCAGCCTTTTGACTGGCGCGGTTTGTGGCTCGCGGTGCTGCCACCCGTGATCGGCTTGGGCCTGTTGGTGGGGCTGTGGGCGCTGGTGTCCATCACCACCGCCAGCAGCATCCCCTCGCCCATCGAAACGTTCAAACAGGCTGTCGTGATTTTTTCAGACCCGTTTTACCGCAAGGGTCCGAACGATCAGGGTGTGGGCTGGAACATTTTGATGTCGCTGGAGCGTGTGGCTCTGGGCTTCGGTCTGGCCGCCGCGGTGGGTATTCCGGCGGGCTTCATGATCGGGCGGTTTGAATTTTTGAGCCGCATGTTCAACCCGCTAATCAGCCTGTTGCGCCCGGTGTCGCCACTGGCCTGGTTGCCCATTGGTCTGCTAGTGTTCAAGGGTGCCAACCCCGCCGCCATCTGGACTATCTTCATCTGCTCGATCTGGCCCATGATCATCAACACCGCCGTGGGTGTGCAGCGCGTGCCGCAGGATTACATGAACGTGGCTCGCGTGTTGAACCTGTCCGAATGGAAGATAGTCACGAAGATTCTCTTTCCCGCCGTGCTGCCCTACATGCTGACCGGCGTGCGTCTCGCAGTGGGAACTGCCTGGCTGGTGATTGTGGCGGCCGAAATGCTGACCGGTGGCGTAGGTATTGGCTTCTGGGTGTGGGACGAGTGGAACAATCTGAACGTCAAGAACATCATCATCGCGATTTTTGTGATCGGTCTCGTGGGCCTGGTTCTGGAATACGTGCTG
>JAKQJK010000141.1 GCA_029561195.1 Pseudomonadota bacterium
AGGCCAGTGTTTTTGCCGGCATGGCAATGATCATGTCTGCGTTCACGGGGTTGCGCGCCAATGTTGAGCCCTTGTAACCCAGATCATTCGACAGCTGTGCCGCCGCGACGCGCAGCGCCTTGGCCACGGCGCCGTCCCAACGCGAATCGAACGTGGCCACCGAGCCCAGCGCCACGATGCCCAGCACCATATGCCCATCAAAATCGAATACCGGCGCACAGAATCCGGCAATGCCCGGCAACAACGTGTCCACCACACGGCCCAAACCGCGCTGACGCACCTCCTGCAGCAGTTTGTCCAGCTCGGCCTGGGTGCGTGGCACATCCGGGCGGGCCAGCTTGCGGGCGCGGACCAACTCGTCGTGCAGCATCGGCGCCATGGCGTCGCGTGACATGTGGGCAGAGAAGCAGCGCCCCGTGGCGCTGGAAAGCAGCGGCATCACGTCGCCCAGTCGCAAGTTCACGGTCACGGCCTGGGGCGACTCTTCCCAGTGCACGATGGTTGGCCCCTGGTTGCCCCACACCGCCAGCGCCAGTGTGTGACCCATCTGCAGCATCAACGAGCCCACGCGCTCACGCGCGAGCTTAACGGCATCAATACGCGAGAGCGAAGCCAGTCCTAATTTGAGTGCGGCCGGGCCAAGGTCATAACGGGTGGTAGCGGCGTCCTGAATCACCAACCCCAGGCGCTGAAAACTCACCAAATACCGGTGTGCCTTGGCCGCGCTCATACCGGACGCGGCTGCCAAGTCGCGCAGCATCAGGGGGCCAACGGCACGAGCCAGCACATCCAGCAGGGCGAAACCCACTTCGACGGACTGGATGCCAGCGCGCGCTTTTTCCATGTGTTTTAGAATTCGACGAATTTCGATTAGTTAAATTAGTTTAACTATACGTAACTTCAAAAATCATTATCGGAGACCCAGCGTTCATGAAACTCGCCACTTATAAAGACGGCTCTCGCGACGGCCAGCTTGTTGTTGTCTCGCGTGATCTGGCCACGGCGCATTATGCGACCGGCATCGCCGCCAAGCTACAGCAGGTGCTGGATGACTGGAACTTCATGTCGCCCCAGTTGCAGGATTTATACGATACCCTGAACCAGGGCAAGGCCCGCCACGCGTTCCCGTTCGACCCAAAGATGTGCATGGCTCCGTTGCCCCGCGCCTACCAGTGGGCGGATGGGTCTGCTTACATCAACCACGTGGAGCTGGTACGCATGGCCCGCAACGCCGAAGTGCCCGCCAACTATTACACCGAGCCACTGATGTACCAGGGCGGCAGTGATGATTTCATTGGCCCTTGCGACAACGTGGTGTGCGCCGATGAAGCCTATGGCATCGATTTCGAAGCCGAGCTGGCCGTCATCACCGGCGACATCCCCATGCGCTGCACGCCCGAGCGCGCGCTGGATGGCATCCGCCTGATCATGCTGGCCAACGACGTTAGTCTGCGCAACCTGATCCCTGACGAGCTGGCCAAGAGCTTCGGCTTTTTCCAGAGCAAGCCCGCAACCGCCTTCAGCCCGGTTGCGGTGACCCTGGACGAGCTGGGGGATGCGTGGAACAAGGGCCGCGCCAGCCTCACGGTGCAAAGCACGTGGAACGGCCGAAAGGTGGGCATGTGTGATGCGGGCACCGAGATGACGTTCCACTTCGGCCAGCTGATCGCCCATATCTGCAAAACGCGCAACGTGCGCGCGGGCAGCATCGTTGGCAGCGGAACCATCAGCAACCGCGCGATCGAGAAAAACGGAAAGAAGGAATGGGTGAACGGCTACAGCTGCATCGCCGAAAAACGCGCGATTGAGACTATTCTGGACGGCAAGCCGTCAATGGCCTACATGAAATTTGGTGACACCATTCGCATCGAAGCCAAGGGCAAAGACGGCCAGAGCGTATTTGGCGCAATCGACCAAGAGGTCGTTCCACTATCCTGATCAGGAAATCACACCGCTTTTGTGAGCTGGATGGCAAAGGTCTGTATGCCGCGTAGCATCATTTCGATGGAAACAGCCACCAGCACCAGGCCCATCAGGCGCTCCAGCGCCACGACAAACCTGTCGCCCGCCACGCGCTGAATGCGTTCCGCCAGCACCAGCACCACGGCACTCACCGCCATGGTGATGCACAGTGCGCCAATCCATTCCATGCGCCGCTCGGGCGCTTGTGACACCAGCAGCAGCACGGTAGCCAGCGCAGACGGCCCGGCAATAGCCGGAATGGCCAGTGGCACGATCAGCGGCTCTCCGAGGGACTCGGGCGAATCATTCGCAGGCGGCGGGAATATCATGCGCAGCGCAATCAAGAACAGGATCACACCGCCGCCAATCTGCAGCGAGAGTTCGCTCAGGTTCATCAGTCGCAGAAAGCCTTCGCCGACAAACATGAAAGTCAACAACAGGATGAAGGCGATCAATACCTCACGCAGAATCACCCAGGGCCGCCGCTCGGGGGCGACGTGGCTGAGCGCGTTGGCAAAAATCGGAATGTTGCCAATCGGATCGGTGATCAGTATCAGCAAAATGGTGGCTGAGGCAAACGTGTAATTCATGGTGGCGTCAGGATAGCAGGACTGAGAAATAGTCCGAATGGACTATTGCATGGCCTATACAAGAAGCGAATAACAGCGCAGAATTTCTCCCAAGAGCTATTCCCAACCTGCCATAATTAGTTCCATGCAAGCCTTGCGCAACGCTCACATCCTCGCCCGCTTTTTGCTGGTGTGGTTTGCGTTGTCCGTTGGCGCTGCAATTGCCTCACCGCTAATCAAGCCACAGGACATCCTGCTCATCTGCACCGGCTCTGGCGCGATGAAGGTGCTGGTCAAGGCTGATGACGGCAGCACGCAAGAGGTGGCCAGCCGTTCGATGGATTGCCCACTGTGCATGTCCATCGGTGCACCGCCGCCGGTTGCACGGCTGACGGCAGAGCCACCGCAGCCACTCGCGTACGCCCTGCAGGGCATCCCCGCCGCGCACGTTGCGTGGCTCACGGCCGCGCCACTCCCTGCGCGCGGTCCACCCATCTTCTCCTGAACTATCAATTTGGTAGCGCCTGACGCCCCGTTATTTGGGGCTGATGGCTCTTTTTGATCTGTGGTTTTGGAGATTTCCCATGCGTTCTTTCGTTCGTGTATCCCATGTTGCCTTGGCCTTGGGCCTGGCTAGTTCAGTTTCTTCTTCTTTTTCCCACGTTGTCCTGGCGGACCAGGCGGCGCTTGCCGGCACCAGCTACCGCGCGACCTTGCGGGTTGGCCATGGCTGTGATGGCTCGCCGGTTACAGCGCTGCGTGTCTCCATTCCCAACGGGTTCACGGGTGCCAAACCCATGCCCAAGGCTGGCTGGACCCTCACAACCAAGGTAGGCAAACTCTCCAAACCTTACGACGACCACGGTAAACAGGTTTCTGAGGGCTTGCTGGAAGTCATCTGGACTGCCGCGTCCAAAGATAGCTGGCTGCAAGATGCCTGGTACGACGAATTTGTGCTGCGCGGCAGCCTGCCCAAAGAGGCGGGTCCGATGTGGTTCAAGGTCCTGCAAACCTGTGAGAAGGGGAGCATCGACTGGGCTGAAACGCCCGCCTCAGGCAACTCAACCAAAGGTCTGAAATTCCCCGCAGCCCTGCTGGAACTCATTGAATCGGGCGCAGCGGCACATCAGCATTGAACGGGTTGACCAAGAGGAGAATGCTCATGAACTCGCTGTTTCACCGCATCGTACTCACGCTTTTGATATCAATCTCGTTTGTTTTTGGCCAGGCTGTCGCACATGGCACTGACCAGGATCTCGTCCGCCACGCAATGATGGCGGTCTTTGGTAAACCAACAGACCCACTGAATGTGGAGCCGGTCGTGGTTTCCGGTGACTACGCAGTGGCCGGATGGGTTCAAAGCGGCAAAGGCGGCCGCGCTGTTCTGCAAAAAATGCATGGCCATTGGAGCATCATGGTTTGTGGCGGCGATGGGTTGAAAGATGCCAAAGCATTGGAGCAAACCGGTATGTCAGCCGCCACGGCGGCCACATTGGCCAAGTCGTTGGCTGCTGCTGAGTCCAAAGTCAGCGCTGATAAGCGCAAGAAATTTGCCATGTTTGATGGCATTTTGAAGGTAGATGCTGGGCACAGTAATCCTCACCCCGGGAAACCGGCAATTAAACATCCCTAGATTTTTAACCCTATAAAGGAAACATCATGAAACTGAAAACCATCATCGCTGCTACCACATTGGCTGCAGCCTTCATGGCGCCCGCCATTGCGCAAACTGTCGAGGTCAAGGACGCCTGGGTACGCACCAGCGTGCAAGGCCAAAAGGCAACCGGAGCCTTCATGAAAATCACTGCCAAGGACGGCACCAAGCTCGTTGGTGGTTCTTCCCCGGTTGCTGGGGTGACCGAAATTCATGAAATGAAGATGGAAGGCGACGTGATGAAAATGCGTGCCGTCGAAGGTGGCCTGGAGTTGCCTGCGGGCAAAACCGTAGAACTTAAACCCGGTGGCTACCACGTGATGTTGATGGATCTGAAGGCTGCATTACCCAAAGACAGCACAGTCCCGCTCACGCTGGTCTTTAAAGATGCCAAGGGCGTCGAAAGCAAGATGGAATTGAAGGTGCCGGTAGCGACCGCTCCGATGCACTCCCACTGATCGAAAGTTAAACCGACCAGCAAATCAATCCGCTTGCGCCTGCTATGCCCCACCTTTTGATCACTGATCTGCTGCGCCGCCGTCTGACGGTGTGGCTGGCTGTGCTGATCGTCGGGCTGGGCGGGCTGGCGCCGACGGTCTCCCACGCGCTGGAGGCGATGCGTGGTGATTCGTCCGCGCCAATTGAAATTTGTACCACCACGGGGCCGCGCTGGGTGGTAGCCACCGACGATCAATCCACATCTCTTGCCGTGGACAGCCCCAATTCTCTTGCGACGGATTCCACTGACGGGCAGGAATCCCCAGCTGTTATCGTTCATTGCCCGTTTTGCCTGCTTTCCACAGATCATGGGTTGGCTCCGCCCCACCTGACGTCTTACCTCTTCTACGTGAAGGGCGAACCCGAGCGGTCCACGATCCGGCAGGCTTTTTTCTTCCAGACCATATTCTCGCTCTCGGCCGCTCCGCGCGGCCCACCGAATCTCACCTCCCTCACTTTCGTGGCTTGAACTCCGCTTCTGCGGCGCTTGAGCCGTCGCAGTCTTTTTGGTTCAACAACGTTGAGCCGTTTCAAGGAGTTGAGACATGAAATCACGTCGAACCTGGGTGGTTTTGCCATTGGTATTGCTGTCTGCCACCGCGTCCGGGCCGGTATCTGCCGATGACGGCTGGATTCTGGAAGAGCGCCAGTCCGCTATCCGAACTTTGTTGGGACTGAAACTCGACACGACTTACAAACGCAGCGTCCACCTTCCCAGGGGTCTGCCAGACCGGTTGGTCAGGGCCTATGCATCAGTGGCCGGCGACGTTACCCTGCAACAAGTTGGGCTTGAAAGCGGTTCCTTCCAGATGTTGGATATCCATTCTCTGGAGTTGTCAGCAAGTTCTACACCGCATGTGGGTAAAGGGCCGCGCCATCTGTTGCTGCTACTTCAGGATCTGCGTCGTCCCCTGAAGGCGGGCGACAGTTTTGATCTGACCCTGTTTTACGAGCATGCGGAACCCCACACGCTGACGGTGCGGGTTCAACCATGGCCAGAGGTCCTGGCAGCGATGAACACCCCCATGTCAGTTGGGCAACCTGCACCTCAACCCGTCCAGCATCGCAAAAGCCTTTTGCCTTTACCAGAGGCGTCGGTGGCCTGTGTTTGACTCAAACCTCGTACGTCTGCAATCTCGTTTTGAAAGGAATGATTTTTATGCACTCACCCCTGTCGCTGAAACGCTCAGTTTTGACCATGAAACGGCCAACCCCCCACTTTTCCGTATGAGAGAAACCATGAAATTACAAAAGTCTCTACGCAACACACTGCGCTTGTGCCTGCTCCTTATTGGTGCTGTCTTTGCATTTGGCGCCTGGGCGGCAACTGTTGAATTGACCGATGCGTTGGGTCGCAAGGTCAAGGTCAACACCCCTGTGCAGCGTGTCGTCATCAACTTCAACTATGAAGAGTTCACTGCCGTGGCCGGCAAAGACGGTTGGAAGAAAGTAGTGGGCATGTCGCGCACGCCGTGGGAAGGCTGGCGCCCGGCGATCTTCTCGCGCTACGCCGCAGTCATTCCAAACCTGCATTCCATGCCCGATGTAGGACATTCCGACGAAGGGACGTTCAGCGCCGAGAAGATCATCGCGCTCAAACCAGACGTCCTGTTCATTGCCGAGTGGACGTTCAATGCCCTCAAAACGGCGCGTGAACAGATCGAGGCGGCGGGCATTCCGATCGTAGTGATCGACTACAACGCGCAATTGCTCGAACGCCACTTGGCATCCACCCGTGCTATGGGCAAGGTGATGGGCACAGAAGCGCGGGCCGAAGAGCTGGCCTCTTTATATGAACGCGAGTACAAAAACGTCCTCACACGGGTCGCCAAGGCGGGGGGGGCAAAAAAGAAAGTTTACGTAGAACTGGGTCAGGCAGGCCCGGAAACCGTTGGCAATAGCTACAGCGGAACGATGTGGGGCAAGCTCATCACGACTTTGGGTGCTGACAATCTGGCTGATGGCAAGTTGCCTGGCCCTTGGGGTCCGATCAATGCTGAAGCCGTGATCGCGGAAAACCCCGAAGTGATTTTCATCGCGGGCTCATCCTGGGTAAACAAGCCCAAAGCCGTGAAAACGGGTTACGAAGCAACGCCGGACATTACCCGCCAGAGCCTGACACCCTATGCACAACGCGCTGGATGGGCCAGTCTGAAAGCAGTGAAGAGCGGTGAAATCCATGCCATAGAACATGGTTTGTGCCGTACCCTGTTTGACTTTGTGGCCATGCAGTACATCGCCAAGCGGTTGTACCCAGATGCTTTCCGCGATGTTGATCCAGAAGCTTCATTTCGGGCTTACCACGAAAAATACCTGCCAGTCGCCTACAGCGGTGTCTGGATGCTGCCGCTCAAGCCATGACGCCTGCTGCCACGGTTGATGCGGTTACCGTTGCGTACCGTCGCGCGGCTTCCCGCCGGGTGACGGTGATGCTGGTCGCTCTGGCTGCCTTGCTGCTGGGCGTGTTGCTGGATGCTGCTACCGGGCCGGCTCTGTTGCCGTTGGGGGCCGTCGCGGGATCAGTGTTGGGGTATCCCTCGGATTCGGCGGTGCAGGCGATCGTCTGGTCCATTCGTTTGCCAGTGGCGTTGACAGCGGTTTCCGTGGGTGCCGCGCTCGGACTGTCCGGCGCCATTATGCAGACCATTCTCAATAATCCTCTGGCATCAAGCTACACGCTTGGGATATCTGCAGGGGCAGGGTTCGGTGCTGCACTTGTGATTGTGCTGGGCGCATCGCTGCCTGTACCTGAAGCATATGCCATTCCCCTGAATGCGATGTTGTTTGCCGGGGTAGCCTGTGCGGGCGTGTATCTGATTGGCGGCGCCCGTGCGGCAACGGCAGAGGGGCTGGTGCTGGCGGGTATTGCGTTGTTATTTCTGTTTCAGGCGCTCACAGCGTTGCTGCAGATGATTGCCTCACCTGAATCATTGCAACAGGTGGTGTTTTGGCTTTTTGGAAGTCTGCAAAAGTCGACCTGGCCCAAGTTATGGGTCATGTTGGCCGTGCTGGGGGCGTGCACGCCGTTTCTTGTCCGTGATGTCTGGGGACTTACCGCGCTCAAGCTGGGGGATGCGCGTGCGTCAGCGCTGGGTGTCAATGTACGCTCGCTGCGCATTCGATCATTCGTGCTGATCTCGGGGCTTACCGGCGTGGCGGTGGCATTCGTCGGTACGATTGGCTTTGTGGGCCTGGTTGCACCGCACGTCGCGCGCATGCTCATTGGCGAGGACCAGCGCGGTTTTCTGCCAGCATCGGCGTTCATGGGTGCTGTCCTGTTGTCTCTGGCGTCAGTGGCCAGCAAGACGATTGCACCCGGGGCAATCTTTCCAATTGGCATCGTCACGTCGCTGATCGGCGTGCCGTTCTTCATCTGGATGGTGCTTCGTACGCGGAGGGCGTACTGGTGAGCATAAATGTGCAGGGGTTGTCGGTTCACTACGGTACACGTATCGTCTTGCAGGATATCAACCTGTATGCCGGAACAGGACGCGTGTTGGGAATCGTTGGTCCGAATGGGTCGGGCAAATCCACACTGATCAAAGCAGTCGCGGGTTTACTGAAAGCCAGCGGTCGCATTAATTTCAATGGCAGTGAAGCCCGGCCCAAGTCCGTCGGCTATATGCCGCAAGATCTGCAGGCCCCAATGGCGCTGACAGTGATTGAAGTTGTGTTGCTGGGGCGAATCGCTCAGTTGCGCCTGAGGGTGAGCGCTGAAGATCTGGAGGCCGTGCGCCAGGTGCTGCAGTTGCTGGGTATGGAGGCGCTGGCTGGGCGGTATCTGAGCGAACTGAGTGGCGGTCAGCGGCAGATGGTGTTTTTGGCGCAGTCGCTTGTCTCACAACCTACAGTCCTATTGCTGGATGAACCCATCAGTGCGCTGGATATTTGCCATCAGCTGGAAGTGCTGGAAGTGGTGCGTGCGATGACCCTAGAGCGAGGTTTGTGTACGCTAATGGTGTTGCATGACTTGAACGCCGCCGCGCGTTATGCTGATGATGTGGCTCTGTTGCGGGAAGGGTGCCTGGTGGCCTGTGGCGACCCGGTGGACGTTTTGTCCGTTGAGAACATTGCGACTGGTTTTGACGTTGAAGCTGAAGCGTTGACCTGTCTTGATGGTACTGGCGTACTGATTCCTCGAAGACCGGTTCGAATGCTGACAGTGGCCTGAATGGGCAACCCCCACTGACAGGTGCACCACATTGGGGTAAGCTGTTACGTATTCAGCAAATCCTTCTGGAGTGCCCATGAGCGATACACAAGATTCTGGTTTCGGTAAATTTGTACCCGGTTTTGAGTTTCTGCAAAATCTGGCCAAAGGTGCCTCGCAGAGCATTCCGCAGATGCCTAACCTGGCCAATTGGGTGACACCGTCGCTCAATGTTGAAGAACTGGAAAAGCGGCTGGATGAGCTCAAGGCGGTGCATTTCTGGCTGGAGCAAAATTCCCGTGCGCTGGGTGCGACCATCCAGGCACTGGAAGTCCAGAAAATGACCCTGTCCACCCTGAAGGGCATGAACTTCAACATGGGTGACGTGGCCAATGCGCTCAAGCTCAAGGCGGCAGACTCCATGCAGGCGGGCGTTCAGCGCGTAACCGAAACTGCCGCATCCACAGCGAAGACGATTTCCAGCGTGGCTGCGGGAGCGGGTGCTGCCGCTGGCGCAGCTGCCAAATCGGTCAGCCAGGCGACTACCGGGCGAAGCAAGTCTCCCAAACCGGGAGCGGGTGTAGCTGGTCTGGTGGACCCACTGCAACTGTGGGGCTCGCTGACGCAGCAGTTTCAGCAGATTGCTGCGGGCGCCATGAAAGATGCAGCGAAGAACACAACCGTCGATTTCACCAAGAACATGGCGACGGGGCTGGCCAAGGAAGCCATGAAGACCGCAAGTGGCATGGCGGGTTCCGCTACTAAATCATTAACTGCTCGCGCAGGTTCTAAGAGGGCTACAACCAAAAAACCTGCCCAAAAGAAGGCGACTCGTAGTCGGTAGGGTATCAAAGGGCCGCAAGGAGCAGGAGGCGCCATGAAACTGTTTCCATATGGGCACGCGACCCATCCCCAATGGCAAATGGCTGCGGGTCTTGTTTTGGCACAGTTGCGCGCTCAAATGGCGTTGCCTGCATACGCGTCTTCGCCAACACTGGCGCTGCTGTACATCACCGATCGCTACGCGGCATCGGCCAGGGAAATCCTGGAGCACCTGAGCGCCGAGTTGCCGGAAATAACTGATTGGTCCGGCACGGTGGGTTTGGGTGTGGTGACCAATCAGGCGGAATATCTGGATGAGCCCGCGCTGGTGCTGATGTTGTGCGAATTGCCGCCTGATCAGTACCGCGTCTTCTCTGGTGTGGCACCGCTGGGTTTGGGGTTTGAAGCGCAGTCTGCATTAATTCATGCCGACGGGGGGACTCAGGACCTGCCGGAACTGCTGCAGGAAATGGCCGGACGGACCGCGTCGGGTTACCTGTTTGGGGGGCTGTCGTCCAGTCGAACCTCAGCCTTTCAGTTTGCCGTGGGCGGCGACGGCAACATCAACGGACAAGGTGCTGCCAGCGGCGTGTTCAGTGGTGGCTTGAGCGGTGTGGCTTTTGGAGAGGGCGTGAGCCTGATTTCGCGCGTGACGCAGGGCTGCCAGCCGGTATCGAAAGCACGCAAAATTACGGCGGCTGAAAGCAACGTGGTGATCGCGCTCGATGGTGAGCCTGCGCTGGATGTGTTGCTGGACGACTTGGGCGTTTCGCTGGACCAGCCGCAGGCGGCGCTGGAAAAAGTCCGTGCTACTTTGGTAGGGTTGGTCAACGCCGAAGACGCGGGTGGCCGCAATGCAGTGGGTCGCAACGGCAACTTTGGAAGCGACGTGATTGTGCGGCATATCGTTGGGCTGGACCCCGGGCGTCGGGGCGTTGCCATTTCCGCGCAATTGGATGTGGGCATGGAACTGGCGTTCTGTCAGCGCAATGTGCAGGCAGCGCGGGCGGACCTGACCCGAATCTGCGCTGAAATCCGGGAGGAACTGGAGCCAGAGGAGTTGTCGGTGGAAACGGCGCATGCGCTGGCGGCAAACGAAGCCGAATCGGCACCACATCCGGGACGGCGCATTGCGGGCGCAATTTATGTGAGTTGCGTTGGCCGGGGTGGTCCCCACTTCGGTGGCCCGAGCGCCGAGTTGCAGATTGTGCGGCGCGCCTTGGGTGATGTTCCGCTGGTCGGTTTCTTTGCCGGTGGCGAAATTGCACGCCATCATCTTTATGGCTACACGGGCGTGCTGACTGTATTTTCAGCACCCGCCTGAAGCATGACCTGCACTGATCCGAGACATGACGAGGCGTGAGTAGCACTGGTTTGGGGACGTGCGGCCAGATGAGTTGGTTTTGTCGCAAGGAGGCTATTTGACGTCGCTTTGGCTGGAACAGATGCCCGACCACCCGCTAGCATCCTTGTTTTTCGACGTGGACATAGAGGACTCACCGTGGCTGAAAAAATAGTCGTCAAAAACCTCCACAAGGTGTTTGGACCCAAGCCTGACGTGGCCATGCAGATGCTGAAGTCCGGGCAAACCAAGGACCAGATTTTTCAGCAAACAGGCATGGTGGTGGGCGTCAAGGATGCCAACTTTCACGTAAATGAAGGCGAGATTTTTGTCCTGATGGGGCTCTCGGGCTCAGGCAAGTCCACGCTTATCCGTCTGCTGAACCGGCTTGTCGAACCCACCCATGGCCAAATTTTGGTGGGTGGCAACGATGTGGCCGCCATGACCAAAAAAGCACTTGTCGATTTGCGGCGCAAAGACATGGCCATGGTTTTTCAGTCCTTCGCGCTGTTGCCGCACCTCACTGTATTGAATAACACCGCATTCGGGCTGGAAGTGGCGGGGGTGGACCGAAAGTCCCGTGAAAAGCGGGCGATGGAGGTGCTGGAGCAGGTTGGGCTCGGCACCTTTGCCCACAAACAGCCGTCTGAATTGTCTGGTGGCATGCAGCAGCGCGTGGGGCTGGCCCGGGCGCTGGCCGTTGACCCATCGCTGATGTTGATGGATGAGGCGTTTTCTGCTCTGGACCCGCTCAAGCGAACAGAAATGCAGGAATTGCTACTGAAGCTGCAAAACGAACAGCAGCGCACGATAGTGTTTGTGTCGCACGATCTGGATGAAGCGTTTCACATTGGCGACCGTATTGCCATCATGGAAGGTGGGCGTATTGTCCAGATCGGCACACCTGACGAGATTTTGCGCAACCCCAGCGATGAATACGTCCGGGCGTTTTTCAAGGGTGTGGACGTCAAGAAGTACCTGGTGGCCAAAGATGTCGCCCGGACCGATGAAACGCTGGTAATTTGCCCGTCAGCCGATGCACGTGCCGATTGCGCGCGCGCAATCGAGCAACTGCGTGAAACGCGTCGCAACTACGCGTTTGTGGTCGGTGAAGATGGCCGGTTGCAAGGCACGGTGTCGATTGATTCCATGCTGCGCACCCTGCAGACGGGGGGCCAGGCACTCAGTGGGGCCCTGTTGGACGATGTGGGTGCCGTGCCCGATTCAATGAGTCTGCGTGACCTGATCGGGCGTATCGTGAAAAATCCGCTTCCCTTGCCAGTTGTTGATTCAGCTGGCGGCTATCTAGGAGCCGTGACCCAGACAATTTTGTTGAAAAAAATGGTTGAAGAGGAGTCAGGCCATGAGTGAATTTCTGCCGCTCGGCGAATGGGTTGATCGAGGTGTCAAATTCGTCATTGACAATGATGGTGGCACGCTGGAGCGTTTGGGCTCCGGCATCGGTACGATGACCGAGGGGATTGAACTGGCCCTGCAGGCCGTACCGGTGTGGATGGTTACGGCGATTTTTGTCCTGACTGGCTTCTGGCGCGTGGGTTGGAAATTTGCGCTGTTTTGTCTCGCCTGTTGCATGGTTATTGACGGCACCGGATTCTGGCCCCAGACAATGGTGACACTCGCCTTGATCATCGCGGCCACGGTGATCAGCCTCATCATTGGTTTGCCGCTGGGAATATGGGTGGCCAGGAATGATCGGGTTGCCGCCGTCGTCCGACCCACGCTGGATTTCATGCAAACCATGCCGGCCTTTGTGTACCTGATTCCTGCTGCCATGCTGTTTGGCCTGGGGCGGGTGCCCGGTGTGCTGGCTACCGTGATTTTTGCCATGCCGCCCGTAGTGCGTCTTACCAGTCTGGGTATCCGTCAGGTGAACAAGGAGCAGGTGGAGGCGGGCGTGACGTTCGGCTGCACGCCCATGCAGGTTTTGCTGAAAGTCCAGATTCCGGGCGCATTGCCGTCGATCATGGCGGGTATCAACCAGACCATCATGATGGCTCTGTCCATGGTCATCATTGCGTCCATGGTGGGCGCTGGTGGGCTGGGGAACGACGTGCTGGCCAGCATTCAGCGTTTGGATATCGGACTGGGTTTTGAGTCGGGGCTGGCAGTTGTCTTACTGGCTATCATGCTGGACCGGATCACAGAGACTGTGGGTGCGCAGCGCCCGCGGCAGTCATTGCGCGATCGACTGGGTCTCCCGGCCAAAAAAGACCGCACCTAACGCTAGAGATGAAGTTCTTGGCATACATGCTGATCAGGGTCGTCTGGATGTGTCGCAATCGGCACAAATTTGGCGTATATTGGCACTTTGTGAATTTCCAGATGCACAAGTAGATGATTTTGCGACATGAATAACTACACATCCGACTTGATTGTCGGCAAACCGGAAAACTACTCATGGAAATAAAGGGGCAGTTCCCGAAGCACCGGTTTGTATTCCTGACCCTGCCCAATTACTCAATGATTGCCCTCTCCAGTGCCGTTGAGGCATTGCGAATGGCCAATCGGGTCACCAAGCAGGATGTGTACGAATGGTCTCTGGCCAGTCTTGACGGCAACCCGGTTGCCGCCAGTAACGGTTTGACGCTGTCGCCAGTCATTTCGGTGGACAAGATGGGGCCAGCGAACATCGTGTTCGTTTGTGGTGGCGTGAACGTAGAACATGCGGTTACTTCGGACCTGCTGTCTGCGTTGCGCCGGCTTGCACAACGACATGTTTCACTTGGCTCGCTTTGCACCGGTGGCTACGCGCTGGCCAAAGCCGGGTTGCTGGACAAATACAAGGCCGTTATTCACTGGGAGAACATGTCGGCATTGCAGGAAGAATTTCCGCGCGTGATCTTCTCGGACCAGTTGTTTGCAATTGATCGCGACCGGTACACCTGTACTGGAGGCATCGCGCCACTGGACTTGATGCTCAATATCATCAAGGACCACTTGGGTCGCGATATCGCGCCCATGATTTCGGAGCAGTTCATCCTGGATCGCATTCGCAACGACCAGGATCGTCAGCACATTCCCTTGCAGGCGCGCGTAGGCTTATTCCATGAAAACCTTATTGAAGCCGCGGCCTTGATGGAGGCCAACATTGAAGAACCCCTGTCGCTCGATGAGATCGCGGCGTTGGTAGGGGTTTCGAGACGCCAGATCGAGCGGTTGTTCAAACGGTATGTGGGCCAGGTGCCAACCAAATATTATCTGGACATGCGGCTTAGAAGGGCGCGGGAATTGTTGCTGCAAACGGCCATGTCTGTCATGGAAATTGCCGTGGCTTGCGGGTTTCAATCGCCGCCACATTTTTCCAAGTGTTACCGCAACATGTTTGGGCACACGCCCAGCGCGGAGCGCCAGATCAGCCGGCGCAATACGCTGGGCACAACACTTGTCGCGGCTTAGCCAGTCAGCGGAAAACCACAGTGCGGCTGCCGTTCAGGAACACGCGGTGCTCAATATGAAACCGCACAGCTGCAGCCAGAGCCCGACATTCTGAATCACGACCTGCAGCGGCCAGTTTTTCGGGTGTGTAGGTGTGATCAACGCGCTCGACAATTTGCTCGATGATCGGTCCTTCGTCCAGGTCTGCTGTCACGTAATGAGCCGTTGCGCCGGTCAGCTTGACGCCGCGCTCATGAGCCTGGTGGTAGGGTTTTGCACCTTTGAAGCCAGGCAGGAACGAATGGTGGATGTTCATCGCCCGTCCGCGTAACCGACGGCACAGATCGTCAGACAGCACCTGCATGTAGCGGGCCAGCACCACGAGGTCGCTACGTGTTTCGTCAACAATTTCCAGGAGGCGGTTCTCCTGCTGCGACTTGGTGTCAGCAGTGACGGGGAGGTGGATATAGGGAATGTTGTGCGATTCCACCAGCTTCTTGAGGTCGGGATGGTTCGAGACCACGGCCGTGACGTCCATCTTTAATTCGCCAGTGCGATGACGGTACAGCAGATCATCCAGGCAATGGTCAAACTTGGACACCATGATCAGCACACGAGGCTTCTTCTCGCCGTCGTAAATGGTCCACTCCATTTCCTCGCGTTTGGCCACTTCGGTGAACTGGGTGCGCAAGCCGTCCAATGTGGGTGTTTTGTCGGGGTCAGCGTAAAACGTTGCCCGTAGAAAGAACCGACCACTCAGGACATCATCGAATTGTTGCATGTCCGTGATGTAACACTGACGCGAGGCAAGAAACCCAGATACGGCAGCAACGGTTCCCAAACGGCTCTCGCAGGTTGCATTGAGTATGTAATGTGGCTTGCCATCGAGTGGGACGTTCATTGCGCTGCTGCTCCTGATTAATATTTGAGAGAGGATCTACGGAAAGAGAATCTTCTGCCTGCGGGCAGTTTATGAAACGCGCGCTAAACGGATTGTGTTGTTGCGACGGGAATTGCGGTTGTTGCGACTCACATGAAATTATCATGAGAAAAACGAGTCAACCTCATGTCGTTGGGCGACAACCTAAAGTCGCTAATCTGTCAGCTGTGTGTAGGGGTGCCCCGTACCATTTTCACCAAGTTAAGTCGCCGTATTCGCGGGGGCACAAGCCTGTAAATCGAGGAGTTCGCCATGGCAGAAGAGTTTGATGATGACCTGGACTTGAGTACTCTCAACGACGAGGATCTCACGGAGCAGGTTCATGATGACCTCTACAACGGCTTGCGTGAAGAAGTGGTTGAGGCTACCAATATTCTGTTGACTCGCGGCTGGTCGGCTGACCGAGTGCTGAATGATGCTTTGGTGGAAGGTATGCGCATTGTGGGCGTGGACTTCCGCGACGGGATTCTCTTCGTGCCCGAGGTATTGCTGGCGGCCAATGCCATGAAAGGTGGCATGGAAATTCTGCGTCCGCTGTTGGCGGAAACTGGCGTCGAACCGATTGGAAAAATGGTGATTGGCACAGTGAAGGGTGACATTCACGACATCGGAAAAAACCTGGTTGCAATGATGATGGAAGGTGCGGGCTTTGAGGTCATCGATCTGGGCATCAACAACCCGGTTGAGAAATATCTGGCCGCGCTGGAAGAGCACAAGCCGGACATTCTGGGCTTGTCGGCTCTGTTGACTACCACCATGCCGTACATGAAAGTGGTTATCGATACGCTGAAAGAAAAAGGTTTGCGCAACGATTACATCGTGCTTGTTGGCGGTGCGCCATTGAATGAGGAATTCGGCAAAGCCGTGGGTGCGGATGCTTATTGCCGTGATGCGGGCATCGCCGTTGAAACCGCCAAAACGCTCATTGCGGCTCGTCGCGCAGGCGCAGCGGCTTAAGGTTCACTGCCATGGGCGCTGCTGCGGGCACTCTGGTTATCGCATGCGGCGCCTTGGCGCGAGAGATTGTCGCTTTGCGACAACTGAATGACTGGCCTCATATGGATGTGCAGTGTTTGCCTGCAGAGTTGCATAACCGGCCAGAAAAGATCCCCGCTGCAGTTCGTGAAAAAATCCGGGCTAACCGGGGACGTTATGCCACCATGTTTGTTGCATACGCCGATTGCGGCACGGGTGGTCTGTTAGATGCCGTGCTGACTGAGGAGCGCGTGGAGCGAATCCCTGGAGCACACTGTTACGAATTTTTTGCGGGAAGTGCAGTCTTTGAGGAGCTTGCCGACCGTGAGCCGGGTACTTTCTATTTGACGGATTTTCTGCTGAGGCACTTTGAGCGGCTGGTGATCCATGGCTTGGGTATCGACCGGCACCCCGAGTTATTGAATCAGTATTTTGGCAACTACCGAAGGCTGGTTTACCTGGCACAAGTGAAGTCGCAGCAGGGCATTGCAGACGGACAGCGGGCTGCTGATCGTCTTGGGCTTGAATATGAATACCGTGTTACGGGTTATGGCGAGCTGGAGCACAGCCTGCACCGAGCACATGTAGGGGTTGTTTCATGGCAAAACTGATTGTTATTTCATGGCGGGATGTGCCTGCTCAGGTGGTGGTAAAGCTGGGACGGGAAACCGCAAAGGTTCAGCTTTCCCATCGTTTCCAGGAAGCTGTTGACCGGGCGGCGATGCGTGCCGGGAAAGCCAGCTCGGGGGACTATCTGGCCGACTGGAAGCGCAGTGAGCCACGTCGGTGTGGCGACGACATTCAGGCTGAGGCTGCTGCTGAAGCCGAGAAAATCGAAGCCCGCTATTCAGATGCGGACTTGTTGCGCCTGATTCGTGCACATGGCCTGGAAGAGTCATCCAGTGCCGCTCCTGAGGTTTCAGCCCAGGCAGGAGAGGCCTGATGTATTCGGTTCGCCGCTGGTCGGTGCGGCATGCGGGAGGTCTGGAGACTTTTTATGGCGCTTTTGAGCGTGTGTTTGTTGCGCTGGATCCAGTCTGGAAATGGCTTGGTTATGACCGGGTGGAAAAGCCAGTGGCAGTACTGGAGAAGGTAGTCAAAGGCTTTTTGTTTGACTGTCAGATGTGTGGCCAGTGCGCGTTGAGCTCAACCGGCATGTCCTGCTCAATGAATTGCCCCAAGAATTTGCGCAATGGCCCTTGTGGCGGTGTTCGGGCGAACGGAAATTGTGAAGTAAAGCCCGACATGCGTTGTGTTTGGGTCGAGGCGTTTGAAGGCAGCGAGCGCATGCGGGAAGGCAAGCGAGCTATCCGGATAGTTCAAATTGCGGTTGACCGAAGACTGCAGGGTAAATCTTCCTGGCTGAAAGTTGCCCGGGATAAATCTCAAAGCCAAGCACTGGAAAAGGCATGAAGTTCGAAGACGAGCCTGTTCCGGGTTACCCGTTACCCATTTTGCCGGGGCATACATCCCCGGGCAGGTTGGAGCGCGTGTTACGTACAGGTGCATTTGCCGTGACGTCTGAACTCGACCCACCTGATTCGGCCGACCCCGAAGATGTTTACCGGCGCGCGCGGGTGTTTGACGGGTATGTGGATGCCATCAACGCGACCGATGGCAGCGGCGCCAATTGCCATATGTCCAGCCTGGCTGTATGTGCGCTACTCACCCGTATTGGCTACGCGCCAGTCATGCAGATATCGTGTCGTGACAAAAACCGCATTGCCATTCAGGGTGACATTCTGGGTGGTGCTGCGATGGGTGTTGCGAACATTCTTTGTCTGACCGGTGATGGTGTCCAGTCAGGTGACCACCCGCAGGCAAAACCTGTATTCGATCTTGACTGCATGTCGTTGCTGGAGATTGGCCGAACCCTGCGTGACGATCACAAATTTCAGAGTGGACGAAAAGTGACCTTTGCACCCCGGGTTTTTTTGGGGGCCGCTGCGAATCCGTTCGGGTTACCTTTTGAGTGGCGGGCTGAACGTTTGGCGAAAAAAGTGGCCGCAGGTGCGCAGTTTGTCCAAACCCAGTACTGTTACGACGTGCCGCGGCTCAAGGCCTTCATGAGGCAAGTCGAGGATTTGGGGTTGCTCGGGAAGGTGTTCATTCTTGTGGGTGTTGGCCCCCTGCGCTCAGCCAAGGCAGCAGATTGGATGCGAACTAACGTACCAGGCATTCATATTCCGGATGAGGTGATCAAGCGCATGGCGGGTGCCGATAAACCGGCTGTGGAGGGGCGCCAGGTTTGTATTGATCTTATTCAGGAAATCCGCGAAATAAAAGGTGTCTCGGGCGTTCATCTGATGGCCTATCGGCAGGAGGAAACAGTTGCCGAGATCATTGACCGGTCTGGTGTTCTCAATGGTCGTGTGCCCTGGTATCCGGGGCGCGATACAACAATTCAATCAATGAAGGAAACAACGTGACAGATACAGTTATCAGCTCGGCTAGCCGGGAGGTTGTGATTGGATTTGATCGTCCATTTGTCATCATCGGTGAGCGGATCAATCCTACCGGCCGGAAAATCATGGCTGCTGAGATGATGGCCGGTGACTACAGCCGTGTCATTGCCGATGCGTTGGCTCAGGTGGAGGCCGGGGCGCACATGTTGGATGTCAACGCAGGCATTCCGTTGGCGGACGAGCCTGGCATGTTGGCGAAGGCTATCGAACTGGTGCAGTCGGTTACCGATGTGCCTATCTCCATTGATTCATCCATTGTGGCGGCACTGGAGGCGGGGTTGGCTGTTTACAAAGGCAAGGCTTTAGTCAATTCTGTTACGGGCGAGGAAGACCGTCTGGAGACGGTTTTGCCGCTGGTAAAGAAATACGGTGCTGCGGTGGTTGCCATTTCAAATGACGAAACTGGTATTTCGCAAGACCCCGACGTTCGTTTTGCGGTCGCAAAGAAGATAGTTGAACGGGCCTCCGACTACGGCATTCCTGCCTGCGACATTGTGGTTGACCCGCTTGTGATGCCGATTGGCGCAATCAATCAGGCGGGTGTACAAGTTATGCGGCTGGTGCACCGTTTGCGAACTGAATTGAAGGTAAATACAACTTGTGGCGCTTCCAACGTGAGCTTTGGTTTGCCTGAACGAAACGGTATCAATGCTGGCTTCCTGACTATGGCAATTGCATCCGGCATGACTTCCGCCATTACTAATCCCATGCATGGTGAGGTTGTAAAGGCCTGTATGGCTGCAGACGTCATGATGGGCCACGATCCTGATTGCATGCGCTGGATACGCAAGTTCCGCGAAGCGCCAACGATGGGGGTTGATGGTGAAATGGGTCGAGGCCGTCGTGAGGGCGGCAGCAGAAGGCGTCGGGAATGATAGATATCGGATTTTTGGCAAAGGCAAGACCGTGAGCGGGAAAGACGCACTGGTTGTTTTCACGCCCTCTGGACGGCGCGGTCGCTTTCCTGTGGGTACGCCTGTTCTGCAGGCCGCCCGTTCATTGGGCGTGGACATTGATTCGGTTTGCGGGGGGCGGGGTATTTGTGGTCGTTGCCAGGTTCTTGTGTCTGAGGGGGAGTTTGCAAAACACGGGCTGGTTTCGCGCGCCGAAAACCTCTCCCCACTGGGTGCCGTAGAGAAGGAATACTGCCGCACACAAACTATGCAGGATGGTCGACGGTTGTCTTGCTCTACCCAACTATTGGGTGATGTGGTCATTGATGTGCCATCGAGCAGTCAGGTGCATAAGCAGGTCGTTCGCAAGGAGGCCGAGGCACATGACGTGGAGCTCGACCCGCTAATTCGACTGCATTTTGTCGAAGTGCAGCAACCAGACATGCATGACCCATCTGGCGATTTGCGCCGTCTTGAAGATGCGCTTGAATTTGAGTGGCGGTTAACAGATCTTGCTTGTGATGTGATTGTGCTACAGCAGTTGCAAACAGCTTTGCGTCAGGGCGACTGGAAGGTGACGGTTGCTGTGCATGCCGGGCAGCAAATTGTGGCGGTCTGGCCGGGGTTTCGTGAGCATGCTTATGGGTTGGCCGTTGATGTGGGCTCCACAACTATCGCAGCACATCTGTGCCATTTGGCATCGGGTGAGGTGGTTGCATCAGCGGGGGTCATGAATCCCCAAATCCGCTTTGGCGAGGATTTGATGAGCCGCGTCTCTTACGTGATGATGAATCCCGGCGGCGAAAAGGAAATGACCATTGCTGTGCGTGGTGCCTTGAATGAACTGGCAGCAGAGGTTTCGCGACAAGCGGGCATCGTGCCACAAGACATTCTGGAAGCCACTTTTGTGGGCAACCCCATCATGCACCACCTGCTGCTGGGCATCAATCCGGTGGAGTTGGGTGGTGCGCCGTTTGCGCTGGCGACGGACCGGGCCATCACCCTTTGGGCCGTTGAGATCGACTTTGCCATTCACCGCAATGCGCGCATTTACGTGTTGCCCTGTATCGCCGGCCATGTAGGTGCAGATACAGCAGGGGTGATACTCGCTGAACGCCCTGATTTGTCTGACAAGATCACCTTGCTGGTCGATGTAGGCACCAACGCTGAAATTGTCTTGGGCAACAACCAGCGGCTGCTGGCTTGTTCAAGCCCGACAGGACCGGCCTTTGAGGGTGCGCAAATCAGTTGCGGACAACGCGCCGCACCGGGTGCCATCGAGCGTGTGCGCGTCGACCCTCAAACCCTGGAGCCCCGATTCAAGATCATCGGATGCGACCTGTGGTCAGACGAGCCGGGATTTGCGGAGGCCTCCGTTGGCTCGGGGGTGACCGGTGTGTGCGGCTCGGGCATCATCGAGGTTTTGGCTGAAATGTACTTGGCAGGCATCATCCTGCACGATGGCACTATCAATGGCGATATGGCGGCCCGCAATCCACGTATTCAGGCTGACGGCCGGACCTTTTCTTATGAGTTGTACCCGGCCACTGGCTCCACGCCAGCACTCAAGGTCATGCAGAACGATGTTCGAGCCATTCAGCTTGGCAAGGCTGCGCTTTACGCTGGCGTGCGCCTGCTTATGGAGCGAATGGGCGTGCAGAAAGTAGATCGCATCCGCCTTGCCGGAGCATTCGGCAGCCACATTGATGTTAAATATGCCATGGTGCTTGGCATGATTCCGGACTGCACGCTCGATCAGGTCAGTTCTGCGGGGAACGCTGCAGGAACTGGTGCGCGCATTGCGTTGCTGGACCAACGTTCGCGCCGCGATATTGAGCAACTGGTGCGCCGCGTCGAAAAGATTGAAACAGCAGTGGAGCCGCGGTTCCAGGAGTTTTTTGTTGAAGCGATGGCTATTCCGCATCTGACGGCTCCTTTCGAACGACTTCGTGAAGTCGTTACATTGCCAGAGCGCGTGGCAATCAATTCCGAAGCCAGCACCCGGGGCCGTCGTGCGTCTCGTCGGGAAGCCAAATCAGTGTGAATACCGTGTATAAAACAGTTTTAAGAACATTTGCGCCGTCAACGGCTACTTGATGGCGGCGTTGTGGGTATGAGTCTTGCGTTAAGTCAGCCAATTTTTTGTCAATAACAAGGAGTCAGCATGAAATTGAATATGAAACTGGTCGGGTTCGTCGCTGCGTTGGCAGCCATGGGTACTCAGAGCGCATTGGCAGATGATGCCAGTTGCAAAACCGTACGCTTTGCAGATGTGGGCTGGAGCGATATTGCAGCAACTACGGGTATGGCATCTGTCGTGCTTGAAGGCTTGGGCTACAAGCCTACCGTGACCATTGCCTCCATACCAATTGCCTTCGCCGGCATGAAAAAGAAGCAGATCGACGTTTTTCTGGGTTACTGGAATCCTTCCATGACTCCTCAAATCGAACCCTTCGTCAAGGCTGGTGATATCAAGGTTCTGGAAACCCCTAATCTGGTGGGCGCGAAATATACGCTTGCAGTACCTACCTATCTGTATGACAAGGGCCTCAAGACATTTGCTGACATTGCCAAGTTTGAAAAAGACCTTGGCGGGAAGATCTATGGCATTGAGCCTGGTAATGACGGCAATGCGTTGATTGCGGGGATGATCAAAGACAACAAGTTTGGCTTGAAGAGTTTTAAAATGGTCGAGTCCTCTGAGGCGGGCATGTTGGTCGAAGCCCAGCGTGCTGCGAAGGCCCAGAAAGCCATTGTCTTCCTGGGATGGGAGCCGCACCCGATGAACGTTCAGATGAAGATGAGCTATTTGCAAGGTGGTGACGACGTGTTCGGCCCCAACCTGGGTGAGGCCAAGGTGTACACCGCTATCCCGCCGTCATACGAGACGCGCTGCCCCAACGTAGCCACTTTCCTGAAGAACCTGCAGTTCACGACTGATATGGAAAATCAGGTAATGGTTCCTATCCTTGAAAAAGTGAAGCCTAATGTGGCCGCCCGTAACTTTCTCAAGAAGAACCCGGCGGTTCTGGATAAATGGCTCAACGGCGTGAAAACTCTTGATGGCAAAGATGGGGCAGCCGCAGTCAAAGGCGCTTTGAAGGTCTGATCGCTGATGCTTACACCGCGACATGGTGGCAACATGTCGCGGATCGCACTTGATGCGAGGCCAACTGCGGCTCAACCCTGTTGAGCCGCAGTGGTTTTTTATGAACACGAATTTGCACGTAGGGCGGGGTATGTATGACTGAGATGACCGTAGCAAGCTTTGTTGACGGAAAACCTTTACGGGGCAGCGGTGACCGCTTTGAGACGATCAACCCGGCCACCGGCAAGGCGTTTGCTGCCGTTTATGATGCGGCTGCTGCAGATGTGAACGCTGCTGTTGCAACAGCCCAGCGCGGGTTCGAGATTTGGTCTGCCATGACCGGAACCGAACGTGGACGCATTCTTCATCGTGCTGCACAACTGCTGCGCTCGCGTAATGAAGAACTGGCCGCTCTGGAAGTGCAGGATTGTGGAAAACCTTTGCAAGAGGCGCTGGTTGTCGATGTGCACAGCGGAGCAGACTGCATCGAATATTTTTCGGGCGCAGCCGCCACGCTGGCGGGTGCCCAATACCCTCTGAAGAATGCGTTTGCCTATACACGACGTGAACCTCTGGGCGTTTGTGTTGGTATCGGCGCATGGAACTACCCGCTGCAAATCGCATGCTGGAAATCTGCCCCCGCACTAGCGGCTGGCAATGCGATGATCTTCAAGCCCTCCGAACTCACGCCGGTTACTGCATTAAAGCTGGCCGAGATATATCTGGAAGCGGGCGTGCCGCCCGGCGTGTTCAATGTCCTGCAGGGCCGTGGTCAGACAGGCGCTTTGCTGGCGGGTCATCCGGGTGTTGCCAAAGTCTCGGTCACCGGCTCCGTGCCCACTGGCAAGAAGGTCATGCAAACGGCAGCGGGTACGCTCAAGCGCGTGACCATGGAGCTGGGAGGCAAATCGCCTTTGATCATTTTTGACGATGCAGACCTCGAGCAGGCTGTAGCTGCCGCGATGATGGGCAATTTTTATACGCAGGGCGAAGTTTGCACCAACTGCACGCGTGTGTTTGTGCAACGAGGCTTGGCAGACCGTTTTCTCGCACGGCTTTACGAGCGCACGGCTTTATTGCGCGTCGGCGATCCAATGGACGCCGTCACCGAAGTGGGCGCACTGATTTCTGCCGCCCATACCGATAAGGTGCTGGACTACATCGCCAGTGGCGTGGCCGAAGGCGCAACCTTGTCTTATGGTGGCGCGCGCATTGACGTACCCGGACTGCCCCACGGCAACTTTGTTGCGCCAACGATTTTCTCCAACTGTAGCGATGACATGCGCATTGTTCGCGAAGAAATTTTTGGCCCTGTTCTGTCCATGCTGGTTTTCGATGAAGAGGCTGAAGTGATCTCGCGCGCCAATGCTTCCCGTTTTGGTCTGGCTGCGGGCGTCTTCACACGTGACCTGGCACGTGGGCACCGCGTAGCAGCGCGCCTCAAGGCGGGCATCTGCTGGATCAACAACTACAACATCACGCCCATCGAAATGCCGTTCGGTGGCGCGGGTGAATCAGGTATTGGCCATGAAAACAGCATGGTCGCGATGGATCATTACACCCAGTTGAAGACGGTATACGTTGAGTTGGGAGAGGTGGCCTGCGGCTATCGCTGAAAACAAGTGACCATGAAGAACGAAGAATTTGACTACATCATTGTGGGTGCCGGTTCGGCGGGCTGCGTGCTGGCCAACCGGCTGACGGAAGATGCCAACGTGCGCGTGCTGCTGCTGGAAGCCGGGGCTGGAGACATGAGCATCTTCATCCACATGCCTTCCGCGTTGGCCTATCCCATGGCCAATGAAAAGTACACCTGGCTGTATGAGTCGGAGCCTGAGCCGTTCATGAACCAGCGCCGAATCCACTGCCCGCGTGGGCGTGTGATTGGCGGCTCATCTTCCATCAACGGCATGGTGTACATCCGCGGTCACTCGCAGGACTATGACGGCTGGGCCACGCGGAAAGGTCTTGAAAACTGGACCTACGCCGATTGCCTCCCCTACTTCCGCAAGGCCGAGACGCGCGCCAAAGGGGGCGATCTGTATCGCGGTGATTCAGGTCCGCTGCACGTCAGCACCGGGGCGCTTCGCAACCCGTTGTACAACGCGTTCATTGAGGCGGGCAAACAGGCTGGTTACCCCTATACCGAAGACATGAACGGTTACCAGCAAGAAGGCTTGGGCCCCATGGACATGACAGTGCACAAGGGCCGACGATGGAGCACCGCTATGGCCTATCTGCGCCCTGCGCTTAAGCGCAACAACCTGAAACTGCAAACACGCAGCCTGGTCACCCACATCCTGTTCGAAGGGCCTGACGATGCGCAACGCGCCGTGGGTGTAGAGGTGTCGCACGGCGGGCAACTTCGGCAGCTTCGTGCCACGCGTGAAGTCATTCTGTCGGGCGGTGCTATCAATTCGCCGCAATTGCTCAAACTCTCGGGCATTGGCAACCCGGATGAACTGCGACCTCTTGGCATTGCTGTGACAGCGCCGCTCAAAGGCGTAGGCGAAAACCTGCAGGATCACCTGGAAACTTATGTCCAGTACGTTTGCAAGGAACCCATCACGCTGTACTCGGCCTTGAATCCTTTTGTGAAGGCAAAGATCGGTGCGGAATGGTTGCTTTTTAGCACCGGCTTGGGCGCTACCAACCACTTCGAATCGGGTGGTTTTATCCGCAGCGAGGCTGGTGTCAAGAATCCGGATCTGCAGTACCACTTCCTGCCCATGGCGGTTCGCTACGATGGCAAGGAGCCTGCAACGGGTCACGGCTTTCAGGCCCATGTAGGCCCCATGCGTCCGACCAGCCGAGGTGACGTCAAACTGCGTAACGCCAAACCGACAACGCCGCCCTTTATCCGTTTCAACTACATGAGCACCGAGCAGGACCGCAAGGAAATGCGGGCCGGTATCCGGCTGACCCGGGAGATTTTTGCCCAGGCTGCATTTGACCGTTTCCGTGGTGAGGAGCTGTCTCCAGGGCTCGGCGTGCAAACGGATGCCCAGATTGACGAACACATTCGCGCCAACGCCGAGACCGCGTACCACCCATCCTGCACCTGCCGCATGGGCACGGACGGCATGGCCGTTACCGATCATGAGGGTCGGGTGCACGGCGTGCAAAACCTGCGCGTGGTGGATGCATCCATCATGCCCGATGTGGTGAGTGGCAACCTGAATGCGCCCACAATCATGATGGCTGAGAAACTGGCGGATGCCATCCAGGGGCGTACACCATTGCCGCGGTCAGGTGCGCCTTCGTACATTCATCCCAACTACCTGACGCAGCAGCGCTGACACCATGGCTGTTCATCTCAAGTACTGGCCCGAAGACGTGGCCAGGCAGCTGGATCAGCTCATCCGTGCCAACGCCCACAGCGGTGCGTTTGCCATCTTTGATGCCGATAACACCTCTTATCAGCACGACTTGGTGGGTGCGCTCCTGCCGTTCATGGAGATGCGGGGCGTGCTGACGCGGGAGACGATGAACCCGTCTCTGAAACTGATCCCGTTCAAAGACAGCGTCACACATACCGAGACATTGCACAGCTATTACCTGCGTCTGGGGGATATCGACGACCAGGTGGGCTACCCGTGGGCGTCACAAATATTCTCCGGGTTCACATTGAAAGAACTGAAGAAGCATCTGGATGACCTGCTGAAATGGGGCCAACCTATCCCGGCGGAACACTTTGTGGGTGACGAGGTTCAGACCATGCTGGTGCACGCGCCCCGGTTGCTGCGGGGCCAGCAGGAGCTGTACAACACGCTGATACACAACGGCATCGATGTTTTTGTGGTCAGTGCGGCCAGTGAAGAACTGGTCCGCATGGTGCTGGCCGATCCTCAATACGGATACAACGTGAAACCGGAAAACGTCGTGGGCGTGTCATTGCTGCTCAAGGACCGACTGGCGGGCACGGTCACCACCGCGCGCAAGCTGATAGCCGAAAACCAATACCAACCGCAGAACCTGCTGGACCACGAGTTGACCGCCGCACTGTGGGCGCCCATGCCTTGGTATGAGGGCAAGCAGGCGGCCATCCACACCTATGTTCACGCCTGGAAGAAACCAATTCTGGTGGCCGGTGACACACCTGACAGCGATGGCCCGATGCTGTTTCGTGCGCCCGATGTAGAACAGGGCGCCCTGCGGCTGTTCGTCTCGCGCAAAGACAGTGCGCTGGATAAAATGAAGTCTTTGCAGGCGCGTCATGCAGCTGATCAATTGGCGCATGGCCTACCAATCACTGCAGACCGCAACTGGCTGGTGGTGACGCCAGAGCAAATTCAATAACCACTCACCCCATGACCACAGCAACCTCTTTACCTTCCAATCGTTTCACCCGACTGCTCGCGTCGCGCCCCTGGCTACTGGCCGATGGCGCCACCGGCAGCAACCTGTTTGACGTGGGCCTGATGTCCGGCGATGCCCCCGAGCTGTGGAACACCGATCACCCGGACCGCATCGCCAACCTACATCGAAATTTCGTGGACGCCGGTGCCGACATCATCTTGACCAACAGTTTTGGCGGAACCACCTATCGTTTGAAGCTGCACAAGGCGGAAAGTCGCGTCGATGAACTCAATGTTGCGGCTGCACGCATTGCCCGACAGGTGGCAGACGCCAGCGGTCGTGACGTGGTGGTAGCGGGCAGCATGGGCCCCACCGGCGAAATCATGGAGCCTATTGGCCCACTCACCTTTGATCAGGCTAGGGACGCCTTTGCCGAGCAGGCGCGCAGCTTGAAGGCAGGCGGCGCTGATGTGCTGTGGATCGAAACCATGTCGTCGCGCGAAGAGGTGGAAGCTGCCGTCGCGGGTGCGGGCACCGTGGGCCTGCCCATTGTGTGTACGCTGAGCTTTGACACCAATGGCCGCACGATGATGGGCATCTCGCCCAGCGACTTCGCAGGCATTGAAAAATCTCTGGTGCCCAAGCTGGCTGCCTGCGGCACGAACTGCGGAGTGGGCGCATCTGAAGTGGTGGCTTGCATCCACAATCTGGCCACGGCCATGGGCCCGGACGTAGTGCTGGTAGCCAAGGGCAACTGCGGCATTCCACAGTATGTGGACGGCGCTATTTGCTACAACGGCACGCCGGAGCTGATGGCCATCTATGCGCGCATGGCGCTGGACGCCGGCGCCCGCATCATCGGTGGGTGCTGCGGCACATCCGCCAAACATTTGCGCGCCATGCGTGATGCGCTGGATGCACACACCAAGGGTGTCTCACCCGAGCTGGAAACCATTGTGAGCACGTTGGGGGAAGTGTCCACCGGTGCAAGAGCGCAGTGGGGCGGTGAGCTGAGCCGCGCAGGCGGCGCGGCAGTTGGTGCGAACCTCAAACGTGGCAGTGGTCGGCGGTCAGCTGCGGGTTCATCTGGAGTTTGAATTCTGCGTGGTTACTAAAAAAATAGTAGCTACTCACGAATATTCCACAAGGTCTAGAGGCCTAAAGCATTCCTAAACCAGCCTGCGTTTGACCTTTTTATCCCAATCCCGCGTGAGGATTAGTTTCTCGCCCTCATAGGCTTCCAGCCGACCTTTCACATGCCAGTGGGTTTTGGTCGCCGTCATGCTGGAATAAGTTTCCGTGCGCACCTTCCAGTCACCGCGGGAAGTCTCCATGGACCAATGACATTCCTGTTTGGCCGTAAGTGGGTCATGAGGCAGGATGCTGTAGTTCTCGCGCCCGCAGCTCCACGTCGTCAGGCCGTGTTCCGCAATCGTGGTGCGGCCAAAGTCATCCACGATGGCCATGCGGGTTTCGCCGGTGCGCTGGTCTATGGTGACTTCGCGTTTATGCCAGGGTTTGTCCACAGTGATCAGCTCGACCGGGGCTGCTGATTCCGCTGGCGCGAATACCGGCGGCTTCTCGCCGCGCCGCTGTTTGCGAACGGGCACGTCGATGAAGCTGGTGCCGGTGTGCACGGTCAGCGTCACTGGCTCGGGTGCGGGCCAGATCAGCGGCCAGTAGCTGGTAGAGATCGACACCCGCAGTTTGTGGCCTTTCGGCACCTTGCACGCCACGTCGTCCAGCTTGATCTGGATGGTGTAATTTTTTCCTGGTTCAAGTGCTTGCGGCTTTTCATGACTGTCGCGGTGGCACAGGTTCGCCACCGCATAGGTCAGACGCGACACGGCACCATCGGGCCACACGGAATTCAGCCGCACAGCGGCTATGGCCACCGGTTTGTCCGAACTGACCTTGAGGTGCAACACGGCGCCGCCCACAAGATCCATGTCCTGCGGTAGTGGTACGGTATCGAAGGTGAGCGAGCCCGAGTCGTCGCGTCGCTGGTCACCAGGAAACTCGGGGCCGAGCCAGATGATGCAGTATTCGCCGCTGTCCGCGCCGGTGTGTTGCGGGGACGACACCACCTCTTTGCCCGTGCGGCCTTTGGTCTGACTCAAACCGTCCGCGTTCAGGTGCAGCCGCTGGATCTCATGTTTTTCTGCAGGCCACACGTCGTCACTGACCCAGCGACCCGGAATGTGGGTCACCGACGCACCGGGTCGCCCCACGTCCATGATGTAGGTGCGATGCGCGGGGTCCCGGGCCACACCTGTATCAGTGCCCTTGAGCCATTGGTCCCACCAGCGCAGGGCTTCCTGCAGGAAGCCGATGCGCGGCTCGGGCACCGCGAAGTGCGGGTACTTGTGCGCCCAGGGGCCGATAATGCCTTTCACCGGCGACTGCACGCTGGCCACGAGGCGCGGCACGGCGTTGGTGTACGCGTCGTTCCAGCCGCCGACGGCCAGCACAGCGGCGTCTATCGCGCCGATGTCTTCACAGACGGAGCCGTGTTTCCAGTAGGCATCACGGTGCGGATGTTCCAGCCAGGGAATG
>JAKQJK010000054.1 GCA_029561195.1 Pseudomonadota bacterium
AGTGTTCATGTCCAGCCGGGCCAGCGCATCGGGGAAACCATGTTGCCAGCCGGTCGCCGTGGTGTTGTCATAGGTGTTGTCCATCATGTCCCAGCCCAGCACCACGTCACAAAAGCCGAAACCACCGCCGGGATAAGGCTCCGCCGCGCCCAGGAACTTGTCCCGATGCAGGTATTTGCCGCGCAGGACACCATCAATATCGCTGACCGCCACCTTCACCTTGGGCGCACCAGACTTCTGAATCGCCGTGACGGCTGGATGCGGTTTTGAGCTGGGCTTTGAATTGCTGGCCATGGTGACTCCGGCGTTGGGTTGATCAAACATTTGACGTCGCATGCCTGCTTGTGTCAATTGTTTTTTGCCAATTGTTGACAATTCTAACGACTGTGCTTCAATAGCGCTCATGAATGCCGCCCTTCACCCCACCATTGCCATGCTGCAGAGCAACTCGCTCACCATGGTGGTTCAGCAGGAGATAGAACGCGCGATTCTCGCGGGTGAGCACGCACCCGGCAGCAAACTGATTGAGGCCAAGCTGGCGCAGCAAATGGGTGTTTCACGCGGGCCAGTGCGTGAAGCCTTCCGCATGCTGGACGAAGCCGGCCTGGTCCGCACCGAAAAGAACCGTGGCGTCTTCGTGCGCGACATCCCGATTGACGAAGCGGTTGAAATTTTTGACCTGCGCGCCGCCATGGATGAACTGGTGGGCCGGCGGCTGGCGCTCAACATCACCGCACCGCAACTCAAGGAAGTTCGCGGTTTGGTCGATGCGATGGAACGGGCGGTGAAGGGCGGTGATGCCTACAACTACCACTTGCTCAACCTCAAATTTCATGACCGACTGGTGGAGATGGCGGGCAACAGCAAGCTCACCGACATTTACCGCAAGCTGATCAAGGAAATCTCGCTGTTCAGGCGCCTGAACCTCACCGACAGCTGGCTGCTGCCCATCGCACCCAGCGAACACCGCGAGCTGGTCGAGTCCATTGCGTCGGGCGACGCAGAGAAGGCGGGTCGCGCCATGTTTGCCCACACCATGGCCAGCAAGACACGCACGATTGAAAATGACTTGCGCCGTCAGGCCCGCACGCCTTTGGCCACCACCCCGCGCAAATAACCCAATGGCTCTGACCTGGCCTGTGGTAGCGGCAGTTTTGTTTGGCGCCCTGTTGCACGCCAGCTGGAACGCGCTGGTCAAGTCCAGCGTGCACAAAGACATGGACATGGCCGTCATCAATCTGATCGGCTCATTGCTGGCCATTCCCATGGTGGCCTGGTTTGGCTGGCCCGATGCCAAAGCCTGGCCCTTCATTGCAGCTACGGTCGTTATTCACATTGGTTACTACACCGCCCTTATCGGCGCCTACAGGCACGGTGATTTGGGGCTGACCTACCCGCTCATGCGCGGCCTGGCGCCGTTGCTGGTGGCGCTGTCGGCCACGTTCACGCTGGGTGAGTCGCTGTCTGCCCTCGCGTGGGCCGGCGTAGTCGGCATCAGCGCGGGCGTGCTGGTGCTGGGCTTGAGCAGTCATGCACGCGCTGCACCCAAAGCCATCGGGTTTGCGCTGGCCAACGCACTCATCATCGCGGCTTATACGGTTGTGGATGCGCTGGGCGTGCGCGCAGCAGGCAACGCCATGCAATACATTTCCACGCTGTTCCTGTTCACGGGTTGGCCGTTCGCCGCTCTGATGTTTGCAAAACACGGACGGACATTGGGGACCTACGCGCGCACGCGCTGGCCGGTGGCCACCATCGGGGCATCTGCATCCCTTGCGTCCTACGGCATTGCGCTGTGGGCCATGACCCGCGCTCCGGTCGCCACCATTGCGGCCCTGCGCGAAACATCTGTTCTGTTTGCCGTGCTGCTGGGCGCCTGGTTCCTGAAGGAACGTTTCACGCCGCGGCGGGTGATTGGCACCTGCGTGATCGTGGCAGGCGTCATGGCA
>JAKQJK010000058.1 GCA_029561195.1 Pseudomonadota bacterium
ATCACCTGTTCCTGAAAAATCGGGATGCCCAGGGTGCGGCTCAACGCTTCTTTCAGCGCTTGGCTCGGGTACTTCACGTTGTCCGGGTCCTGGCGGGCTTTAAGGTAGGGGTGCACCATGCCGCCTTGTATAGGCCCAGGGCGCACGATGGCCACTTCCACCACCAGGTCGTAAAACTTGCGGGGTTTGAGGCGCGGCAGCATGCTCATCTGCGCACGGCTTTCGATCTGGAACACACCCACCGTGTCGGCGGCGCAGATCATGTCGTAGGTAGCTTCATCTTCCCTGGGGACGTCCTGCATACGCTTCGGGCCGCCGCATTGGCCGACCAGATCAAGGCAGCGGCGAATGGCGCTGAGCATGCCCAAGGCCAGCACATCGACCTTGAGCAGGCCCATCGCGTCCAGATCATCCTTGTCCCACTGGATGATTGACCTGTCGACCATGGCCGCGTTCTCCACCGGCACCAGTCGCGTGAGCTTGCCTTGCGTGAGCACAAAACCGCCCACGTGCTGACTGAGGTGACGGGGGAAGCCCAGCAACTGCTTCGTCAGCGCCAGCCATTGGTGAACCTGCGCATCGTCCGGATCCAGCCCGGCACGCACCAGATGCTCGGCCATGGCGTCCTCGCCATCAAACCAGAAGTGCTCCTTGGCAAAGCGGTCGATCAGCGCGTCGTCCACCCCTAGCGCCTTGCCCACATCGCGAATGGCGCTGCGGGGCCGGTAGGTGACGACGGTGGCAGCTATGGCGGCACGATCACGCCCATATTTCTCATAGATGTACTGGATGACTTCTTCGCGCCGATCGTGTTCAAAGTCCACATCAATGTCGGGCGGCTCGTTGCGCTCGCGACTGATGAAGCGCGCAAACAGCAGGTTGCCATCCAGCGGATTCACCTCGGTGATACCAAGGCAATAACACACGGCCGAGTTCGCCGCAGAGCCGCGGCCCTGGCACAGGATGCCCACGCTACGGGCGAAATGCACGATGTCATGCACGGTCAAAAAGTACATCTCGTACTTCAGCTCGGTGATGAGCGCCAGCTCATGCTCTACCTGCTGTTGAACCTTCTCGTGTATGCCATCCGGGTAGCGGATCAGCGCGCCTTCAAACGTGAAATGCCGCAAGGTTTGCGCGGGGCTCATGCTAGGCAACACCGTCTCCGCCGGGTACTGGTAGCGCAGCTCGTCCAGATTGAACGTGCAGCGTGCGGCCACCGCCTGGGTGTTGGCGAGCAATTCGGGTGGGTAAATGGCTGCGAGCCGCTCACGTGAACGCAGGTGCGCTTCGGCATTGACCAGCAGCTCAAACCCACATTCATCAACTGATTTACCTAGCCGCACGGCGGTGATCACATCCTGTAGCGGCTTGCGCGAGCGCACGTGCATGTGCACATTGCCTGCGGCCACCAGCGGCACGCCGGTGAGGGCAGCAATCTGCTGCAGGTGGTGCAGTTGCACATCGTCATCCAGCGCCAGCTGCAACTCGACTGCCAACCATAAATGAGTGCCAAATAGGCCTCTAGCCTTCGTGGATATTGCGTAAGCAGCTTCTATATTGATAGCTGATGGCAATGCCAGCAAAATCTCGCACCCCGCCAGCAGCGCCCATGGCGAGTCGGCCCAGCTCACCAGGTACCGCCCCTTGGGTGCCGCACGGCGCGCGTGGGTGATGAACTCGCACAGGTTGCCCCAGCCTTGCAGGTGCTGGGGCAACGCGATGGCGGTAAAGCGCTGGCCATGTTGCACTAAATCGACTGCAAACTCGGCCCCCGGCAGCAGTTTGAGCCCTCGCTTTTTGGCCTCTACATGCGCACGGACCACCCCGGCCACCGAACACTCATCCGTAATGGCCAGCGCCGTGTAGCCCAGGGCGTGGGCACGCGCTACCAGCTCTTCCGCATGCGAAGCGCCACGCTGGAAGCTGAAGTTGGTGAGGCAGTGCAGCTCGGCGTATTCGGGTGTGAGCGCAGGGGGTTCCATGGCGTAACGGCACGACCGACTCAGCTTGCAAGGCTTACAGGTCAGCGATTTCAGCAATATACTGTTTAAATTAACAGTATATTGCTGGCCTGCATTCAATGCAGCAGATTAATCAATTTATCACAAATATGATATAAATATGATCTTGGGAGATCACTTATCACAAGGAAAAGCTGCAAGCGGCTGTGCTTGAACTCCCCGCAGGAATGCTGGCCAAGTATTTCCATTGCACAGATCGAATGCTGGAATATGGCCCGGACTTGGGAATGCCCCATACCCGCGCCATGAGGTCAGGACTTTTTGAGTTGCGGTTGAAATCTCAAGAGGGGATCGGGCGCATTTTCTACTGCACGCTGGTCAACCGCAAAATCGTCACGTTGCACCAGTTTGTGAAAAAAAGCGGACAAGACCCCGCCTAAAGAATTGGCCCTCGCGGGAAAGCGCATGAAGGAGTAGAAAGATGCTGACGCATAAACAGTTACGCGCCAAAGCCCTGGTGCAACCTGATGTCAAAGCCGAGTTCGACCGCTTGGGCGACGAGTTTGCGCTGCTCAATGAATTTCTCAAGGCGCGTGCTGCACAAGGGCTCACACAAGCTCAGGTGGCTGAAAAAATAGGAACAACCCAGTCCGCCGTGGCGCGCATGGAGTCGGGCAAAGGCAAGCACTCGCCCTCACTGGCCACCCTCTCACGGTATGCGAAGGCACTGGATTGCAAGCTGGAAGTGCGGCTGGTTCGCCGCACCCCTTCGCCGGCATGACATGCAACTCTACGCCACCCCACCCGTCGGATGCGTCGGATCCACCCACAACACCTGCTCGGGCTTTTCCACCGGCTCAATGTCCAGGTTGATCGCCACGGCCTGGCCGTCGCTGCGGCACAGCACACACTCCAGCGTTTCCGTGGGGCTGGCATTGATTTCCTGATGCGGCACAAACGGCGGCACGTAGATGAAATCGCCCGGCCCGGCCTCGGCGGTGAACTCCAGCTTGTCACCCCAGCGCATGCGAGCCCGCCCGCGCACTACATAGATCACGCTCTCCAGCGGCCCGTGGTGGTGAGCGCCTGTCTTGGCGTTGGCATGGATGGTGACCGTGCCTGCCCACAGCTTTTGTGCACCCACCCGGGCGAAATTTATCGCGGCCTTGCGGTCCATGCCGGGCGTGGACGGCACGTTTCCGTCGAGCTGATTGGCCGGGACGACACGCACGCCCTCGGTCTTCCAGTCGGGAGGTGGCGCGGTTTGCCTGGAATGTAATGAATCGCTCACATGCAGTCTCCAAAAATTGCTCGATGTCTGATGACATCGTAAACTGGCGAGAACTATCCAGCTAAAAACTTTTATAACAAGTCGCGGTAGGGAGTGAAACCATGAACCTGTCACCACAGCATATTCTCATCATCGCCGTTTTCGCGGCAGTCGGCTGCGGCCTTATGGCAGGCCTGTTTTTTGCGTTCTCCAACTTTGTGATGAAGGCTCTGCTGCATCAGCCCACGGAAAGCGGCGTTCGCACCATGCAGGCCATCTCGGCATTTATCCAGAATCCCATCTTTTTTGTGCTGTTTTTTGGCACCAACCTGGCCGCAGCCATCCTTGCTATCACCGCCGTGTTCCGCCTCGCTGAACCCGGCGTTGAATTACAACTGGCCGGGGCCGCGCTTTGTCTGGTGGGCACGTTTGCTGTAACCGTTTTGGTTCACATTCCGCTGAACAACCGCCTAGCCCAAATTCACCCGGCATCTGAAGAGATGACCCGGTTTTGGGCTTTTTACGTGGCCAAGTGGTCGAAGTGGAATCACGTGAGAACCGTCACAGCCATGGCAGCCACGGCGCTGCTAGTGATGGCGATTGATCAGGCCCGCGCGGGGGCAGGCTAGCAAGAGCTGTCCAGTCTGAGCATAGGCGTGGGACAAACCCAACTCGCGTACGACTCTACTGGAGATTCCGCATTTGGCCGATAGCTACGAAATTGGAGAGTATTGGGTTTACACCCCTTATCTAACCTGATACTCGCGCCCGTAGAGTAGCAGCATCAAGATAATGACAGCACCATAAATAACATGCCGGGCATATTCCTCGATTTGCATTACCGACAAAATGGATTGCAGTAGGGTAATAAGTATGACGCCAGCGACTGTGCCTAAATATTTCCCACGTCCGCCAAGGATAGAGGTCCCCCCCAAAACGACTGCTGCGATAGCCGGTAACAAATAGGCATCGCCCATAGATTGGGCTGCCTTGCTGGCATAGCCCGCCAACAGCACACCGCCAAAGGCCGATAGACCTCCAGAAATGGCGAAGGCAGTCAGTATTACAAACCGCGTTCGCACGCCCGACAGGTAGGTGGCGCGTTCGCTATTCCCAATGGCATAGATGGAGCGGCCAAATGTTGTGCGAGACAAGACGAATACAGCAATGCCACCCACAAAGACCCATATCCACAGCGCATTGGGAATGCCAAAAACTGAGTGACCGGTTGCTATAAAACGCATAGCGTGAGAAGAAGCATCTTGCGGGGCAAAGCCCCCGGTATGCACCACCATCAAACCTTGCGCCACGGCGTTCACTGCCAACGTGACAATCATGGACGGAATGCGCATATACGCCACACCGAAACCATTCACAAGGCCCAACACAACACCACAGAGGACTCCAACAGGAATTGCAAAGAACTCACCCGCAGGGCCCCAGGCCGTAGCGGCCGTAGCCATCATTCCTCCGACTGCGACCACCCATGGCACTGACAAGTCGATCTGACCGATCAAAATAACGAACATCATTCCGGTTGCAATGACTCCCAGGAAAGCGCCAACCTTGAGCTGCTGCAAAAGATATTCAGGCGACAAAAAGCTGCTGGAATAAATGCTTCCAACCAACAGCAACGCCACGATGCATGCAAATGCAGTCGCGATAGCTGGATCGACATGTCGCATGAGGCTCTTCACGGCATGCGAGGATGGCCCAATTTCAGTCATACAGTTCCAATCGATTTCGAACCTGAAACAGCCTGACCGCACCCAATGAGATTGCAGCAAGCAGTATCAAACCCTGGAATAGGGGTTGCCACAGGGGCTCCAGATTAAAGACAAACATAAGGTCGCCGATCGTGCGGAACATCAGGGCGCCAAAAACCGCCCCTATAGCACTCCCGGCCCCGCCGAATAGCGAAACTCCGCCCAGCACGACTGACGCGATGGAGTACAACGTATAGGTGCTGCCGTTCGCTGCCGACGCCTCCCCCGAATACGTGACAAAGGTAACAAATAGTCCCGCCATGGCCGAGAGCAAACCTGATAGCGTATAGGCTGTGAACTTGGCGGCCTTGATCGGCACACCAGACATGTAAGCGGCGCTTTCCGACGAGCCTACCGCGTAGGTTGCGCGTCCGATCACCGAGCGTCGGTACGGCATCCAAACCAGTCCAATAATTGCAACAAGAAGCACCAAACTGGCTGGAATATCAAGCCACAGCTTGCCTGTCAAAGCCTCCGCCAACTGGGCATTCACATCACCTCCCGGAACCGGTCGCAAGGCCAGCGCAATACCGTAAAACACTGCGCCCGTGGCGATGGTGGTCACAATGGGTTGCAATCTGCCATAGACAACAATCAGACCATTCAGCGCACCGCACAGACATCCCAC
>JAKQJK010000064.1 GCA_029561195.1 Pseudomonadota bacterium
TCACACACCCAGTACGCGGGCATCGTCACGATCCAGGAGTACCCGGCGATGACCTGCCCGGGCATCCTGAACGACCTGCTCAGCCTGCCGTTTGAATTTGTGTTGTCCCAATCCTTCACCTTCCTGTCCAAGCCAGTGGCGGTGGGTCGCATGAAGCGACAGCAGGCCCGTCTGGTCAATGCCGGTGACGTGGCCATGAGCCAGGTCGAGGACATTGATGAAGCACTGGATGATCTGACTTCCAACCGCTTTGTGATGGGGGCCCACAACCTGGCCCTGGTCATCCGCGCAGCCGAACAGAAATCCCTGAACGACCACATCAGTGAAGCCGGTGCGGCCCTGTCGGACAGTGGCATGAAATGGGCACGCGAAGAGGCTGGCGTGGCCGGTGCGTTCTGGTCCCAGCTGCCAGGGAATTTTGCGTACCGGGTGCGGGTGGGCGACATCACCAGCCGCAACTTTGCGGGTTTCAGCAGTTTTCACAATTTCCCGATGGGATGGATCAAGGGCAACCAGTGGGGGGACGCGGTCACGATGTTCAAGACCTCCTCGGGTGCCCCGTTCTACTTTAATTTCCACAAGGGAGAAGCCGGTGCCGATGCCCGCAAGGCGGCCCAACTGGATCCCAATCACAAGGACCTGGCCAATACCGTGGTGATTGGCAAGTCCGGGACCGGCAAGACCGTGTTGCAGATGGTGCTCTTGGCCCAGGCCCAGAAGTTTCGACAGCCGGGTGCTGGCAAACAGTTGTCCTGCGTCCTGTTTGACAAGGATCTGGGTGCTTCGGTCGGTGTGCGGGCCATGGGTGGTCGTTACTACCCGCTGAAGAATGGAGTCCCCTCCGGGTTCAACCCGTTTCAGCTGCCGCCCACACCCAACAACCTGGCCTTTCTGGAGGTTCTGGTGCGCCAGCTGGTCCGGCACGGGGGACTGCCGCTTTCGCCGCGCCAGGAACGGGATATTGCCCACGCCATCACCGGCGTGATGGGTGCGGCGCAGCAGAAGCGGCGGCTGGGTGCCCTGCTGGAGTTTCTCGATCCCACGGAGGACAGTGGCCTGCACATTCGTCTGGGCCGCTGGTGCCGGGGCGGTGCCTTGGGCTGGCTGTTTGACAACGCCCAGGACACCCTGACGCTGGATGACTGTCCGGTGGTGGGTTTTGATGTGACGGAGTTTCTGGACAACGACGAAACCCGAACCCCCACCATCCTGTATTTGTTCCACCGGATTGAAAGCCTGATGGATGGTCGGCGCATTCCGATCTTCATGGACGAGTTCTGGAAGCTGCTGGACGATCCGGCATTTGAAGACCTGGCCAGGAACAAGCTGGTCACAATCCGAAAACAGGATGGCTTTCTGGTGATGTTCACCCAGTCACCCCAGCAGGTGCTGAAGTCCCCGATTGCCTACGCCATCATCAGCCAGACTGCCACCAAGATTTTTCTGCCCAACTCGGAAGCTGACCATGACGACTATGTCAACGGTTTCAAGCTGACCGAACGTGAGTACGAGATCGTCAAAGGTCTTGGCGAGAAGTCCCGCCAGTTCCTGATCAAGCAGGGATCCAACTCGGTGGTGGCTGAACTGAACCTGCGCGGGTTTGACGATGAACTCGCTGTGCTGTCGGGCAATACGGCCACCTCCCAACTCGCAGAACAACTGGTAGCCGAGCTGGGCGACGACCCAGCCATCTGGTTGCCTGAATTCCATCGCATTCGTAAAGGAGTATTGACATGACCCGTTTGAAAAGACTCATTGCCACCATCACCCTGTTCATCGGCGTGGCGAGCACCGCCCACGCTGGCATCCCGGTGATCGACACGACCAGCATCGCGCAGCAGATTCAGCAAGTGGTGGCCTGGGGTGCGCAGTTCCAGCAGATGCAGCAACAACTCTTGCGCATGCAGCAACAGTTCGACAGCCTCAATGGGTCGCGCGGCATGGCCAACCTGGTGAACAACCCGGCCGCCCGGCAGTACCTGCCAGCGGACTATCAGACGATTCTGAACAGTGGGTATGGGAACTCGGCAGCGATCCGTACCAACGCACGGGTGTTTGACGTGACCGATACCACCCTGGGTGCCACGACTGATGCCGCCAGAGCGTTTCAGTCTTCCGGGAATCAAGCTGCCTTCAACCGTGCAACGGCTGAAGAAGGCTATCGACAGGCCAGTCAACGATTCAGCACCATTCAGGTCTTGCTTGATCGGGTGAACAACGCACCGGACGCCAAAGATATGGCAGACCTGCAGGGGCGCATCCAGGCTGAGCAAGTGATGATGCAAAACGAAAGCGCCAAGTTGGTAATGCTGTCCCAAATGCAACAAGCACAACGGGATCTGGCCTATCAGCAGGCGGCGGAGATTCGAATGAAGTCCACCAAGGGCGTCATGCCCGTCGGCTGGTAGATGGGCTGAGTTCCACTCATTTTCAGGCAACGATATGAAACCATTTCAAATGAAATTTCTGGCAACGGCAACTCTGATCTTCGTATGGGTACTGGCAGGATGCAGTGATGGCGTACCTAAGGTGGACGATCCACACGCAATCTTGGTCGATGGTAAGAAAATGACCCCTGCTGCCTTTTTGCAAACCTATTGCACCGCTAAAGGGAATAACGAGACCTGTCTGAAAGTTGTGCAGGCCATGCGCAGCGACGCTACCAAGGGTGTGATCCCAAAGGGCTGGTAGTCCATGCCCAGCAGTTTTCATTTTTACGAAAGAACATTCACCGAACTCAGCGGCGCACTGGGTACCTACGTCAATGACGTGGCGGCGAGTATTTCGAGTGCCATCACACCGGTGGCCACGACGCTGCTCACCATCTATGTCATGTTGTGGGGTTGGTCCATGATGCGCGGCGTCATCAACGAACCCGTGATGGACGGGGCCAGTCGGATTGTTCGCTTGTCGTTGATCGTCGGCACGGCACTAACTGTTGGCTACTACAACGCGTTTCTCTCTGACATGCTGTGGAATTCGCCAGACGTCCTGGCTGGCTACATCGCTTCAGGGTATTCGAACAGCACCACCAACACCCAGTTCCTGGATAGCCTGATGTCTCAAATCTACGATCTGGGGGATGCTTATTGGCAAAAAGCCAATGCTGGTTCTGCCATGCTTCCCATTCCAGATCTTGGCCTGACTGCCATCGCCATTCTGATTTGGGCTGCCGGACTTATGACGACGGCTTATGGCGCCTTTCTGCTCGCGCTCTCCAAGATGGCGTTGGCCATCATTCTGGGCGTCGGTCCCTTGTTCATTTTGTTGGCCATGTTTGAACCCACGCGCAGGTTCTTTGACGTCTGGATCGGTCAGGCACTGAACTACGTTTTTCTGGTGATGCTGACGGCAGCCGCCATCAAGTTGGTCATGACCATCATCCAAACCTACCTAACCGATGTGACAACTGGAGGCGTTCTCGCAGATCCGGCGATTAGCCAGGCCTTGCCCGCGATCGTGTTGAGTGTTGTGGGCCTTCTGGTCATGATGCAACTTCCCTCGATTGCATCCGCGTTAGGCGGTGGCGTTGCTATTGGCACTTTGGGTGCGGTGGGCAATGCGGTCGGCCGTGCCCGCAACACCGCCGGTGCTGGTAAAGACCTGTTGACCGGTAAGACCCTCAGCGACTACCGGGGTGCCCGTCGGGTTAAAGCCATGAATGCCCGCTGGGCAGCCAACAACCCCAGTGCAGCCGGACAGGCGGCGCGCAATGTCGCAGGTTCACCTGCGGCCTTGTACCGAAAGGTCACTGGTGGCAACCGGAATCGCGTCACCCGAGGCTGAACCCAAGCCCTATTTCATCTCTTGTTGTTTCCGCTGTTGCGGGAACCACATCCATTAAGGACTATTCATGAAACTCCTCTTAGGGGCCTTGGGCCTTTGCCTGCTCGTCGCCTGCAGCGCACCCCCCAAACCGCCCGTTGTCAATGGCGACTACCGCCCGGTCAACCGGGTGGAGGTCAGGGTAGTGGCCCCCGTGTCCGATGCAACCACCACGGAGCTGAATTGAATGAGCGCCGCCGTTGTTAAGAAGGACTTCGAGGCGTACTTGCGCGAAGCCCGCTCCTGGGAGACCGACAAGCTTCAACAGCTGGAACAGTCACGAACCATCGCCTGGCGTGTTGCGGTGGGTTCTGCCGTACTCGCCGTTGCTGCGGTGTTGGCCCTCGCCGCCCTGACCCCACTCAAGCGGGTAGAGCCCTTTGTCATTCGCGTCGACAACTCGACCGGCATCGTGGATGTGGTGCAGACGCTCAAGAATGGCAACACCACCTACGACGAAGCGATGAACAAGTACTTCACCCAGTGGTACGTACGGTACAGGGAAGGCTACTCAAGGGAATTGGCGCCCGACTACTACACCAACGTCGGCCTCATGTCGGTGGGTCTGGAACAACAAAAGTATTTCGAGTTCTTCAACCCCAAGAATCCGCTGTCACCCCTCAATGTCTTTGGCCCCTATGCCAAGGTCAGGGTGCGCATCCAGAGCACGTCCTTCATCAAGCCCAACGTCGCGTTGGTCAGGTACACCAAGGAAGTGGAACGCGGCGCCGACAAGCCGCAGGTATCCCACTGGGCGGCCACCATCACGTTCCGGTACTCGGGATCCCCGATGTCCGAGAAGGACCGTGGCGTCAATCCGCTGGGTTTTCAGGTGATGGAGTACCGCAATGACCCGGATGTGCTGGCACCGGTGGAGTCCGAGGTCGTGAAACAGGACATTGCCCCTGTCGTCCAGAGCGGCCCGACCGTCTTTGCCGGTCAGGGTGCGCCGGTACCCGCCGTGGTGGCCGCCACGCCGGTGGTGCAGCCATGAGGATCGCCATGAAACAAAACCTGGTCACAGGATTGCTGGCCCTGCTGCTGCCCACGCTGACGCTGGCCGAGCTCACGCCGTTGCGGGGTGAAGCCGACCCCCGGGTGCGGGTGGTGGACTACAACCCGTCCGATGTGGTGCGGATTGCCACGTTCTTCGGGGTTTCCACCCACATCCAGTTTGCCGACGGTGAAGCCATCAAGGATGTGGCCATTGGTGATGAACTGGCCTGGCAGGTCAAACCCAGAGCCAACCACTTGTTCATCAAGCCACAGACGACGCGAGCGGACACCAATGTGACGGTGGTGACCTCGCGCCGCACCTACCAGTTTGTGTTGGTCGTGCAACCCCGAGCACCCAAGGACCCCTCAGCCTGGGCCGATCAGAACCTGATCTATTCCCTGTCCTTCCGTTATCCCGATGACGAAGCCGACCGGGAGCAGGCCCGCCTCAAGGCCGAAGCCTTGAAACTGCGCCTGGGTGACGTCAAGTCCCGGCTGACCGATACCGGCAAGGGCATCCAGAACTTCGACTACTGGGTGGCTGGCTCGCAGGAAGTCAGTCCCACGGCCGCACGCGATGACGGACGGTTTATCTACCTCACCTTCAGCAACAACCACGACATGCCCGCCGTGTTCGCAGTCACCCGCGACGGCACTGAAGCCAATGAAGCCCTGATCAATACCCACGTGATCGATGGTCACACCATCGTGGTCCAGAAACTGGTGTCGGAATTGATGTTGCGCAAGGGTAGCTGGGTCGCCTCGGTGGTCAACCGGTCCTTTGATCTGAATAGCGGCACCGACAACACCTCGGGCACCGTGTCCCCCGATGTGGAACGCATCATCAAGGGAGCCCGCGAATGAGTTTCTTAGACCTGTTCCGGAAGAAACCAACTGTGCCTCCGGCAGACCCCGATTTGCCCCGCATGGAGGTGGAACCAATCGGGTTGGATTCCGATACGCCGTTAACCCAAGAACCCTCGATCCCCGTCCCTGCGTCAGCCAAGGTAGCGCGTGGCTTAAAGGATCAACTCGACAACCCGGAGAACGTCGGTTTGCCCTCGGTCAACCGGCGACGTGGCAACAACAAGCTGGTCACCCTGTTGGGTTTCCTGTTCATCGTGGGTGCCGCGACCGCGCTGATCGTTGCGGTTAACCGTGACAAGACCGTCAAGAAGAAGGTCAATCCGCAGGAACAACGCATTGCCAACAACCTGCCCCCGCTGTTGATCCCGGCGCCACCACCGCCCTTGCCTTCCCTGGCCGCGGCTTCGGCTCCGGCATCCACCAAAGCCGGTGTGGATCAGGTCCCGGCCATTCTGGCCCCGCACGGCGGCTCGACGGCCATACCGGTGCTGGGGAGTCACAAGCCGGCGATGGGCAGCAATGGCAAACCGGTTCTCGACTGGATGGATCGCAAGATGGGTGGCACGCTGCTGGTGGCCACGTCCGCCCCGGGTTCACTGGCACTGTCCCGCTCGACGCCTGTCGAGTCGGACGATCATGCGACGGCATTCCCCGGAGAACCGGGTCGTGCTTCGGGTGCGGGCAACGAGCTGGCTGCCCGGCTGGAGTCCACTTCGACCAAAGGCGTCACAGCAAGCCTGTTGCCCGACCGCAATTTCCTGATCACCAAGGGCACAGCGCTGGACTGTGCACTGGAGACCGCACTGGACAGCACCCTGCCGGGCCTGACGACCTGTCGCCTGACCCGTGACGTGTACTCGGACAACGGCCAGGTGCTGCTGCTGGACCGGGGATCCCAACTGGTGGGGGAGTACCAGGGTGGCGTCAAACAGGGTCAGGTCCGACTGTTCGTGTTGTGGACCCGTGCCAAGACCCCCAAGGGTGTGGTGGTGTCGCTCAACTCACCCGGCACGGATGCGCTCGGGCGCTCGGGTCTGGAAGGCTGGGTGGAAAACCATTTTATGGAGCGGTTTGGCGCAGCGATCCTGATGAGTTTTGTGAAGGACTCGGTGACAGCGATGGCCAACCGCAACACGGGTGGTTCGGGCGGTACGACCAACGTCTATGGCAGTGCCGCATCCGGCGGTGAAAAGATCATCGAAAAAATCCTCGACGCCACGGTCAACATCCCGCCCACCATCGTCAAAAACCAGGGCGACCACATTCAGGTGATGGTGGCCCGCGATCTGGACTTTGCCAGCGTGTACGGTCTTCAGGTCAAACGATGACAGCCACCGTCTCGCAATTCGTCACGCAGTTGGTGACCCAGCTGCCCAAGCCATCACACGCCGAGGCTCAGTCCTCGACGATGCTGGATGAGTACCTGGCACCCTTGCTGCCGTTTCTGCAGGACAGCAGCCTCACGGAGATCTGTGTTAACCGGCCCTTTGAGGTCTGGACCGAAGGGCGTAGCGGTTGGTCACAACACGCTGTGCCCTATTTGAGTTTCGCGCACTGCCGGCAGCTGGCGACCCTGATCGCCAGCTTCAACGGCAAGGCCATCACTTCCGACAAGCCGGTGTTGTCGGCCTCCCTGCCCACGGGTGAACGGGTGCAGGTCCTCATTCCACCAGCTTGCGAGGCCTTCACCGTATCAATCACCGTGCGCAAACCCTCGATCATCGACAAGACCCTGGAAGAACTGGATCGGGAAGGCGCGTTCACCGCCTGTGCCGATGTCAGCGACGACCTGCAACCCTTCGAGCAGGAATTGCTGCGCCTCAAGGAGCAGCGCAGCGTGATGGCCTTCCTGGACCTGGCCGTGCGCCGTCACCGCAACATCCTGATCGTGGGCAAGACCGGTTCTGGCAAGACCACGGTCACCAAAAGCCTGATTCGCAGCATCCCCGCTGTTGAGCGCCTGATCACCATTGAAGACGTGCACGAGCTGGCCCTGAACCACCACGGCAACAAGGTGCACCTGTTCTACGGTCGCGACGACGAGGGCGGCACCCCGGTCACCGCCAAACAGGCGCTGACCGCGTGCCTGCGCATGAAACCGGACCGCATCCTGCTGGCCGAGTTGCGCGGGGATGAAGCCTGGGAGTTCATCAAGTCGGTGAACACCGGCCACCCGGGCTCGATTTCCACCATGCACGCCAATGGCGCCTTTGAAGCCTTTGAGCAGTTGACCGCACTGATCAAGGACAGCCGGGCCGGTGCCCACCTGGACACCGCCTACATCAAGCACCGTCTGTTCACCACGCTGGACATCGTGCTGTTCTACCAGCAGCGCCAGTTGCGCGAGATTTATTATGACCCCGGGTACAAGCGCCAGCAGCTGGGCTAGTGGTTCGGGCGCACTGAAGGGCTCGTCTGGCCCGGCCTGGGCCACGTGGCCTAGCTGGGAACGGTGGCCGCTGTGGGCCAAAGTCAGCCTGATCATCTCGGGGGTGTTGCTCGTCTTTGGCGTCTGGCTCTATCTGGCGGGTGGTATTTTTCTGATGCTGGCCGGCCACCGGTTCCAGGAGGCCCAGCCGCTCACTTGGTACCAGTACGGCTACCACTATGGTTCGGTGCGCGAGGTGCAGCACCGTCTGACGATGGCCGGTGGCCTGTCCTTGACGGTCCTGCTGCTCCCAGCCTTACTTTTCATCGTCCCCGCCCGGCGCAGCCTGTTTGGCGATGCCCGCTTTGCCAGCCGACGCGACATCCGCCGTGCCGGCCTGCTGGGTGAACACGGCATCATCGTGGGGCGCCGGGGACACCGTTACCTGACCTACGACGGACCCCAACACGCCATCATCTCGGCGCCCACCCGCAGTGGCAAGGGGGTCGGGGTTGTGATCCCCAACTTGCTGAACTGGCCCGGCAGTGTCGTGGTGCTGGACATCAAGAAGGAGAACTGGGACATCACCAGTGGTTACCGCCGTCAATGTGGCCAGGACTGTTTTCTGTTCAACCCGGCAGCGAGCGACTACCGCACCCACCGCTACAACCCGCTGGCCTACATCAGCGAGGATCCAAATTTCAGGATCGACGATATCCAGAAAATCGCCAACATGCTGTTTCCGGACCAGACCGGCACCGACGTGATCTGGACCGCGACACCGCGGGGCCTGTTTCTGGGGATCGTGTTGTCCCTGCTGGAGACACCCGGCCAATTGGTGACGCTGGGCCAGGTGTTGCGCGAAACCCTGGCCGATGGCGACGGCTCGGCTTACTTCACCCGCGTCATCCAGCGACAGGCCGCAGCGGGCACACCCTTGTCCGGCGCCTGTGTCCGGGCTTTGAAAGGCTACATCTCCATCGCCTCGGAAAACACCCGGGCCGGTGTCATGACCTCGTTTCGTTCCCGGCTGGAGCTGTGGATGAACCCCCTGGTGGATGCGGCCACCAGCGCCAACGACTTTGACCTGCGCGATGTGCGCAAGCGGCCGCTGTCCATTTATCTGGGCGTGACACCGGACAACCTGGAGCGCATGGCGCCGCTGCTGAATCTGTTTTTTCAGCAACTGATCGATGTGAACACGCGGGAGTTGCCCAACCAGAATCCGGCCTACACCCAGACCTGTCTGCTGCTGATGGATGAGTTCACTGCCATTGGCAAGATCGGCATCCTGTCCAAGGGCATCAGCTACATCGCCGGCTATGGCCTGCGCATGATGCCCATCATCCAGAGTCCGGCCCAGCTGGTGGAAGTCTATGGCAAGGATGCGGCACAGACCTTTACCACCAACCACGCACTCAACATCATCTACCCGCCAAAGGCCAGTGAAACCCAGACCGCCCGGGACATCTCGGAATGGCTGGGCTACCAGACCGTCAAGGGTCAGTCCGAGTCCCACAGCAAGGTCTGGTTCAGCAAGAAGTCGGCCTCCTTGAGTGTCTCGGACCAGCGCCGGGCATTGATGCTGCCTCAGGAAATCACCGGCCTGGGCCAGCAGATGGAACTGGTCGTCATGGAAAACGTGCCGCCCATTTTGGCCAGACGGGTGCGTTACTACCAGGACCCCGCTTTCATGGACCGCCTCAAGGGCGTATCGCCCCAACTGCAGGCACTGGGTGACCGCATGCCCACCAAACAACAGCTGGATCGAGCC
>JAKQJK010000089.1 GCA_029561195.1 Pseudomonadota bacterium
CCTTTGCGTTTTTGGATTCACCCTTGATGATCCAGTCGTCGGCGCGGCCAATGCCTTCTTCAGCAAATTCCTGCGGGCCCCAGACCTTGAACCACCAGTCTTCGCCGTATTCGTCGTCAATCTTGCGCATGGCGCGACGGAAATCCAGCGCCTCGGCAATACTCTCCTCCACCAGTGCCGTCCCACCCGGTGGCTCCATCATGGCAGCGGCCACGTCGCAGCTGGCGATGATGCTGTATTGCGGCGACGTGGACGTGTGCATCAGGTAGGCTTCGTTGAACAGATGCCGGTCCAGCTTGGTGTTTTGGGCATCCTGCACAAGCACATGGCTGGCCTGGCTGATGCCGGCCAGCAGCTTGTGGATGGATTGCGTGGCGTAAACCACCGCATGCTTCGGACGCACCCGCTTCTTGCCCATGGCGTGATACGAGCCGTAAAACGGGTGAAACGCCGCATGGGGCAACCAGGCTTCGTCAAAATGCAGGTTGTCCACGTAGCCGTCCAGCATGCCCTTGATGGTTTCGGTGTTGTACAGCACACCGTCGTAGGTTGATTGCGTGATGGTTAATACGCGCGGCTTGACCTTGTCAGCATCCACGCCCTTGAGCAACGGGTTGGCCTTGATCTTGGCCTTGATGGCCGCTGGCTCAAACTCGCTTTGGGGAATAGGGCCGATGATGCCGAAGTGGTTGCGTGTAGGCTTCAGGAACACCGGGATGGAGCCGGTCATGATGATGGAGTGCAGGATGGACTTGTGGCAGTTGCGGTCCACCACCACCACGTCACCCGGCGCCACGGTATGGTGCCAAACCATCTTGTTGGAGGTGCTGGTGCCGTTGGTCACGAAGAAACAGTGGTCAGCATTGAAAATGCGCGCTGCATTGCGCTCGCTGGCTCCAATGGCGCCGTCGTGGTCCAGCAACTGACCCAGTTCCTCCACGGCATTGCACACGTCGGCGCGCAGCATGTTTTCACCAAAAAACTGGTGGAACATCTGGCCGACCGGGCTCTTCAGGAATGCCACGCCACCCGAGTGGCCGGGGCAATGCCACGAATAAGAGCCGTCTTCGGCGTAGTCCAGCAGCGCCTTGAAGAACGGCGGCTGCACACCTTCCAGGTAGCTCTTGGCCTCGCGGATGATGTGGCGCGCCACAAATTCCGGTGTGTCCTCAAACATGTGGATGAAGCCATGCAGTTCGCGCAGGATGTCGTTCGGGATGTGGCGCGAAGTCTTGGTCTCGCCATAGACATAGATCGGCACGTCCAGGTTCTTGCGACGCACTTCTTCGATGAAATGGCGCAGATTCAGCACCGCAGGGTCCAGATCAGGCCCAGGCGTGAACTCTTCGTCGTCGATAGACAGGATAAAAGCGCTGGCGCGGCTTTGTTGCTGCGCAAACTGACTCAAATCACCGTAGCTGGTAACGCCCAGAACCTCAAACCCCTCGCCTTCGATGGCCTGCGCCAAGGCGCGAATACCCAGGCCGGACGTGTTCTCGGAGCGAAAGTCCTCGTCGATGATGACGATGGGAAAGCGAAATTTCATGGGCACTCCTTGCCAGCTAGCGGATGCAGAAAATTGAAAACAGGCGCGAAGTGTAAGGAATTAATGCGGCACCCACCTTGCGGTGCAACATATTTGCCGCAGAATGTGGTGCAACGAAGACAAAGGAGTGTGTATGGCCCCATCGACCCTCTGGTGGTTACTGGCTGGCGCTGCGATAGCGCTGGAACTGCTGACCGGGACGTTTTATCTGCTCATGCTGGCTCTGGGTATGGCTGGCGCTGCAGTCGCTGCGCATCTCGGAGCAGGCACGGTGGTCCAACTGCTGATCGCTGCCGGAGTGGGCGGGGGGGCGGTGGCGGTGTGGCACCAGCTCCGGAAAAAACGCCCCTCGGACCCTTCTGCACGGGCACAGCGCAGCGTGAATCTGGACGTAGGTGAAACGGTTCAGATCGAGGCCTGGAACCCGGATGGCACCGCTGCAGTCAAGTATCGCGGAGCAAACTGGACGGCGATTCACCGGACAGGTGTTTCTCCTTCAGCGGGCGCGCACCGGGTTTCTGAACTCGTGGGCAATCGCCTTCTCGTCGACAAACTCTAAATTCAATAAAGGCCAAACATGGAAGTCGCTCTCGTCATATTTGTTATTGCCGTCATCTTCATCACGCGCTCCATCAAGGTGGTGCCGCAGCAAAATTCCTGGGTGGTGGAGCGTCTGGGCAAGTACCACTCCTCGCTTACACCGGGCCTGAACTTCCTGGTCCCATTTATTGACCGGGTGGCCTACAAACACAGCCTCAAGGAAGTGCCACTGGATGTGCCCAGCCAGGTATGTATCACCCGGGATAACACGCAGTTGCAGGTGGATGGCATCCTGTACTTTCAGGTCACGGACCCGATGCGCGCCAGCTACGGCTCGTCCAACTACATCATTGCCATTACCCAACTGGCTCAGACGTCGCTGCGTAGCGTGATCGGCAAACTGGAACTGGACAAGACGTTTGAAGAACGCGACATCATCAACGCCCAGGTAGTTCAAGCCATCGACGAGGCCGCCCTGAACTGGGGCGTCAAAGTATTGCGGTATGAGATCAAGGACCTCACACCGCCCAAAGAGATCCTGCACGCTATGCAGTCGCAGATCACCGCCGAGCGTGAAAAACGTGCACTGATTGCCGCGTCCGAGGGGCGTCGTCAGGAACAGATCAATATTGCAACTGGTGAGCGAGAGGCCTTCATCGCACGATCCGAAGGTGAAAAGCAGGCTGTCATCAACAAGGCTCAGGGGGATGCCCAGTCCATCCTGGCCGTCGCCGAAGCCACTGGGCAAGCCATCGAGCGTATCGCTGCTGCCATTCGCCAGCCGGGTGGCGAACAGGCTGTACAACTCAAAGTGGCCGAGAAGGCTGTGGACGCTTATTCCCGCGTGGCTGCAGACGCGACAACCACGCTGGTGGTGCCGAGCAATATGACCGAAGTGTCTGCGCTCATTTCATCGGCGATGAAAATGGTTCAAGCGCAAAAAACATAGTGGGTCACCCTGATACAATTGTTCACGCTGGAGCGGTGGATGAGCGGTTTAAGTCGCACGCCTGGAAAGCGTGTGAGGGTTAATAGCCCTCCGCGGGTTCGAATCCCGCCTGCTCCGCCAGAAAAAGAAAAGGCCCCGCATTGCGGGGCCTTTTGCTTGGGGTCGTTAATCCGGATTAGCGAATCACAGCCAGTTCGGTACGCTTGCCACCTTTGTAGGTCATAAGTGTCAGGGCGCCGTTTTTGATGTCGCCTTTTTCGTCAAAGGAGATATTGCCGGTCACGCCTTTGTAGTCAGCGGTAGCAGCCAGTACAGGCAGGTACTTGGCAGGATCAGCCGAATCAGCCTTGACCATAGCTGCAACCATCACGTTCAAAGCATCGTAGACGTAAGGTGCATACACCTGCACATCAGCACCAAATTTGGTCTTAAAGTCAGCTTTGAATTTTTCCATACCGACTTTTTGCTCGCCCTCAACACCACCGGCTTCAGCGCAATAGACCATATCGTCTTTCATTGCGTCGCCAGCCAGTTTTGGCAGTTCACTGGAGCAAATGCCATCGCCGCCCATGAACTTGGCCTTGATGCCCAGCTGAGCCATCTGCTTGATCATCGGGCCTGCAACAGCGTCCATGCCACCGAAGAACACGACGTCTACTTTCTTGCCCTTGAGGGTGGTCAGGATGGCGTTGAAGTCGGTTGCCTTGTCGGTAGTGAACTCGTGACCAGCGATCTTGCCGCCCGCAGCTTCAACAGCTTTCTTGAACTCTTCAGCAACGCCCTGGCCGTAGGCGGTACGGTCATCAATAACGCCAATGGACTTGCCTTTGAGGGTGGAGACTGCGTATTTGCCAAGGGTGCTGCCCAGATGCACATCGTCAGCCACCACACGGAACGTGGTCTTGTAGCCTTGGCGGGTGAACTTGGGGTTGGTAGCAGATGGAGAAATCTGGGGAATATTGGCGTCGCTGTAAATCTTGGATGCAGGGATGGAGGTTCCAGAATTCAGGTGACCGATCACACCGGCAACTTTGGCATCAGCCAGCTTTTGTGCAGCAGCTGTACCCTGCTTCGGGTCACCAGCGTCATCTTCAGGCATCAATTCCAGGGTGACCTTTTGACCACCAATGGTCACGCCCTTGGCGTTGAGTTCGTCAATGGCCATCTTGGCGCCATTTTCGTTGTCCTTGCCCAAGTGGGCAATGGCACCGCTCGTGGGGCCAACGTGACCAATTTTGATCACATTGGCTGCAGGAGCGGGTGCTGCTGCCGGAGCCGCTGCGGGAGCGGCAGCAGGAGCTGCTGCTTCTTCTTTTTTGCCGCATGCGACCATCAACGCGGCGGCTGCGCACAACGTCAGGGTAGTACGAAATGTCATTTGCATAAAAACTCCAAGGGGTATTATCAAAAAGTTGAAAGGCGGTTATTCACCTCAACAACCTGAGAGGATAGCGCATTTTTCCTCTCAATACCATAGCAAAGGCTATCGACCGCCGCAGGGGAAACCCTGTCAGGTCAACGCGACTTCCATTGTTGAAACCGCGTCAATCGCAGGGTCTTTTTTCAATATCGAACTCGTGTGCAAGCGCGTCGGCAACGGCTTGGCGCACCACAGCTTCCACTTCGGGGCGCAAGCGGGTAGCCATCGCCGTGATCTGATCCAACACCAATGGGCCAATCGCCTCGCGCAACATGGGCTCCAGCGCGAGATCTACGCGTTGCAACACACGATGAATCATTTGCTCGGTGTCCAGCGGGGAGAGCCTGGACTCCTGGGCAGTTTCCGGTGGTCTGACAACCTGTGTCAAGGTCGGCAGGAATCGCGGGACATTGCGGGGCGGTGTTGACATCACTGCGCTCCCGGCTGGGCGAGGTCATGCCGCGTGATGGCATACCCTCGATCTGCATAGTGCTTCCATCGTTGCCGCGCCTGGGAGCGATCCTGGGCATCCGAGGTCACCACCTCAATCAGGCGCTCGAACTGTTCAAAACCGCCCGGCACACTTACCCCCCAGTTCACCAATACGCCCTGATGCGGTGCAGACGAAGCGCTTTCCGTCAGGACCACAGGTGAATTTGCGCTAATTTGCTGTTCCGCAGGCAGGCGGCAATGTGGGACAAAATCAAGAGCCGAAAATGTCCAGAGTGCTGTATCCAGTTGATTCAAGGACGATGTTTCCCCCGTTACCACCACGCGGGAACCACCAACCGTGGCTTTTCTGATGAGACGGCAAAGGTAGCTCAATTTGTCGGGCACGTTAAAGTGAAAGGCAACTTCTGTCATGGCTGTGTTTGCCTGGGTAGATGGTCCATGCAGGCGTCTCAGGTCGCTCTGATACTCTTTTTCAGCACTCTTTTCGGCTCTGGATTTGCGGACTGCGCCAGAATGTATTCAAGCAGCATTCCGACTGGCCGACCGGTCGCACCCTTTGCAGCGCCACTTTTCCAGGCTGTTCCTGCGATATCCAGATGTGCCCAAGGGTACTTGGCAGCGAACCGTTGAAGAAACTTGGCCGCGGTAATGGCACCGCCCGCCCGCCCGGCCACATTGGCCACATCCGCGAAATTGGTCTTGAGCCCTTCGGCGTAGTCGTCATCCAGGGGGAGACGCCAGCAAAGGTCTTGCGCCTTCTCACCCGCAGCCACTAAGGCTTGTGCCAATTCATCTGTGCTGGCGAACAGGCCACTGCGAACAGCCCCCAGCGCAATAACGCAGGCTCCGGTCAGCGTAGCAATATCGATGACGGCTCGTGGCTTGAAGCGCTCAGCGTAGGTCAATGCATCACACAGAATCAGCCGGCCTTCCGCATCGGTATTCAGGATTTCGATCGTCTGTCCGCTCATGCTGGTCACGACATCACCAGGCTTGATGGCCCGGCCGTCAGGCATGTTTTCACACGAAGGGATGAGGCCTACTACGTTAATCTTTGGCTTGATGTCGGCCAGTGCCCGGAACACGCCCAACACGCTGGCGGCGCCACACATGTCGAACTTCATCTCATCCATCTCGGGAGCAGGCTTGATCGAGATGCCACCCGTGTCAAACGTAATCCCTTTGCCTATAAGCACGGTTGGTGCGTCGGACTTCGCGCCGCCGTTGTACCGCAAAACGATGAACCGCAATGGCTCGTCTGAGCCCTTTGCCACAGCCATGAACGAGCCCATCCCCAGCTTTTCCACCTGTTTGGGCAGCAGCACTTCACACGCAATCCCCGGCAGTTTGCCCAATTCTTTCGCTGCATGCGCAAGCAAAGTCGGCGTGGCATGGTTGCCGGGGCGGTTGGCCCATTCTTTGGCCAGCTCAATTCCCTCCACGCTGGCAACGGCTTGATAAAAACACGGCTTCAAAGCGGTAGCGTCCGGCATTCCCAGTACCACCTTTTGCAAGGCGCGCACTTCAGGCTTTGATTTGGTGGTTGTATACACATAGCTGGTATCCGCAACGCCTAGTACGGCAGCGCGAACAGCGTCCTCGCTGGTTTTGGAGGCAAAGCAGACCGTTACCCGTTTGGTACCAACTCCCTTGATTGCTGCAACAGCAGCGGAAATGGATTGGCGCACCTGCCGTGCAGTCCCTTCACCAATTCCCGCGATGACCACGCGCGGACTGGCTACACCGGCAGGACGGTACACATGCAGCAGCTTGCCTGCTTTGGTGTCTAGGTCGCCAGCTTTGACAGCCTGCGCGATCAGTTCGGCCAGAGCGCCACGGCCGGGTTTGAATGCGGTATTGACCAATACCAGCAAAGCGTCAGATTTTTCGCTGGCAGCACCTGCCAGGTCCATGGATTTCAGTTCAAAGTTCATAATTCGGGTTTTCCTTGAAACCGATGTTATTCCATTCTTCCATCCGCAAAGAGCTTGCGCGCAGTTTTGGCGCCACGCTGGTGGCCCTGGCAACCATTGTCATGACCATGATCCTGATCCGCACGCTGGGTCAGGCAACGCGCGGTAATGTCAACCCTACGGAAGTACTGATGGTCATGGGCTACACCGTGTTGGGCCACTTGCCCACGATCTTGACGTTGAGCCTTTTTATTGCCATTGTCAGCACGCTTTCCAGGCTGTACAGCGACAGCGAAATGGCGATCTGGTTTTCCAGCGGGCAGGGTTTGATCAGTTTTCTAGGGCCGGTTACACGTTTTGTTTGGCCCATCATTTTGGCAATCGCCTTGCTGGCGCTTTTTGCATGGCCATGGACCCACCAGAAGTCACAAACTCTGCGTGAGCGTTACGAACAGCGGGGTGACCTGGACAGGATCACACCAGGCCAGTTTCAAGAGTCTGCCGATGGTAGCCGAGTGTTTTTTATCGACAAAGACTCTGCCGATGGGAAGACTGGTGGTGACGTGTTCATCATGTCCAACGAGAAGGGGAAGCAGCTGATCACGTCTGCCCGGAGCGGCCGCATCGAGATGGTTGACGGTGAGAGATTTCTGATCCTCAACCGGGGGCAGCGCCTGGAAAGTACTTCGGATTCGTCCGACCTGAAATTGAGCGAGTTCGAAGGGTACGGTGTTCGCATTGGCCAAAAGGCCCAATTGCCGGACAACCAGAAGCCGCCGCGCGCGTTGTCCACACGGACCTTGATCAAGGAGCCAACCGCACCGAATCTGGGCGAACTGTCCTGGCGTATCGGGCTGGCGCTGGCGGCCATCAATCTGGCGTTGATCGGGTTAGTCGTTTCCAGCAGCAACCCGCGCGTTGGCCGCAGTGGAAATCTGATTTTTTCTCTGTTTGCATTCATTCTTTATTACAACCTGTTGAATCTCGGGCAAAGCTGGATATCAGGCGGCACCACCAATTTCTACCGATTCATGTTGTTGCTCCACGGCGGTGTGTTTGTCGTGGCGGTAGCCTGGATGATCAAGCGCCATTTCAACTGGACACCTGCCATGCTGTTTCAACATACGCCTTCGGGCGTTTCAGCCACCGGCTCGCCATGAAAACCGTTCGACGCCTGATTTATGGTGACGTCATCAGCACCGTGGGCTTTGTGACCCTCGCGTTTTTGTCACTTTTTTTCTTTTTCGACCTCGTAGATGAGTTACGCTGGGTCAACCAGGGTAATTCGGGTGGATACAAATTGCGACACGCCCTCACCTTTGTGTCGCTGCTGGCTCCGAGCCGGTTGTATGAATTGCTGCCCATAACTGTGCTGATTGGCACCATTGTGGTGATGGCACGCCTGGCGCAAAACTCCGAGTTCACCATTTTGCGCACCAGTGGTCTGGGGCCTTGGCGCGCGTTGCGCACCTTGCTCGGCCTGGGTCTAATGTTTGCATTGATGACCTTCGCCATTGGTGACTACATTGCCCCTGCGGCTGATCAATATGGTCGCCTGTTGCGCTCGCGTTTTCTGGGTGAAATCACTGTCGGACAGACGGGCGCTTGGCTCAAGGAAAAGCAGGCCTACAACTCGTACGCGGTGAATGTGGGCACCCTGCAGCCGGACGGGGGCATGCGCCAGATTCGCATTATCGAATTCGACAATCAGGGACGTCTGGTGTCCAACACACGGGCTGAAACCGGCCGTTTTGGACTTGACGATGCATGGGCCTTGGAAAAGGTAGACCGAACGGAGTTCAACGGTACCGAAGGCAAAGAAGCCGTATCCGCCCGAGTGAATCGGCCAACTTACCGGTGGCCCACCTCCTTGACGGCCGAGATGGTGTCGGTCGCACTGCTCAATCCAGAACGTATGCCCATTGTTGACCTGTTTCAATACATGCGGCATCTGGATTCCAATGGTCAGGCTTCCCAGCGGTACGAAATCGGGTTCTGGCGCAAAGTTTTTTACCCTCTGAGTTGCCTCGTGATGGTGGTACTCGCCCTGCCCTTTGCCTATCTGCACTTCCGTGCTGGCGGTATCTCGACCTATGTGTTCATCGGCGTAATGACGGGCATCAGTTTTTTCCTGCTCAACAACCTGTTTGGCCACTTCGGCAACCTGAGAAACTGGGAACCCTGGCTGGCAGCTGCCGCCCCAGGGATGATTTACTCCATGTTGTCCCTATCGGCCTTTGGCTGGCTGGTGTTGCGACGATGACGGCCAGCAATACGACTACTGACGGGGTCGTCCTGTTCGCGCATGGCTCGAGAGATCCATTGTGGCGCAAACCTGTTGAGGCTATTGCAATCCGTATGGCTGAACGCAACGCTGGCGTGCGGGTAATCTGCGCTTATCTGGAACTCACTGAACCCGATTTGCAAACGGCCGTTCAGACCCTGGCGGACAATGGCGTCATCGCTGTCCGTGTTGTACCCATGTTCTTGGGCGTTGGACGCCATGCGCGGGAAGATCTGCCCTTGCTGATGGCTGAACTCAAGGCGCGTCACCCGACTGTGGCATTTGAGTTGCAGCAGGCTATCGGCGAAGACCCGCGCCTGATCGACCTGATCGCGGATATTGCATTGTCCCCTTGAAGACTCTTCATACGTCCGGAGGGCATAATAAAACGAATTGTTAGCCGAAATTCGTTATGAACCTTCATCAATTCCGATTTGTGCAAGAGGCCGTGCGACGCAACCTCAACCTGACCGAGGCGGCTAAAGCCTTGCACACGTCACAACCCGGCGTCTCCAAAGCCATCATCGAACTGGAAGAGGAACTGGGCATCGAGATTTTTGCGCGGCACGGAAAACGCCTCAAACGGGTCACCGAGCCGGGTGTGCAGGTGCTCAAAAGCATTGAGTTGATCCTGCGCGAAGTGGGTAACCTCAAACGCATTGGCGACGAATACAGCGCCGAAGACAGCGGCACCCTGTCCATCGCCACCACCCACACGCAAGCGCGCTACGTGCTGCCTGAACCGGTTGCCAAACTGCGGGAAGCCTACCCCAAGGTCAACGTCAGCCTGCATCAAGGCGCGCCTGATCAGGTAGCCCAAATGGTCATCGACGAGATTGCCGAAATCGGCATCGCCACAGAATCGCTGGCCAATTACCCTGAGCTGGTAACGCTGCCCTGCTACGAGTGGCAACACATGCTGGTGTTGCCAGTGGGCCACCCACTTGCCCTGAAAGAGCGCGTTACGTTGGAAGACATCGCGCTGGAACCCCTCATCACCTACCACCCGTCTTTTACTGGCCGCACCAAGATTGACCACGCCTTTTCCACGCGCAAGCTCACGCCCCGCATCGCCCTCGAAGCTATCGACTCGGACGTGATCAAAACCTATGTGCGTCTGGGCCTGGGCGTGGGTATCGCTGCCGAAATGGCCGTGCGCGACGTGATTGAAGATGGTGGCAAGAGCGGTTTGGCTGTGCGCCCCGCCGGACATCTGTTTGGGCAAAATGTGGCCCGTGTCGCCTTCAAACGCAGTGCATACCTGCGCAACTTTGTTTACAAATTTGCCGAATTGCTGAGCGACCGGCTAAACCGCAACCTGATCGCCAAGGCCATGACCGGCCATGTGAACGATTACGAAATGTAAAACCTTTCCAAATCACCATGATTGCTGCCCGCACCCCCGAACTGACCACCAAACTGCCCGCCGTAGGCACCACCATCTTCACCGTCATGTCCACGCTAGCAGCTGAAAAAGGCGCCGTCAACCTGGGTCAGGGCTTCCCGGATTTTGACTGCGACCCGCACCTGGTGCAGTCCGTGAACGATGCCATGATGAAAGGCCTGAACCAGTATCCGCCCATGACCGGCGTGCCGGTGCTACGCGAGGCCATCGCCGCGAAGCTCAAGGCCTTGCATGGCCCTTTTGGCGGGCGCGAGTACAACGCCACGACAGACATCACCATTACTGCGGGTGCCACGCAGGCCATCATCACGGCGATTTTGGCTGTGGTGCGGCCGGGTGACGAGGTCATCGTGCTGGAACCTTGCTACGACAGCTATGTGCCCAACATCGAGTTGGCAGGCGGCTCCGTGGTGCGCGTGCCGCTGATTCCCGGCACCTTCCGGCCTGACTTTGACAAGATTACGGCGGCCATCACCCCTAAAACCCGTGCCATTCTGGTCAATAGCCCACACAACCCCAGCGCCACGGTCTGGACGCGTGAGGACATGCTGAAGCTGCAGGACATTCTGGCGCCCACCGACGTGCTGCTGATCAGCGACGAGGTGTACGAACACATGGTTTTCGACGGCCAGAACCACGAGAGCGCGGCGCGTTTCCCGGGCCTGGCCGCACGCGCTTTCATCGTGTCCAGCTTTGGCAAGACTTACCACGTCACCGGCTGGAAAGTGGGCTTTGTGGCTGCCCCGGCGTCGCTGACCGCCGAGTTCCGCAAGGTGCACCAGTTCAACGTGTTCACGGTCAACACCCCGGTGCAATATGGCCTGGCCAGCTACATGGCCAGCCCCCAGCCCTATCTGGACCTGCCCGCTTTTTATCAGCGCAAACGCGATCTCTTTCGTGAAGGCCTGAAGCAAACCAAGTTCAAACTTCTGCCCAGTGAAGGCAGCTATTTCCAGTGCGTGGATATCTCGGGTCTGGCCGTGCCCGAGCGCAAGTTGCCTGAGGCAGACTTCTGCAAATGGCTGACTTCGGAGATCGGCGTGGCCGCCATTCCGCTATCCGCGTTTTATGGCAACGGGTTTGACCAGCGCGTAGTGCGATTCTGCTTTGCAAAGAAGGACGAAACGCTGAATACGGCGCTGGGGCGGTTGGCACGGTTGTAGTTTTACTGGGGCAAATTAACAGGCGACTGCCAAGCCTACCCCAACTGCGCCCAAACCTTTTCCAGCCGCTTCGCACTCACCGGCTGCGGCGTGCGCAGTTCCTGCGCGAAGAAACTGACGCGCAGTTCCTCCAGCAGCCAGCGGAATTCCTGCATGCGTTCATCCACTGAGCCCTTGCGCTCCGCGACTAGGCGCCAGTAGCGCTGCTCCTGCAGGCGCAGCTCGGCCAATCTCGTGGCATCGCGGGCGGGGTCGGCACGATACTTTTCCAGCCGCAGCGTGATGGCCTTGAGGTAGCGGGCGAAGTGCTGCAACTGGCCCCAGGGTGACGCGGTTAGAAAGCGTTTGGGCACCAGGCGCGCCAGTTGCTGCGTAGCGTCTGCCGTAGCTTCCGAGGCATTTTTGGTGTCCTTGATCTTGCGTGCGGCGACGGCGTATTCGGCCAGGATAGTGCTGGCCAGACGCGCTACTTCGTTGGCGATGAGGGTCAGGCGCCCCCTGCCCTCGTCCACCCGGCGCTTGAAGTCAAATTCGTTGGTGGGCAGCGGGTCCAGCAGAAAAGCGCGGTCCAACGCCACGGTGATGATCTGCTCGCGAAGCTCGTCGATCGTGCCGCCCGGAGCTGCCGAGCTGGAACTATCGGCGCTCTTGCCGACCTGCATGTAGGCTACGGCCATTTTTTGCAGATCAGGGATATTTTTCTCCAAGTATTTCAGCGCGTCCTTGATCTGCAGCGCGAACAGGCGGCGCAGACCGGCGCGGTGTTTGGCGCTGGCCACATCGGGCTCGTCAAACACCTCCACTGTGACGGCGTCGCCCCCGTCAATCAACGCGGGGAAACCAATCAGCGTTTGCCCACCCGAGCCCGGTTTGCGGATTTCCATCAGCTCGGGCAGCTCGCCAAAGGTCCAGGCGGTGTGGCGCTGGCCGACGGTTGTTGCAGTTTTGGCCGACTCTTTTGCTACATTTTTAGTAGCTATTCGCGAATATTCCACCGGGGCCAGAGGCTTATTTGATACCTCATTCGAGCCCAAATTACCTTCCGGAGCGGGCCGCGCCTCCATCTTCAACCCCGCCAGCGCCTGAAACGCTCCACGCGCCTGCGCACCTAGCTCCGCCTTCAGCGCCCCCAGGTTGCGCCCGGTGCCCATCTGGCGGCCGTGTTCGTCCACCACGCGAAAATTCATGAACAGATGCGGGCTGAGCATGTCTAGTTTGAAGTCCACACGCTTCACGTCCAGCGAAGTCGTGTCACGCACGATTTTCAGCAGCACATCGGTCAAGCCGCCTTGGCCAAACGCTTCGGGCTTGCTCAAAGTCGTGGCGATACGGGCAGCGCTGTCGGGCAGCGGCACAAAGCGTGAACGGGGCTTCTGGTGTAAGCTTTTCAGCAGCGCCAGAATTTTGTCCTTCAACATGCCGGGCACCAGCCATTCGCAGCGCTCGTCGTTTACCTGGTTCAGCACAAACAGCGGCACCGACACGGTCAACCCGTCCTTGGCGTCGCCCGGCTCGTGCAGGTAGGTTGCTGCGCAGTCCACGCCGCCCAGGCGAATCGTCTTGGGGAACGCATTGGTGGTGATACCCGCGGCCTCGTGGCGCATCAACTCATCGCGCGTGAGCTTAAGCAGATCGGGCTGCTTCTTTACGTCTTCACGGTACCAGCGCTCAAAGCTGTAGCCGCTGCACACGTCGGGTGGCAGTTGCTGGTCGTAAAACGCGAAGATCAGCTCGTCATCCACCAGCACGTCCTGGCGGCGCGCCTTGTGCTCCAGGTCTTCCACCTGCTTGATCAGTTTCTGATTGGAGGCAAGGAAAGGCAGCGTGGTTTCCCATTCCTTGCCCACTAGCGCTTCGCGGATAAAGATTTCGCGCGCGCCATGCATGTCCACCCGGCCATAGTTCACCTTGCGCCCGCTGTACACCACGATGCCATACAACGTGGCCCGCTCCAGCGCAATCACCTCCGCCGCCTTCTTCTCCCAATGCGGGTCCAGCAACTGTTTCTTGAGCAAATGCCCGCCCACGTTTTCGAGCCATTGCGGTTCGATATGGGCAATGCCCCTGCCAAACAGGCGCGTGGTTTCCACGAGCTCGGACGCCACAATCCATTTGCCGGGCTTCTTGGTCAGGTGCGCGCCGGGGTGCGCAAAAAACTTGATGCTGCGTGCGCCCAGGTACTCGCCGTTTTGACCCTCTTCGAGCTTGCAGCCGATATTGCCCAGCAAGCCAGACAGCATGGACAGATGCAACTGCTCGTAGCTGGCGGGCTTGGTGTTCAAGCGCCATTTGTGTTCGGCAACCACCGTATGTAACTGCGAATGGATGTCTTTCCACTCGCGCACGCGGCGGATATTGACGAAGTTTTGGCGCAAAAGCTGTTCGTACTGGCGATTCGACAGCTTGTGCGACGACCCAGATGCAATCGAGGTCGCTGTGGCCCGGGGTGCGCCGGGTGACGAAATTGAGCTACGCGACGAGGAGCCCGGCGTACCCCGGGTCGCTGTGGCATCGACGGGGCCAGAGGGGGAAACACCGCCCCTCGCATCGTGAATCCATCTCCACAACTTCAGATAACCCGTGAACTCGCTCTTCTCGTCATCAAACTTCACATGCGCCTGGTCTGCCTGCTGTTGAGCTTCCATAGGGCGGTCTCGCACATCCTGCACGCTCAGCGCAGAGGCAATCACCAGCGCCTCATCCAGCGCCTCGCGCGAACGGGCTTCCAGCAGCATGCGCCCCACGCGTGGGTCCAATGGCAGACGGCTTAGCTCCTGCCCCAACGGTGTCAGCTCATTGGCATCGTCCACCGCGCCCAGTTCGTTGAGCAACTGGTAGCCATCGGCAATCGCGCGACCACTGGGCCGCTCCAGAAACGGAAAGTCTTCAACGATGCCCAGGTGCAGGGACTTCATGCGCAAGATGACGCCGGCCAATGACGACCGCAGAATTTCGGGGTCGGTAAACCGCGCTCGGCCGTCAAAGTCCTTCTGGTCGTACAGGCGAATACAGATTCCGTTGGCGACGCGACCGCAGCGCCCGGCCCGCTGGTTAGCCGAACTCTGGCTGATTGGCTCCACCAGCAACTGCTCCACCTTGCTACGGAAGCTATAGCGCTTGATGCGCGCGGTGCCGGCGTCAATGACGTATCTTGTGCCTGGAACCGTGAGCGAGGTTTCGGCAACGTTGGTCGCCAGCACAATGCGGCGCCCCGTGTGGCCGTCAAAAATGCGGTCCTGTTCGGCCGGGCTGAGGCGGGCAAACAGCGGCAGCACCTCGGCCCCGCGCATCACGGGCTGGTGACTCAGGTGCTTGCGCAGGTGGTCCGCCGCCTCGCGGATCTCGCGTTCTCCAGGTAAAAAGACCAGAATGTCGCCCTGATTGTGCGGATCACGCCAAAGCTCGTCCACGCCATCCGCAATTGCGTTGTTCAGGTCGTATTCGCGGCTCTCTTCAAATGGCCGGTAACGCTGCTCCACCGGGAACATGCGGCCCGACACCATGATGATCGGCGCCGGGCCTTTTGCAGAGGTGAAATGCTGTGCGAACCGGTCAGCATCAATGGTGGCAGACGTCACAACCACTTTCAAGTCCGGCCTGCGCGGCAGTATCTCGCGCAGGTAACCTAGCAAAAAGTCGATGTTCAGGGAACGCTCATGGGCCTCGTCGATGATGAGGGTGTCGTAGGCCTTGAGCAGTGGGTCGGTCTGTGTCTCGGCTAGCAAAATGCCGTCGGTCATGAGTTTGACGGACGCGTTGGGCGTCAACCGGTCCTGAAACCGCACCTTGAAACCCACAACCTCGCCCAGCGGCGTTTTCAGTTCCTCGGCAATGCGTTTGGCCACGCTGCTGGCGGCAATGCGCCGTGGCTGGGTGTGGCCGATGAGTTTGCCACGCGGTGCGGGTCGGCCATCGGTTAAGGTTTTCGGGTAGTTGCACAACCCCCGACCCATGGCCAGCGCGATCTTGGGAAGCTGCGTAGTCTTGCCCGAGCCAGTCTCGCCGCAGACGATGACCACCTGATGCGCCGCCAGGGCCGCCATGATGTCATCGCGTTTGCCGGAGACGGGCAGCGATTCGGGAAACTCGATTTTCAGGGAAATGGCAGACAAGGAGGCGACTTCAGGGACAAAACATCGGGGAGAATACCGAATTATGTCTGCTGTCTTCAATTTCACCTTCGTCCCGTGGTTTCGCTCGGTCGCGCCGTACATCCACAAATTTCGCAACCAGACCTTTGTGGTGGGCATTGCGGGCGAAGCCATCGCCGCGGGCAAGCTGCATCACCTCGCTCAAGACCTGGCAATGATCCAAAGCATGGGCGTGAAGATCGTGCTGGTGCATGGTTTCAGGCCTCAGGTGAACGAGCAGCTCAAGGCCAAGGGCCATGCCCCCAAATACTCGCATGGCATCCGCATCACCGACGAGGTGGCGCTGGACTGCGCACAGGAGGCCGCCGGGCAACTGCGCTACGAGATTGAGGCCGCCTTCAGCCAGGGACTGCCCAATACGCCGATGGCGGACTCCACCGTGCGCGTGATTTCCGGTAATTTCATCACGGCGCGGCCCGTGGGCATTGTGGACGGCATTGATTTCCAGCACTCCGGGCTGGTGCGCAAGGTGGACGTGGCGGGCATCACCCGCACGCTGGACATGGGCGCGATGGTGCTGCTGTCACCGTTTGGCTTTTCACCCACCGGCGAGGCCTTCAATCTCACCATGGAAGAAGTGGCCACGTCGGTCGCCTCCGCGTTGCAGGCTGACAAGCTGATTTTCCTGACCGAAATGCCTGGCATCGGAATGGACGCCCTGCACCCGGTCAGCGAAGACAATCCGATTGATACCGAGCTGCCGCTGGCTACCGCCGAAAACCTGCTAGCCAAACTGCCCCCCGCATTGCTGCCGACCGACACCGCTTTTTACTTGCAGCATTGCGTGAAGGCCTGCAAATCGGGCGTTGAAAGAAGCCACATCATCCCGTTCAACGTGGACGGGGCCATTTTGCTGGAGGTGTATGTGCACGACGGCATTGGCACCATGGTGGTCGACGAGAAACTGGAGAGCCTGCGTGAAGCTTCCGTGGACGATGTGGGCGGCATCCTGCAGTTGATTGAGCCGTTCGAGAAAGACGGCACGCTGGTCAAGCGCAGCCGCACCGAGATCGAACGCGATGTGGCGAACTACACCATCCTGGAGCACGACGGCGTCATCTTCGCATGCGCGGCGCTGTATCCCTACCCCGAGTCTAGAACCGGTGAAATGGCGGCACTCACCGTGTCGCCCGAGTCCCAGGGCCAGGGCGATGGCGAACGCGTGCTCAAACGCGTGGAGCAGCGGGCCAAGGCCATGGGCCTGGACAGCATTTTTGTTCTGACCACCCGAACCATGCACTGGTTCCTGAAACGTGGATTTGTGCAGGCCGACCCGGATCGCCTGCCCGAGGCCAGACGTCGCCTTTACAACTGGGATCGCAAGAGCCAGGTATTGGTCAAGAAGCTGGTGTAGCCTACCAGCACAGGTCTGATAGACGGATCAAAGTACTCCTAGCGCCGCCACCGAACCCGCGGCCAGCACGGCAAGATGCAGGAAGCTCCACATCAGGTAGCGCTGCCGCAGTTTTTGCGGTGACAGGCTGGATATTAGAAACAGGCGACCATTTTTCGACGCGCGAATGACGTGAACACCTGATTCCTGTCGGATCTCCCGGTGCTGCTTTTCGACTGTTCGCGTGGCCAGACGCCGCGCCAGCTCCCATTCGCGCAGGTCAACCTCACCATTGCCGTCCAGATCAAAGCGCTGTTTGAGCCTTTCCGGGTCCTTCTTCCAATCCGACAGTAACGCGCTAACGTCTTCACTTAGACTCAGCGCTGAATGGGCACCCCCTACCGTTGAAAACTCGCCCAATACGTAAATTAGGCCACCGCCAAACAGCATTTCTTCCACTTGCTTGTAAGCGCCCGAATAGCTGGTGCGGACCTCCGGCCCCATCACCTCGGCATGGTCCGGGTCAACCCGGCAGGCGCCTGTGGGATCACGAATTTCGAACGTTGCCTCACTTACATTGCAGCTGACTTCCCGCCATTCCCGGTCGCTATTGTCTCTGGAATAGGTCCGGCACCGGTACCAGATGCAAGACACACCGCTGAACGGACTGGTGATCAGATTGTCCGGGTCCACGCTGGCGCGGCCATACAGTTCCACGTAGCCTTGGGCCGCCGAGCCAATGAGTGATGTGGGCATCTCGGCAATGGCGCGGGCCCGGCCATGGGTCGATACCCACGCAAACAGGCCGATTACCGCCACCAGTCCTAGGGAGATGATCCAGACTGATTTCTGTCCGGAATGCAGGGCTATTGCCAGCAACCCGAGGTAACTGGCCGACGTCAGCGCGTCGACATATTGGCTGCGCAAGCCATTCAGCAGTTGCACGTTTATGCGTTGAAGCGCTGGCTGACGTCCACGTCTTCCAGCTCCTCGGCTGCGAACTTCAGCAAATCGAACGCCTTGAAGCCAAACAGCCTGGCAATGATGAGACTGGGAAACTGCTCGATCCCCACGTTGTTGATGTTCACGCTGTCGTTATAAAATTCGCGCCGGTCGGCAATCGCGTTTTCCAGCCCGCTGATGCGCGACTGTAGATGCAGGAACTGCTCGTTGGCTTTCAGATCAGGATACGACTCCGCCAGCGCGAACAGGCTGCCCAAACCACTTCGCAACGCGCCCTCAGCAATACCCAAGGCACCCAAATTATGGGATTCACGCGCATCCGACACCCGGACGCGGGCCTGAATCACCTTTTCCAGTGTGCCCTGCTCATGTTGCATGTACTGCTTGCAGGTTTCGATCAGTTTCGGCAACTCGTCATGGCGCTGTTTAAGCAGCACATCGATGTTTGCCCAGGCCTTGGACACATTGTTCTTGATGTTCACCAGGCTGTTGAACTGCATCACGCCATACACAACGATCACAGCCAGCACGATCCAGAAAATGATTCCCATCGATGGTTCCTCCAAAAGAACCGATTGTTGATGGATTGTTTCCGATCACATTCGAAGCCAGGCATGCAGTTGATTTTCATCAAACTTTCTGTCGCTAAACCGTCACAAAATGACCTATTCAGCTACTGGAGCCCCTATGACCGAGAGATCAACCCCCACTCGTACGCCATCAGAACCCCGCTTGCGCCGCACGTCCCAGGGCGACACACTGGGCGCGCGTTCAGCCAAAGGTGTTGCGACGCAAACCGCCCGCATTCGGACCAATGCCGCACAGGGCGCCCAGCAGGCAGCCGTGAAAAACATTCTGGTGAAAACGACCAACAAGGCTGCGGCACTCAAGACCCTGCTGGCAGGTAGCTCACCGGAAGATGCTTCCGAGATCCGCAAGATGCTGGAGGAAAACCGGACGCTGCTGGGTGACCCGTCCGTTAAGCCAGACGAGGAACTGGCTGCCAATTGGCGCTCAGGCGGTTACCCCTACAAAAACCTGCTGTCACGCAAACGTTACGAGGCCCAGAAATACCAGTTGCAGGTGGAGCTCCTCAAACTACAAATGTGGGCCAAGGAAAGTGGCCAGCGCGTTGTCATTCTGTTTGAAGGGCGCGATGCTGCCGGCAAAGGCGGAGCCATCAAGCGGTTCATGGAGCACCTCAATCCACGGGGAGCCCGTGTGGTGGCACTGGAAAAACCCAGCGAGATCGAGCGCGGGCAATGGTATTTCCAGCGCTATGTACAGCACTTGCCCACAGCCGGTGAAATCGTCATGCTGGACCGCTCCTGGTACAACCGAGCGGGAGTGGAGCGGGTGATGGGTTTCTGCACCGATGCCGAGTATCAGGAATTCATGCGCCAGGCGCCGCTGTTTGAGCGGCAATTGGTGCGCAGCGGCATTCATTTGATCAAATTCTGGTTTTCGGTCAGCCGCAAGGAGCAGCACCGCCGCTTTAAGGAGCGCGAACTCCATCCACTCAAGCAATGGAAGCTCAGCCCGATTGACATGGCCTCGCTTGACAAGTGGGACGACTACACCAAGGCGAAGGAAGCGATGTTTTTCGAAACCGACACGGCCGATGCGCCCTGGACCGTGATCAAGTCAGACTGCAAGAAACGCGCTCGCCTGAACGCCATGCGGTACGTGCTGCACAAGCTGCCGTACACGAACAAGGACCTGGCCAATATCGGCACGCTGGACAACCTGCTGGTCGGGCGCGCCCATGTGGTGTATGAACGCGGTGAACGTCCGGGCGGGGCGATTTTGTAGCCGGAGCGGGTGACTTTGATGCGAATTAGCGGCGCCGTGCCTGACGCCATATCAACAAGATGCCCACTAGCGCCATCGCACCAAACCAAAGAAACGACCAGTTAGCGATGGAGCCGCCCAGAAACGTCCAGTCCACCTTGGTACAGTCACCACCGCCACGAAAGATCATGGGCAGGGCCCGCTTGAGCGGGAACGTCTCGATCATGCCGTAGAGGTCCCGCCCGCAAGAGACCACTTCCGGTGGATACCACTGCAGCCAGCTCTGGCGGGCAGCGACAAAGGCGCCAGCGCAGGCCAGCACGACCAGCACCGCAGCACCTGTTATTTGCATGCCTTTTCGGGTGCTAGCCCCCGTAAAACCTGCGCAGATGGCTATCAAAACAAGAGCATACCGCTGCACGATGCACATGGGGCACGGCTCCAGCCCCACCACGTGCTGCAAATACATGCCGAAAACCAGCAGGGCCACGCAGGCCAAGCACACCAACACCATCACGGGTCGCGGCGCGTTATCAAACCAATCCATCACGACGTTCAAAATTCCGGTCCTTTTTTTAGATCGCCCCGCGGGCAAAGCAAAAGTTTGTGTCCATTGTGCCTTTGAAGTTCCCCGGCTCGCCGCTCACTGTGCCCGTGGGCAGCATCAGGCATTTGTAAACCGAATAAGATTCGGCTTTTGGTTAAAGGTAATTCATGGCACGCACCGTCAACTGCATCAAGCTGGGCAAGGAAGCCGAGGGACTTGACTTTCCACCCTATCCTGGCGAATTGGGCAAGCGCATCTGGGCCGAGGTCAGTAAAGAAGCATGGGCAGCCTGGCTCAAGCACCAGACTATGCTGGTCAACGAGAACCGGCTGAACCTGGCCGACGCCCGCGCCCGCCAGTACCTCGCCCGTCAGATGGAAAACCACTTTTTTGGCGACGGTGCGGACGCGGCGCAAGGCTACGTGCCACCCACCGCCTGACCCACCCCGCCGGTCCAGTTCGCATGGCTGGCACTCCAGCTGATATGTCTTCGCGTTTCCCTCGCAACGCATCCCCCCCGTGGCAAAACCTGCCTGCTTGGTGTGTACTGGACACCGCTTGGGGTGACGGAACCCGTTTTCTATCCGCCTGGCAGAGCTGGCAGCGTGACGCTCAACGGCCGCGCATGCTGCATTACGTGGCTATTTGCGAGCAAGCGCCTGACATCGAGTCGCTGCAGCGTTCGATCAACCTGTTTCCCGAGTTGCGGGCCCATGCCAGGTCGCTAACCCGTCAGTGGTTTGGTTTGTTGCCTGGCTTTCACCGCATTCATTTGAGTGCCGGCCATCTGTTGCTGACCTTATGCATCGGCGAACTCAAGACCATACTACGTGAACAACATTTCACGGCTGACTCTGTTTTCCTTGGGGCATACACCGCTCCGTCCGAATCCGCACATTGGGCCCTGAAGGCGGTAGCGCGGTGCTGTCGTCGCGGCACCGCCCTAGTTTCAGGCGATGTGAATGAAAACCTGCGTGATGACCTCGCACGGCTGGGCTTCGAATTTGATTCTCAGTCCCACGATGACTACATGGAGGGGGTTTTCAATCCTCGATGGGACCTCAAGAATAGCCGTGGCGGTCGTCCTGTCACCGCCGCGCTGGCCACCCCACCTGGTAACTGCGTCGTGATTGGTGCCGGGCTGGCAGGAGCCAGCATAGCGGCATCACTGGCGCGACGCGGCTGGAAAGTACAGGTGCTGGACGCAGCAAATGCGCCTGCGGCCGGGGCCTCCGGTCTGCCGGCCGGACTGGCGGTTCCGCATAACTCTCCCGACAACAGCCCCCGCTCCCGCCTGTCTCGCGCAGGGTTGCGCCTGACTCTGGAGCAGGCTAGAACGGTGTTAACACCGGGACAGGATTTTGAAGAGTGTGGCACGCTGGAGCGTCGGCTGGATGGCGCACTGGGTCTGCCCGGCAACTGGACAATGGCGGGGCGGGAATGGTCGTGCGAAATCATCAACACAATCAACGCTGCGGCTGACGTGGCACTGTGGCACGGTCACGGGGCCTGGATCAAACCGACCAAACTGGTAAAAGCATGGCTGAGCGAGCCTGGCGTGCGCTTTGTCCCCAACGCACAGGTAAAAAACCTTGCTCTCAGTCCTAAAGGCTGGGAACTCACAGGGGACGCGGGACAGTCGCTGGCGACAGCGCATCTGGTGGTCATGGCGGCTGCAGGCGGCTCACTTGCCCTACTGCGTAATTTGCGACCGGACACTACAGATATACCAGTAGATCGCATCAACTCCATGGGGGAGCTTGGCGGCCAAGTGTCATGGGGCCTGCACCAACCCGGCGACGCAGCGGAGTTCCCCGAAACACCTGTCAACGGCTCCGGAAGCTTCATTCCAGCGGTGCCGCAGCCGGATGGCTTGGCGTGGTTCGCGGGGGCGACCTATGAGCCACTGGGTTCTCCGTACCACCAGAAAGCCTCAGTGCAGACGCAGCACCAGGAGAACTTGCGGAAACTGGATGTGCTGCTGCCCTACTGCGCTGCTCGACTTCAACCGCGATTTAAAGACGGTGACATTCAGGAATGGTCAGGCGTTCGCTGCGCCACGGCTGACCGATTGCCAGTGGTGGATGTAATTCAGATTGGTGCGGCTCAGGCAGGAACGTCTGTTTGTCTGGGGGTCAGCACAGCCATGGGTTCCAGGGGATTGAGCCTGTGTGTTCTGTGCGCCGAGCTGCTTGCAGCACGTCTGCATGCCGAGCCGTTGCCTGTTGAAAGCCGCCTGGCCCGCCTGCTGCAGGCCTGAACAGCCTGGATAGCAAGGTATCTACTATTCAGGTAGCTACACTTTTTGTAGCAACTGGATAATCTGGCTCGGTTTGAACGGGCGCTCCAGCATGGCAAAGCAACCGGCCTGCTCGGCGCGTTCCTGCATGTGCCAGGAGGCATCGGTAGAGCTCACCACCACACGACCAATCACTGGCTCCATGCCCACCAGCCGCTCAACCAGTTTCCAGCCGTCCATGTCCGGCATGTCCAGACTGACAATCACCAGATCGTAATGGCGCCGCCGCGCCATGTCCACCGCCAGCGCGCCGGTTTCAGCATCTTCCACTTCGTACAGGCCCGCCAGAGCCAGACGGGCGCGCAGGTACATGCGCTGATCGCGCGAGGCATCGACCAGCAGTGACAGCTTGACGCCGGGCGGCAAGGCGTCCATGTAGTCGATATCAAAATCCAGTTCCTGCGCCTGAGCAGGCGGCGTCATGAACAGGTCATCCATCGCTTGTACCACGCTGGGCCAGTCCAGCGGCCGGTTAAAAACCCGCCAGGCACCTTCTGGCGCGCCAGCGCCCACGCAGATCAGTTTCAGGTTAGGGTTGTGGCCCGGTGAAGCCAATTCAAGCCGGGCTTCATAACTTTCGCAATCGATCAAGCCCAGATGCGGAGCCACAGGCGCCTCAGGCGTCCAGAGCGTGTAGGAAACTTCACGCTCACGGGACAGGCGAAACACGGTGTTCAGGGCGTGTCTTTCAACGTCCGTGAATCCAACAACTTTGACGAATACGAGAGGTACCATTCGATACAGTGGCTTATGAGCGAGCTAAAAATGGATTATGACTGCTCGGCTGTTGTCAAACAGGTGGTTTGAGGGTGAAGAACGGCTGCAAAACACAATTTTTTACCAAACGGTAAAATCTCTTTTTTCATCATGCCGTGCGGTTCTTTCAGGTCCTTTTATCTCATTGTTTTTGAAGTGTTCTGACCATGATTCTTGTTGCCGGTTCAGCCAATCTGGACTTTGTCGTCCGCGCCTCGCACATCCCCGCTCCGGGTGAAACCGTGCTCGGACGCGAGTTCAAAACCTATCCCGGCGGCAAGGGCGCCAATCAGGCTGTGGCGTGTGCCCGCGCAGGTGGTGCACCGACACAGATGCTGCTGGCTTTGGGTGATGATTTGTACGCCCGGCCGCTTGAAGAATCGCTGCTCGGGGCAAATGTAAAACTTCACATAGTCCGCGACAAGACACAAGCAACGGGCACCGCTTTCATCTGCGTGTCTGACGATGCCGAAAACGCCATCACGGTAGCTCCCGGCGCCAACGCGGTATTGCGGGAAGGGCATTTGCCGTCTCTGGAAGGCGTTACCCACCTGCTGATGCAACTGGAAACACCAATTGAATCGGTCACTGCGTATGCCCAAGCGGCCAGAGCCAAAGGCGTCGCCGTTGTGCTGAATGCCGCACCGGCTCAAAGCCTGCCTGCCGGGTTGTTGAAAAACATTGACGTGCTGATCGTCAACGAAGGCGAGCTGGCCGCCATTGCCCACAATTCGGCTCATGACAAAAGCAGCATTGCCCAGTCGCTGGCGGAGCTTGACGTGCCCTGCGTGGTGGTAACGCTGGGACACCACGGCTGCTGTGCCCGCATTGACGGACAGGTGCTGTTTCAACCCGCCTTCGACGTGACACCGGTAGACACCACGGGCGCAGGCGACACCTTCTGCGGAGCACTGGTGGCAGCGTTGCAGCACAAACAGGCCTGGCCGCAGGCTCTTGCCGCCGCCAGCGCGGCGGGTGCGATGGCCTGCACCCGGCCCGGTGCGCAATCCAGCATCCCCTCGCATGCCGAGGTTCAGGTGCTGGTTGCGAAAACAACCGCCGTCGCAGAAGACAAGTTGTCCGCCTTGAGAACCTTCTGCGGCTTTGCCGCCTGAATCGAAATTTCTTTCGCCTATGACCAGCACCAAACCACACAAAGTCATTTACGACACCGACCCCGGCGTTGACGACGCCATGGCGCTCTATTTCGCACTGGCGCACCCGGCAATTGACATGGTGGGCATAACCACCACGTTTGGCAATGTGTCTGTCGAGCAGGCTGCCACCAATGCGCTGTACCTCACCACCATTGCGGGCCGCCCAGGCATTCCGGTCACCCGGGGCGTCAAAACCCCGTGGGTCAAGCACCCCGAGGCGCCGCCTGCTTTCATCCACGGTGCCGACGGTCTGGGCAATCTGGGCTCGCGAGTGGCCACGCACAACCAGGTCGATCCGCGCTCGTCCGCGCAGTTCATCGTGGACACGGCACGCGCCCACCCGGGCGAGATCACGCTGGTGGCCGTCGGGCCGCTGGGGAACCTCAGCCTGGCGTTGAAGCTGGAACCCACGCTGCCCACGCTGCTGCGTGAAGTCATCATCATGGGCGGCACCGTGCTGGAGCCCGGCAACGTGTCCCCGGTGGCCGAGGCCAACATCTGGAACGACCCCCATGCGGCCGACAGCGTGTTCACCGCCGGCTGGAAACTCACCATGGTCGGCCTGGACGTGACGCACCGGGTGATCACCGAGCTGTCGCTGTTCAAGAAGATTGCCGACCACCACGACCACCTGGCAACCACCACGCTGCATCAGGCGGTCGAGTTCTACTCGCGCTTTTACAGCGGCCTGCACAAACACCTGTACAAAACGCCGGGTTGCTTTGCCCACGACCTGCTGGCGTTCATCTACCTCGTGAACTCCGAGCTTTTCACTTTGGAGACTGGCCGCGTACGCGTGGCAACCGACGGTCTGGCGCAAGGACAAACCATCATGAACCGGCGCGACTACATCAATTACCCGCAGGAGGGCTGGGACAAGGAGAAACCCCACACTCAGGTGTGCATGGCGGTGGACGCGCCGGGATGCCTGAAAGTCTTTGAAAACACCCTGATGAGCAACTGGCTCGCGGAGAACTGACCTCATGAGATTCCCCATCGTTGACTACCGCAGCCCCACTGCTGCCAAAGATTTCTGCACCAGCCTGCATGAAACGGGTTTTGGCGTGTTGTCCAACCACCCGCTGGACCAAAAGCTGGTTGAAGGCATCTATGCAGAATGGCTGGCGTTCTTCAGCACGGACGCCAAGAACAGCTACCCCTACAACTTCGACAAGCTCGACGGGTACTTCTCCCCCAAGGTGTCGGAAACCGCCAAAGGCCACACCAAGCGCGACCTGAAAGAGTTTTTCCACATCTACCCCTGGGGCCGTTACCCGGCCGAGGTGTCCGACGCTGCGCGCCGTTACTACGCCGCGGGCAGCCAACTGGCCGCCACCCTGCTGCAATGGGTGGAAGATAACTCGCCAGCCGAAGTGAAAGCCCGGTATTCCATGCCGCTCACCCAAATGATCGACGGCTGCCAGGAAACCCTGCTGCGCGTGCTGCACTACCCGCCGCTGGTGGGCGACGAAGAACCCGGTGCCGTACGCGCCGCAGCCCATGGCGACATCAACCTGCTGACCATCCTGCCCGCCGCCACCGAGCCGGGCCTGCAAGTGCTGGGCAAAGACAACGCCTGGTAC
>JAKQJK010000119.1 GCA_029561195.1 Pseudomonadota bacterium
CAAATTCGACTGCTTCAAGCTCGATCTTGGTCTTGATGAGTTTTTCGATGTCGGCGACGAGGCGGGCGTCGTTGCCACCGCCCACAAAGCTCACGGCCAGACCAGAGGCGCCGGCGCGGCCCGTGCGGCCAATGCGGTGCACATAGTCTTCGGCGTTGAAGGGGATGTCGAAGTTGAACACCGCGGGCACATCCTTGATGTCCAGACCGCGCGCGGCCACATCGGTACACACCAGCAGGTCGACTTCGCCCTTCTTGAAGGCTTCCAGCGCCTTGAGGCGCTCGTCCTGGCTCTTGTCGCCGTGCAGCGCAGCGGTCTTGAGGCCTTCGTGCTCCAGCGAACGGGCCAGGCGGGCACAACCGAGTTTGCTGTTCACAAACACAAAGGCCTGCTTCATGCCGCGCTGTTTCAGGATCTGGTGCAGCGCGTGGCGCTTGCTGTCTTCGTTGACGCTGTAGAAATGCTGCTCCACGGTAGACGCAGTCGCGTTGGAGCGCGCCACTTCGATGGTGACCGGGTTTTGCAGGTAGCTGTTGGCCAGGCGCTTGATTTCAGGCGAGAAAGTGGCGGAAAACAGCAGTGTGGTGCGCTGTTTGGGCAGGTAGCTCAGGATGCGCTGCAGGTCCGGCAGAAAGCCGATATCCAGCATGCGGTCAGCTTCGTCCAACACCACGTATTCAACCTGGTTCAATACCGCCGTTTTGGCTTCAATATGGTCCAACAGGCGCCCTGGGGTGGCTACCAGCACTTCAACGCCTTTTTTCAGCTCCAGAGTTTGCGGCTTCATGTCCATGCCGCCAAAAACCACGGCGCTGCGCAACTGCGTGTACTTGGCGTAAGACTTGACAGCCTGCGCCACCTGATCAGCCAGCTCGCGCGTGGGCAACAGCACCAGCGCCCGCACGGGGTGCCGCGCCGGGGAAGTGGAAGCATTTTCGTGTTTTAGCATGCGCTGCAACAGCGGCAGCGAAAAAGCAGCCGTTTTCCCGGTGCCGGTCTGGGCCGCACCCATCACGTCGCGGCCTTGAAGCACCACTGGAATGGCCTGCGCCTGGATAGGCGTCATGGACTCGTAGCCCATCTCGGCCACGGCGCGCGAAAGGGCAGGCGCCAAGTTCAACTGGGAAAACGAATCGAGGCGAGCCTCAGCAACTGCTTCTGTAACGATGTCTGTCATTAATACTCTTGAGGGGAAAGGCTGCCACTGGGCAACCCCCTATTATCCCCTATCCGTCACAACTGGCGTGCCGAGAATGTATCGCAACCCTTCAGGTTGCCACCCTGGAGGCCAGAATTGAACCAGCGCTGACGCTGAACGCTGGAGCCATGGGTAAAGCTGTCGGGCACTACTGCCCCGCCGCCTGCACGTTGCAGGGCGTCATCTCCGATCCTCGCGGCGGCGTTCATGGCCTCTTCCACGTCCCCGTTTTCCAGTATCTGGCGCGAATTTTGGGCATGGTGCGCCCAAACCCCGGCAAAACAGTCCGCCTGCAGTTCCAGACGCACACTCAGGGCGTTGAATTCCACCTGGCTGACTCGCCCGCGCATGTTGTCCATCTTCTCGCTGATACCCAGCAGGTTTTGCACGTGGTGGCCCACTTCATGCGCAATCACGTAAGCCTGAGCGAAGTCGCCGGGCGCGCCCAGCTTGTCTTTGAGGGTTTGATAAAAGCCCAGGTCGATGTAGACTTTCTGGTCACCCGGACAGTAGAAAGGCCCCATAGCGGCCTGACCCGAGCCACAGGCGGTTGGCGTTGAACCCCGAAACAGCACCAGTTTGGGCTCCTGATACGTGGAGCCACCCTTGGTAAACACGTCTTTCCAGACATCCTCAGTATCCGCAAGCACAGTGGAAACAAACTTGGCCATGCGGTCATCCGCAGGGGGTCGCTGCGCAGGCCCCTGCTGCACCTGCGCGGTTGGAGTTTCGCCACCGCTCAACAGACCCAGAATGGTTAGCGGATTGATACCAAAAATCCACCCGCCCAGCAGCGCGATCACTATTGTGCCAACGCCAATACCACGCCCACCGATCAACCCGCCGCCCCCGCCACCTCCCGCACGACGGTCTTCCACATTGTCGGATTCGCGATTACCTTCCCATTTCATGGCTTTTTCTCCTTGTCACCCGCCGCGTGGGGTAAATTTGAGCCCATGTTACCGCGCAAAGCTCCTGGCATACCGGCGCCCGCCAAAGTCCTGCTGACGGGTTTTGACGCATTTGGCGGTGAGTCGCTCAACCCCAGCTGGCTGGCGGTGAAGGCGTTGCACGGACGCCAGGTTCTCGGACACGCGGTTGTTGCAGCCCAGCTGCCCACGGTGTTTGACGAATCCCTGATCGCGCTGGATGCACTACTGAAAAAGCATCAGCCAGCGCTGGTGATCTGTGTCGGCCAGGCCGGTGGGCGCAGCGCCTTATCACTGGAGCGAGTGGCCATCAATGTGAACGATGCGCGTATTGCCGACAACGCGGCCGCCCAGCCCATCGACACACCCGTGGTAAGCGGCGGGCCCGCCGCCTATTTCACCACCCTGCCCATCAAGGCCATGCTGGCTGCGCTGCTTCAGGAGGGAATCGACGTCGAAGTGTCACAAACCGCTGGCACCTTTGTCTGCAACCATGTGTTTTACGGTTTGATGCACGCGCTGGCGACGAAGCGCACACTTCGTCATGCCCGTGGCGGCTTTGTGCATGTGCCGTTTTTGCCCGAGCAGGGAACGCCGAATATGGCGCTGGAAGAGATGGTTCGGGGAATGCGGCTGGCTGTGCGTTGCGCATTGCAGACTCGGGAAGATCAGTTGCTGGGCGCCGGAGCAACCCACTGAAATGTCTTTTCTGCCAAGGCTCAAGCCTTCGGCAGCGTCACCCCAACCTGCCCCTGGTATTTACCGCCGCGGTCTTTGTAGCTGACTTCGCAAACATCGTCCTTGTCGCTCTCGAAGAACAGCACCTGCGCGCAGCCCTCGCCCGCGTAGATTTTGGCAGGCAGCGGCGTGGTATTGGAGAACTCCAGCGTCACATAACCTTCCCATTCGGGCTCAAACGGCGTGACGTTGACGATGATGCCGCAGCGCGCGTACGTGCTCTTGCCCAGGCAGATGGTGAGCACGTTGCGGGGGATGCGGAAGTACTCCATGGTGCGGGCCAGCGCGAAACTGTTGGGCGGGATGATGCAGACGTCGTCATTGAAATCGACAAAGCTTTTTTCGTCAAAGTTTTTCGGATCCACCACCGTGCTATGGATGTTGGTAAATACCTTGAATTCGGGCGCGCAGCGGATGTCGTAGCCGTAGCTGCTGGTGCCGTAACTGATGATTTTCTGGGTGGCGCCTCTCACCTCGCGCTGGCGAATCTGGCCGGGCTCGAACGGCTCGATCATGCCGGTGGTCTCTGCCATGCGGCGTATCCATTTGTCGCTTTTGATGCTCATCTGATAATTCTCCGGAATGCGGAGGATTGTAGGCAAGCCATTAGGCGCGGAGCTTCACCGAGCGCATTTGCTATATTTTAAATAGCTACTCGCGCATACCGGGCAAGGTCTGGGGGTCAATTTCTACCCGAAATAACGGCTTTTTCGATCAGCCGGTCGTCCCCCAGCACGATCATGGCAAACAGCAGTTCGTCCAGGCTGCCCGCCCGCGCGGTTTTGCGCGCCAGAAGTGGGGTTGCCTGCGGGTTCAACACCAAAAAATCGGCCTCGCAGCCGGGTTGCAGGTTGCCAATCACGCCGTCCAGCCGCAGTGCGCTGGCCGCGCCCGCCGTGTGCTGCCACCACAGAGTTTGCGGGCTCAAAGACAGGCCCGGCTTGGTCTGACCCTCACGACCCACGTAATACGCCGCCAGCATGGTGTGAAACGGGCTGAACGAGGTGCCACCGCCCACGTCGCTGGCCAAGCCGTAGCGATAGCCCACGCGGTCGGCCCCCTCGTAGTCAAAAAAACCGCTGCCCAGAAACAGGTTGCTGGTGGGGCTGACGGCCGCCGCCGCGCCAGTTTCTCGCATCAGGGCGCGGTCGTTGTCATCGAAGTGGATGCAGTGGGCGTAGATGGCGCGGTCGCGCATCAGGCCAAAGTCGGCGTAGGTGGCCAGGTAGCTGCGTGAGCTGGGGAACAGCTGGCGAGCCCAGATGATCTCGTCCTTATTCTCGGCCACATGGGACTGAATCCACACATCGGGGTATTTGGCGGCCAGCTCGCCTGCGCCGCGCAACTGGGCATCGGTGCAACTGGGGGCAAAACGCGGGGTAATGGCGTAGCCCAGTCGGCCCGTGCCATGCCACTGCTGGATCAGGGCTTCGGTGTCGATCAGGCTTTGCTCCGTCTCATCCCGCACACCATCGGGCGAATGCCGGTCTTGCAGGCATTTTCCGGTGATCATGCGCATGCCGTTCGCCTGCGCCTCATGGAATACAGCATTAACAGATTCGGGGTGCGAGGTGGCAAAGGTGAGCGCGGTCGTCACGCCGTTACGCAACAGTTCCGCTATAAAAAAGGTAGCCGCCTGCGCGCTGTATTCGGGGGCCGAGAAGCGTTTTTCTTCTGGGAATGTATAGTTTTCCAGCCAGGGCAGCAAACCCGATGCGGGTGAGCCAATCACATCGGTCTGCGGATAGTGGATGTGCAGGTCCACAAAACCGGTGGCTATGATGCGGCCCGGCAGGTGCTCCACGGTGATGCCGGGGAACTGGCCAATCAGCTCGCGATACTGCCCCACGGCCTTCACCACCTGCACGCCTGCCGCATTGGGTGCGACTACCAGCAGGCCGTCTTCTTCCAGTACAGCGGCTTGGCGAGACGGCCGGTCAGGGGCGAACCGGAGAATGGATGATCGATAAGCTTTCATGTTGGCCACAGCTTACCCAATCTTGGCAGGCTGCCAATACGCCCAAACGAATAGTTGCCATAAATCATCCCCCTCTATTCGCCACAAAGCGTACGCCGAGGGGGCAAAAGGCGCCGCCTGCGATAATGCTGGACATGAATACGTCAACCCCCACCTCCCTTCTGGCGCCCAGGCTGACCCAGCTGTGGCGCCCGATTCTGGCGATGCTGATTGTCATTGCCTCGTCCAATTACCTTGTGCAATTTCCGATCAATGACTGGCTGACCTGGGGTGCCTTCACCTTTCCGGTCGCCTTTCTGGTAACGGACCTGACCAACCGCGCCGTAGGTGCCACCGCCGCGCGTCGCGTGGCCTGGACCGGGTTTGCGATTGCTGTCGTAGTGTCCCTGGCGTTGGCTCCCTGGCGCATTGCCGTGGCTTCGGGCATTGCGTTCATCATCGGGCAACTGCTCGATATCGTGGCGTTCAACCGCCTGCGCACCATGTCGTGGTGGAAAGCACCGTTCATTGGCTCTTTGGTGGCCTCGGTCATCGACACGGGCCTGTTCTTCTTCCTGGCGTTTGCCGGAACCGACCTGGACTGGCGCATGCTTGCCGCGGGTGATCTAGGCGTAAAGTGGCTGATGGCCGCCGTGCTGCTGGCACCTTACCGCCTGATGCTGCCACGTTTGCAACTCTGGGTACCCGCCGCACGCGCTTGATGCTTCGCACGTCTGACTGAGGATCACCTGCCTTGGCCCACGCGATCACAGAGCCATCCCGTCAAACGGATGTCATCCACGAATGTGACGTACTCGTCGTAGGTGGCGGCCCCGGCGGCTTGGCGGCGGCGCTGGCTGCCGCCCGAACGGGGGTCAGCGTCGCGCTGGTTGAGCGGTTTGGCTGCCTGGGCGGCAACATCACGGTCGTCGGCGTCGAAGGCTTTGCCTGGTACCGCCACGAGAAAACCGTAGAAGCCAACGGCATTGGCCGCGAGTTCGAAGAGCGCGCCCGGCAGATGGGCGCTGCAGTGCCTGAATCCCAATCGCTGTCGTACGAAATCGATTCTGAAGGCTTCAAGCTGGTTGCCGACCAGCTTGTACAAGAGGCTGGCGTACACACCATGATGCACCGCCTGTTTGTGGCGCCAGTGATGGACGGCGACACGATTCGCGGTGTGATAGTCGAGAGCAAGGCCGGACGCGAAGCCATTCTGGCCAAACGCGTAATCGATGCCACCGGCGACGCCGACATTGCCTACCGCGCGGGCGCACCCACCGTCAAAACCCCGAAGGAACACATGCAGGCCGCATCGGTCATGTTCCATCTGGCGGGCGTGGATAAAAAGAAATTCATGGCTGGCGTGAAGGCCGATCCCCAAACCTACAAGGATTGGGCCACCGGTGAATGGAAGATTGAGACCTCGGGCAAGGAGGACAAGATGTTCTCCCCTTTCCTGAAGAAACCATTTCAGCAAGCGCTAGCTGAAGGACTGATACCCGCGCACCTCACCACGATTGCAGGAACTTGGGGTGCGATGCACGATACCGGTGAATTGACCTACATGAATCTGGTGCATCTGGCAGGGTGCGATGGTACCGACCCTGACAGCATGACCCATTTCGAGATGGAGGGCCGCAAGCAGGCCATGCTGGCCATCGAGGCGCTGCGACGCTTCACGCCAGGCTGTGAGGGTGTTCGCCTTCGAAACTTCGGCATGGCCATCGGCATACGTGACACTCGCAAAATCGACGCCGCCTACAACATGACGGAGCAGGACGTGCGGGAGCAGGGGCGGTTCGACGACAGCATCGGCATCTACCCGGAATTTATTGATGGCTACGGCATCCTCATTCTGCCGACCACTGGCCGGTATATGCAGATTCCCTACCGCTCTATGTTGCCCAAGGGAGTGAAAAACCTTCTGGTGGCCGGGCGCTCCATCGGCGGTGACCGCATCAGCCATGCCGCCACGCGCAACATGGCGTGTTGTGCGGTAGCGGGTCAAGGTGCCGGCATTGGGGCGGCGCTATCGGTCAAGTCAGGGACGACGCTTGATGGCGTCAGCATGACGTCGGTTCAGGCCGAACTGGCGCGACAGGGTGTTCGTTACCTCTGAGACTTCTGGTGCTTGGGCGTCAGCCAGTCAGACAAACGTCTCGAACGCCGCGTTCAACCGGTCCACATAATTCCGCTTGGCGCCTGCATCAATGAAGCTGGCTTCAAAGCTGTTGCGGGCCAGTGTGTATGCGTGTTGCGCCGTGAGGCCGGTGGCGGCAAAGGTCTGCGTGAAGTTCTCGTTCAGGTAGCCACCAAAGTAAGCCGGGTCGTCCGAGTTGATCGTGGCCACGATGCCTGCGTCCAATAGTTGCCCCAGGTTGTGATCGGCCAGCCTGGGAAACACACACAGCTTCAGGTTCGATAGCGGGCACACCGTAAGCGGCACCTTGTCTTTAACCAGCCGCTGCATTAGCGCGGGGTCTTTGAAAGCCTGCACACCGTGGTCGATGCGCTCCACCCGTAGCACGTCCAGTGCGCTCCAGATGTACGCGGGCGGTCCCTCTTCCCCGGCGTGCGCCACCAGACGGAACCCCAGCTCGCGGCAACGCGCAAATACACGGGCAAAGTTTTCAGGCGGGTTGCCCACTTCGCCCGAGTCCAGGCCCACGCCAATGATCTTGTCGCGATAGGGCAGTGCCTGCTCCAGCGTTTCAAACGCCTCCTGCTCTGACAGATGGCGCACAAAACACATGATCAGTGAGGCGCTGATCCCGAACTCGGTTTGTGCATCCATGCAGGCACGGTACAAGCCGTTGACAACCGTTTCCATCGCTACGCCACGGGCCGTATGGGTCTGCGGGTCAAAAAACAATTCGGCATGCGCTATGGTATCGATAGCTGCCCGCGCAAGGTAGGCGTGGGCCATATCGTAAAAATCCTGCTCATGCAACAACACGCCGGCCCCGGCGTAATAGATATCCAGAAAACTCTGCAGGTTGGTAAAAGCGTAGGCACGACGCAAATCTTCAACCGCGGCGTAAGGCAACGTGAGGCCATTACGCTGTGCCAGCGCAAAGATCAGCTCGGGCTCCAGCGAGCCTTCAATGTGCATGTGCAGCTCGGCTTTGGGCATGCGGCGCAGCAGGTCAGGAAGGCGATCTGGCGCAATATTCTTGACAGGAAATATTGAGGAACTCATCAACATACTCCAAAGGTGATACCCAGATTTCTCAAGTGCTTGCGGTAAGCAGAAGACGCTTTGTCCGCGGCGGTATGCAGTTCGGCCCGAAGGTCCAGCGGCAGTCGTTTAGGGGATTGCGATTCAAGCACAGGCTTGTCCTGCATGAAGATCGTATGCTGAAACGCGCTCAGCTTATCGTCAGGAGATGCAAAGTCGGCCATGGCCAGACGAAACCAGACGCGGCTGGTCTCAGGTCCTGTTGGACAGATGCACAGTGCGATGGATTCCCGAAACAGTCCGGGGCCAACATTTGCCGCCACGCTGGCCGGATCAGGCACTTTGGTCAGCACCGCGCAATAGGGTGCTGTGACTTCATAGGTGTACTCCACCTGGGCAGGTGCCTTGGAATGCACGTTGGACTGCGGCTGCCAGGCTCGGCACTGTGTGGCCAGCAAACCAGTCGGCGTGGCCTGAACCTGATAGTCGTCAATGGCCGTGGAACTGCGCATGCCCAGCCATCCTTCGTGCACAAAACCGAAGTGCGCCATATCCAGAAAATTCTCGACCAGACGCGGTGCGCTGGTAGCCACATCGTAGGGGCCGCAGTTGAGCTTGCGCAGGTGCGGGTCGGATTCTGCCGCAAAGGCAGGCACCTCGTTTTCAGCAACGGGCGCAAGCCGCACCCAAATCAACCCGTATTGCTCCTGCGCTTCATGGGTTCGCGCAGCGTGCAATGCGGGGGGCGTGAATGTCGGCAAAGCCGGCACGTGAGCGCAGTGGCCCGTCTCATCAAACTGCCAGCCATGGTAAGGGCACTCCAGTCGCCCGTCGCACACGCGCCCCAGTGACAGTTTGGCACCCCGGTGCGGGCACTGGTCGGCCCATGCATGGATGGCACCCGATGTATCTCGCCACACCACCAGCGAGCGCTCCAGCAACGTCACGGCCATCGGCTGGTCGGTGACATCGGCGGTTTGCGCAACGGGGTGCCAGTGGGTTTCTTCAATCATGTCAACTCAGCAAAACCAGAAAGAAAAAAGGGCCGCCACAAGGCGACCCCTCTTTGCGCCAGAGCGCAAACAATCGACCAATATAAGCAGTCGACCGCTTATTTGCCGCCGGGAACCTTGCCTTCCACGCCCTTGACGTAGAAGTTCACGCCGCCCAGGAATTTGTCGTCAGCCACAGCGTCCTTGGCCAGGATTTCCTTGCCGTCCTGACCCAGAAGCGGGCCCTTCCAGATGCTGAAGGTACCGGCTTTCAGGCCAGCCTTGATTTCGTCAATCTTGGCTTTGGTTTCTGCAGGCACGTCTTCGGCAATGGACACCAGGTCAATAGCGCCTTCTTTATGACCCCACCATGACCCCGTGCCACCCTTCCAGGTGCCATCCAACGCTTCTTTAGTGGCCTGAATGTAGTACGGACCCCAGTTGATCACGGCAGACGCCAGGTGGGCTTTGGGGCCATAGGCAGTCATGTCAGAGTCCCAACCGAAAGCGCGCTTGCCTTTTTCCTGGGCAGTTTTCAGAACGGCCGGTGAATCGGTGTTCTGGAACAATACGTCAGCACCACCGTTGATCAACGAGGTGGCAGCTTCAGTCTCTTTGGGTGGGTTGAACCACTCGTTCACCCACACCACTTTGGTCTTGACCTTGGGGTTGCTGGACTGGGCACCCAGCGTGAAGCTGTTGATGTTGCGCAGAACTTCAGGAATTGGCACCGAGGCCACCACACCCAGCGTGTTGCTCTTGGTCATCTTGCCAGCGATCACGCCCGCCATGTAGGCACCTTCGTAGGTACGGCTGTCATAAGTGCGCATGTTCTCGGCCTGCTTGTAGCCGGTGGCGTGCTCCAGCATCACGCCTTTGGTGTCGGCAGCCACCTTAAGCATGGGCTCCATGTAGCCGAATGTGGTGCCAAAAATCAGCTTGTTGCCCTGGGCGGCCATGTCGCGAATAACGCGCTCGGCGTCAGCAGACTCGGGCACGTTTTCGACGAACGAGGTCACAACCTTGTCGCCAAACTCCTTCTCGACAGCCTTGCGGCCGTTGTCGTGGGCGAACGTCCAGCCACCATCACCAACTGGACCAATATAAGCAAAGGCAATTTTCAGGGGCTCGGCCTTGGCAGGCGCAGCGGCCACCGGGGCTGAAGCAGGGGCAGGGGCAGGAGCGGCTTCTTCTTTTTTGCCGCAACCCACCAACGCAGCGGCAGCCACGGTGGAGAGTGCTGCGAGTTTGAGCAGCGAACGTTTTTGCAGGTCGGTCATGTCAATTCCTTGTGGACGGGTTGCGACGGGGTTGAAAAGTGTTCAATTATGAACTGGAAAAAATCAGGAACCGGGGTAGAAAGGCTTGCCAATCGACGCCGGCATGTTGATGCGAATCCACTGCGGGTTGCGGGAAATCAGCGCCAGCACGACGATGGTGGCCAAATAAGGCAGCATGCTCAGGAACTGGCTTGGAACATCCACGCCAACACCCTGCAGGTGAAACTGCAGCATCGTCACGCCACCAAAAAGATACGCCCCCAGCAGCACACGTGCAGGGCGCCAGGTGGCGAACGTGGTTAGGGCCAGCGCGATCCAGCCCTTGCCGGCCACCATGCCCTCCACCCACAAAGGCGTGTAAATCACCGAAATGTAAGCGCCCGCCAACCCGCACAACGCCCCGCCGATCACCACAGCGGCCAGGCGGATACGGCGCACCGGATATCCCAGTGCATGGGCCGACTCGGGGCTTTCGCCCACGCTGCGCATCACCAGGCCACTGCGCGTGCGGTACAAAAACCAGATCAGCGCGAGTGCGAAAACCACCGTCAGGTATACCAGCGGATGGTGCCGAAACAGCGCGGGGCCAACCAGCGGAATGTCCGACAACCCTGGAATGGCATAGCTGGCACGGTCCGAAATCTTGGCCTGCACAAACGAAGTGCCCACAAAGGCCGAGAAACCCGTGCCAAACAACGTGAGCGCCAGCCCGGTGGCAAACTGGTTGGTGTTGAGCCAGATCACCAGCACGCCAAAGATGGCGGCCAGCGCAGCGCCCACGGCAATGCCTGCGGCAAAACCCATCCAGTCATTGCCCGTGTGAACCACGGTGGCAAACCCGGCAATGGCTGCGCACAGCATCATTCCCTCGGCACCGAGATTCACGATGCCGACCTTCTCGTTGATCAGTAACCCGAGCGAGGCCAGCGCCAGAACCGTGCCCGCGTTCAGCGTGGCGGCCAGCAGCAATGCATAGGATTCCATTACTTGCTCCCTTTCAGTTTGAGCCGGTAATTCACCAGCGTGTCGCACGCCAGCAAGCTGAACAGGAGAAGTCCCTGGAATACACCGGTGAGTGATTTGGTCAACCCCATGCGCGACTGCGCCATTTCCCCACCGATGTAGAACATGCTCATTAAAATAGCCGAAAACACCATGCCGATGGGGTGAAGGCGCCCCACATAAGCCACGATGATGGCGGCAAAACCATACCCCGCGGGCACATAGGGCGTGAGCTGACCGATGGGGCCCGCCACTTCCAGCGCGCCCGCCAGGCCTGCTGCACCGCCGGAGATCATCAAGGCGGTCCACAGGGCCTTGCGGGACGAGAAACCCGCATAACGCGCGGCGGCAGGCGCCAGGCCCCCCACCTGTTGCGCAAACCCGGCCCGCGTGCGAAACAGGAAGATCCACATACCCGCCACACCCAGCAGCGCCAGCACTACGCCAATGCTCACCCGTGAGCCCTCAAACAGACGCGGAATGCGTGTGGCCGCTTCAAAGGTTTTGGTTTGCGGAAAGTTGAACCCCTGCGGGTCTTTCCACGGCCCGCCAACTAGATAACTCAGCACCTGCACGGCCACATACACCAGCATCAGACTGACCAGAATTTCATTGGCATTGAACCGATCCCGCAGCAACGCCGTGATACCCGCCCAGACCATGCCACCCAGCACACCCGCCAGCATGACAGGCACCACAATCCATCCACCGGTGGTCTTGTCCGCCAGCAAGGCCACTCCGCCAGCGAATATGGCGCCGATGATGTATTGACCTTCAGCCCCGATATTCCAGACGTTGGAGCGGAAACACACCGCCAGCCCCAGCGCAATGATCAGCAACGGCGTCGCCTTCACCAGCAATTCGCCCACCGCATAACCACTGCGGATGGGTTGCCAGAAAAACATTTCCAGCCCGCGCATCGGGTCTTTGCCCAGCGCCAGAAACATGATGATCCCAATAATGACTGTGATGCCCAACGCCAGCATCGGTGAACCGTAGCTCCAGGCGCTCGATGGCTGGGGGCGTGCTTCAAGCTTCAGCATGAGACGCCTCCGCTGCCTTGCTGGCCAGGTGTGCCTGCACGTCCTCATGCCACAGACCACTCATCCATTCGCCAATTCGTTCAATCGTGGCCTCCCCAATCGGTACGGAAGGCGACAGTAGCCCTTTTGCGATCACATGGAGTCGGTCACTCAACTCGAACAACTCGTCCAGCTCTTCACTCACTACCAGCACGGCGCAACCTTTGTCCCGTAACGCCAGAATTTCGCCCCGAATTTGCGCGGCAGCGCCCACATCCACGCCCCACGTCGGCTGCGAGACAATAAGCAACTTCGGGTTCGCGTCGATTTCGCGTCCCACGATGAACTTCTGCAGATTGCCCCCGGACAGTGATCGCGCCACCGAGTTGGGTCCACCTGCCTTGACGTTAAAGCGGCGAATGATATCTGCCGCCTGCGTCTCCAGCGCCTTGACGCTGATCCAGCCAGACTTTGATAGGGCATTGTTTCGGGTCAACAGCAGGTTGTGAGCCAGCCCCAGTGTCGGCACCGCACCACGGCCCAGACGCTCTTCCGGCACAAAGTGCAAGCCCAGTTTGCGACGCCCGCCAGGGTGCAAACGGGACATATCCACTTCACCCATGCGCACGGACCCGACAGGTGAGCGGACATCTTCCCCAGACAACGCGTAAAGCAGCTCTTTCTGACCATTGCCAGATACCCCGGCGATACCCACAACCTCACCCGCACCAACCTGCAGGGAAATACCATCGAGGTCCACACCAAACTGATCTTCCTTGGGCAAATTCAACCGATTCACCGTGAGCACTGGCAAGCCAGGCTTTTGCTCACGGTGCGTCAGCTGCGGTGGCTCGGCACCAATCATCAGTTTGGACAGCGAGGCGTTGGATTCTTGTCCCGGATTGCACACGCCGGTGACCTTGCCGCCGCGCAATACCGTGCAAGCCGTGCATAGCTCGCGGATTTCGTGCAGCTTGTGGCTGATGTACAAAATACTGCAACCCTCGGAGGCCAGTTTCTTCAACACCACAAACAGCTTGTCCACGGCTTGTGGTGTCAGCACAGACGTGGGCTCGTCCAGAATAAGCAATTTGGGGTTGGTCAGCAAAGCCCGGATGATCTCCACTCGCTGCATTTCACCCACACTCAGCGTATGAACCGGGCGCGCCGGGTCAATGTCCAGGCCATACTCCTGAGCCTTGGCGGTGATGCTGTGGGTCACTTCATCGAGCGTCAGCGTCTTGCTCAGGCCCAGCCAGACGTTTTCGGCTACGGTGATGGTGTCAAACAGGCTGAAATGCTGAAACACCATGCTGATGCCCATGGCACGGGCTTCCTGCGGGTTGCGAATGTGCACTGGCTGGCCGTTGAACATCACACTGCCTTCATCCGGCTTGACCGACCCGTAGATGATCTTCATCAACGTGGATTTGCCGGCCCCGTTTTCACCCAGCACGGCGTGGGTTTCACCGGGCATGACCGTCAAAGACACCTCGCTGTTGGCCACTACCGAAGGGTAGCGCTTGGTAATGCCGGAGAGGTGAAGTCGGGGGGTCGTCATGGGCTCATTCCTTATCTTGCAACTTGTGTGCCACGGACTTCACCCGGTCCCGCAGCCACCGGGCGGCGGCAGAGGTGTGGGTGCGTTCGTGCCAGAGCTGGTAATAGGTCAGGCGTGGAAATGGAATCGGGCATGGCAGGATGACCACCGGCGCCCGCATGAGATACCGCTCGCAATACTTGCGCCCGGTGGTTAGCACCAGCAGCGTGGACGCGACCATGGACGGGATCAGGCCGAAGTGCGCGCAGCGGGTGGTGATGTTGCGGGTCAGTCCAAGCGAATACAGGTGTTCGTCGATGATGCCTTTGGCGCCGGGGTGGGTGGCGCCGGGTGCAACGTGGTCGGCCGCCAGCCAGGCCGCTTGGTCCCAGCCCCGGCGCACGGCCGGGTGGTCTTTGGACACCAGACAGACCACTTCGTCATCAAACAGCGTGCCCAGATGCAGGTCGCCGGGTGGTGTGGACCAGTTGCCGATGACAATATCCACCTCCCCCTGCGACAAGTGGGCCTGATAGTCGGAGTCGGCCGAAAGCGGCTGGATGTCTATGTTGCAATGCGGCGCCAGAGACTTGATCTGGGTGACCAGCCGGGGCAGAAACAGCGTATCCAAGTAGTCGCTGGCTGCCACCCGAAAGGTGTTGCGGGCCTGGGCGGGCTCAAAACCGCGTGCGTCGGAGAACAGCATCTCGGCGGCACGCAAAATGCTGGCACTGGGCTCAATCATCCGCAGCGCTGCGTCGGTAGGCACCATCGTGGAGCCTGAACGCACCAGCAAGGGGTCCCCGGCGAAATCGCGCAGGCGTTTGAGCGAAGCACTGACCGCCGGCTGGTGCATGCCCAGCCGGATGGCGGCTCTTGAAACACTGCGCTCGGTTAACAGGGTATGAAGGACCCTGATCAAGTGAAGGTCAATCTTGTCGAAAATCGCGTGGTCTCTCATATCTGTGTTTGCATCCGGGTCATATGCTAGCGCGTATGGACAGGCCTTGCCTCCTGTTTTACCCTCGCGCACAAGGACACTGTCATGAACACCAAAACCATTCAATTCATCCG
>JAKQJK010000015.1 GCA_029561195.1 Pseudomonadota bacterium
GGGCCCCCACCAGCTGGCCAGCAGTTTCGGTTGTGTCCAGGCAGCAAACACCTGCTCGCGCGGGAAGTCCAACATGCGCTCGGTGACGATGGACCGTTCTTCCACATCAGCAAGGAACGTATCCAGCTGGTCAAAGGTGCCGCTCCAGCCCTGTGTCATGCCGGACTTGCCGTCGTTGAAGACGCTATGTTCGGAAGCCGTGGCGTTGATGGCCTGCGTTTGCAGCGTGATGAGCGTTTGCTCACCCTTTTCGGTCAGGGTAATGGTAGACAGCATTTCCATCGGCCAATCAGGCGCCATCGGGTGGCGTGTGTTGCCGCATTGCGGGTCAGAAAACGAAAGGACATACACCAGTCGTTCGGGCGCCGTGACCTCCTGAAATGTCCACTTGGCCCACAGCTCGAAGCCATTGGCGGCACGCAAACCATAGTGGTACAGGCCGCCGGGGCGCAGATCGAGCTTGCCCTCTGGTAGTACTGTCATGCCAATAGGGCTTAGCCACTGCGCCAGGCATTCGCGTTCGGTGAATGCCCGCCACACCAGATTGCGCGGTGCGTTCACGATGCGGGCTAGGACGAAGGGGGTGGAGTCAACGGCGTTTGGTGCGTCAAGATTTTGGGCCACTTTTTTTCTCCTGTGGTTGAAGCGATTGAGTTTGAAGTTGCTGAAGGTAGTCTTCCAGCCGCTCCAGCCGCGCTTCCCAGAACTGTCGGTATTGCGCCATCCAGTCCGTGGCGTCGCGCAGCGGGGCGGCCTGCAGGTGGCAGGGGCGCCACTGCGCCTCGCGGCTGCGGGTGATCAGGCCCGCACGCTCCAGCACCTTGAGGTGTTTGGTGACGGCGGGCAGGCTCATCTCGAACGGCCCAGCCAGTTCTGTCACGGAGGTTTCGCCCGAGGCCAGGCGCGCCAAGATGGCGCGGCGGGTCGGGTCAGCGAGTGCCGCAAACGTGGCGCTCAGGGGGTCGGCAGAGACGGCGGGGGTCATGAAGTTGAGATTTACCAGTTAGTTAATTAACCTTTTGGTAAATTATGGGAGCTTCGACCCGATCGTCAAGCCTTTTTTTTAAAATGTATTTCGGCTATTTCGCTGCCTGTCCGGGTGTCAGCAACACCACCAGTGCTCCGGCCCCACCATCGGCCGGTTTGGCTTGCACAAAGGCCAACACTTCGTTTTTCTGTACCAGCCAGCTGTGCACCTTGTTCTTCAGCACGGGCGCCTTGCCGGGCGAGCCCAGACCCTTGCCGTGCACGACACGCAGGCAGCGAATGCCCTGCTTGTGCGCTTCCCGGATGAATGCGCCCAAGGCTTCACGCGCGTCGTCGCTTCGCAGGCCGTGCAGATCCAGCTGGCGCTGAATGCTCCACTCGCCTTTGCGCAGCTTGCGCGTAACGTCCGGGCCGACACCGGGGCGGCGAAAACTCAGATGGTCGTCGGTGTCGAGCAGCGTGCTGACGTCAAATTCGTCACTGATAGCTTCGCGCAGCACTGCGGCATCGTCCAGTTTTTGCTGCAAGGGCAAAGCCGCCGGCCGCTCCCTTTTTAATAGCGCCTTGCGCATATCCGGCAAAGGCTGGACGGATCCAGCAGCATTAATAAAGAGGTTTTTCTCGGCCTGCAGGCGTTTGTGGCGGGCCGCTTGCTGTGCGGCAACTTCCGCCTGCACTTTGGCCTGTTCCTCGATCTCGCGTTTGACCAGCTTCAGGTCTGCCAGCGTGTTGACCTTGACCAGCGGAGCCTTCACATGAACCCCCGCTCGGCCATCGACAGTGATTCACCCGCGCCAACAATCGCGTGGTCCAGCACGCGCACGTCTACAAGCGCCAGCGCTGCTTTCAGCGTTTGCGTGAGCGCTTCGTCGGCGCGTGATGGCTGAACCGAGCCGCTGGGGTGGTTGTGGGCCAGCACCACGGCAGCGGCCTGGTGGCGCAGAGCGCGCACAACAATTTCTCGCAGGTACACGCTGGTTTGTGTGAGGGTGCTGCGAAACAGTTCTTCCATGGCCAGCAGCCGGTTTTGCACGTCCAGAAACAGCACGCTGAAGACTTCATGCGGCTTGCCCGCCAGATGCAACGGCAGGTAATGCTTGACCGCGTCGGGTGTCTCGAACACGGTGCGTTCCTTCAGCTGCTGGGCCATGGCGCGGCGGGCCAGCTCCAGCACGACCACCAGTTCGGCCCGTTTGGCGGGGCCCAGGCCACTGACTCGTTTCAGGTCGTCGGCCGTGGCTTGCAGCAAATCGGCCAGGCCGTCGAAACCATTTTCACCCCCGCCATTTCGTTTCAGGTACAGCAATTCATCGGCCATTTGCAGCACGCCTTTGACCTTGATGCCGGTGCGCAATAGCAGGGCCAGCAGCTCCGCATCACTCAGGGCGCCGGGGCCGCGGGCCAGCAGTTTTTCGCGCGGGCGGGCCTTGGGGGGAAGGTCTTTGATCGGCATGGGACTGGGATTGGCCGGGAAATACCCCGGGGTTTCTACAATAGGGCCAGTTTATCGAGAGTTTCATTCGAGAGTTCCATGACTGTCTGCCAAGTACAACCCGGTTCCTTCCTCACGCTGCATTACCGCCTTGCCGGGCCCGCCGGTGACATCATCAACACGTTCAACGACAAACCAGCCACGTTGTCGCTGGGCAATGGCGAGTTGTCACCTGCTGTCGAGCAATGCCTGATGGGCATGGAAGAGGGCGCTCGCAGCACCTTTGATTTGCCAGCCGGTGCGGCCTTTGGTGAGCGCAACCCGGACATGCAGCAGTGGTTGGCGCGCAAGGTGCTAAAGGACATGGGCGATCCGCTGGAGACCTATAACGTGGGCGATGTGGTGCAGTTTCCCACCCCTGACGGGCAGGGCCAGTTTGCGGGCGTGGTGCTGCAGCTGCGTGGAGCAGACGGGAACGACGAGGCTGTGCTGTTTGACTTCAACCACCCGCTGGCCGGTCAGCCCGTGACGTTTGAAGTTCAGCTGATTGGTGTTTTATGAGCGCCGCGCCCATCCAGCCGCAGGAAATTCTTCTGGCCGAGCCACGCGGCTTTTGTGCCGGTGTGGACCGTGCCATTGAAATTGTGGAGCGCGCCCTGCACAAGTTCGGGCGGCCGATTTATGTGCGCCATGAGATTGTGCACAACACCTACGTAGTGAATGATCTGAAAGCCAAGGGCGCAATTTTCATTGAGGAGCTGAGTGATGTGCCGCCCGGTGCCACGCTGGTGTTCAGCGCCCACGGCGTGAGCAAGGCGATTCAGGATCAGGCGCGTGCACGCGGCTTCCAGATTTTTGACGCCACCTGTCCGCTAGTGACCAAAGTGCATGTGGAAGTAGCCAAGCTGGCTAAAGAAGGTTATGAGTTCATCATGATCGGCCACAAAGGCCACCCCGAGGTGGAGGGCACCATGGGCCAACTGGAGAGTGGCATTCACCTGGTGGAAGACGTGGCCGATGTGGCACGCGTCAACCCGGCGCAAACCGGCAAGCTGGCTGTGGTGACACAAACCACCCTGAGCGTGGACGACGCGGCGGACATTGCTGCTGCCGTAAAGACGCGTTTCCCCAATGTGCGCCAGCCCAAACAGCAGGATATTTGCTACGCCACCCAGAACCGGCAGGACGCCGTGAAGGTGATGAGCCCGCAGGTGGATATCGTCATTGTGGTGGGCAGCCCCACTAGTTCCAACAGCAACCGGCTGGCTGAACTCGCACGCAAGCTCGGGGTGGAGAGCTACATGGTGGACAGCGCGGAAGAATTGCAGGCCGGCTGGTTCACAGGCCGCCAGCGTGTGGGGTTAACCGCCGGTGCGTCAGCCCCCGAAATTCTGGTGCGCCAGGTGATCGATCGCATCAAGGCGCTGGGCGCTGTGTCGGTGCGAAAGATGGACGGTATCGAAGAGACGGTGAAGTTCCCTCTACCAAAGGGGCTCAAAAGTGAGGCGAACGGGCTGAAGACCGGGCCTGACGCATGAACTGCTCCGCTATTGATAGCGCCTCACGAATATTTTATGAGGGCTACAGCCATTTTTTACGTCAAACTCCGCTATGGAAACTGCCTGGTTCCACCTTTGGGATGCGGGGTGGCGAGGTGTGGCTGAAGCTGGAGCACTTGCAGGTGGCGGGCAGCTTCAAGGCACGGGGCATGCTGAACCGGCTGCTGTCCAACACCATTCCAGCCAGCGGCGTGATCGTCGCTTCGGGTGGCAACGCGGGTATTGCCACCGCGGCGGCAGCCAAAGCGCTGGGTGTGCCGTGTGAGGTGTTCTTGCCCACGGTGTCCAGTGCGGCTAAACAGGCCCGTCTGGCTGAGCTGGGTGCCAAAGTGGTGGTCGCCGGCGCTGCGTACTCAGACGCGCTGGCAGCCTGCCTGCAGCGTCAGTCCCAGACCGGTGCCCTGCTGACCCATGCCTACGACCAGCCTGAAGTGGTAACGGGTGCGGGCACGTTGGCACGTGAGATCGAACAACAGGGCGGTCTGCCGGATTCCGTGCTGGTGAGTGTGGGAGGTGGTGGCTTGATTGCCGGTGTCGCCAGCTGGTTTGAGCAGCGCGCCCGCGTGGTCGCGCTGGAGCCTGAGCTGGCGCCCACGCTGTTTGCCGCGCGTCAGGCAGGTGAGCCTGTCGATGTGGCTGTGAGCGGCGTGGCGGCTGACGCGCTGGGCGCCAAACGCATTGGCGCCATTTCCTGGGACATCACGCAGCGCAACGTGAAAGAGGCCCTGCTGTTACCTGACGACACCATCCGCGCCGCCCAACGCTGGTTGTGGAAAGAAATGAAGCTGGCCGTGGAACCCGCCGCCGCGCTGGGGCTGGCCGCGTTGCAGACCGGGATTTATCGCCCCGAGCCCGACGAAAAGGTTTGCCTGATCATATGCGGTGGCAACGTGGACCCAGCCACGCTGGCGGTTTAACTAAAACTAAAATGATTGCATGCTAGACATCACCTACCTCCGAAAAGACCTCGCCGGGGCCATTGCGCGCCTGGAAACCCGCAAAAAGCCGCAGGAGTTCCTCAACGTGGAGGCATTCACCACGCTGGAAGCTGAGCGCAAGACCATCCAGACCCGCACCGAAGAGCTGCAGGCCAAACGCAATGCGCTGAGTAAACAGATTGGTCAGCTCAAGGCCAAAGGTCCCGCCGGTCAGACCGAGGTCGACGCTGTGATGGCACAAACCGCTTCCATCAAGTCCGAGCTGGACACGTCCGCCACGCGGCTGGAGCAGATCCAGACCGATTTGCAGGCGCTGCTGCTTGCTGTGCCCAACCTACCGCACGAAAGTGTGCCGCTGGGTTCGGACGAGCATGGCAATGTGGTCGTTCGCTCATGGGGCACGCCACCAGCGATGAACTTCACTGTTAAAGATCATGTGGATGTGGGCGCACCGCTGGGGCTGGACTTTGACATGGGCGTCAAGCTGACGGGGGCACGCTTCACCGTGATGAAGGGCCCTGTTGCACGATTGCACCGTGCGCTGGCGCAGTTCATGCTGGATGTGCAGACGCAGGAGCATGGTTACACCGAGTGCTACACACCTTACATCGTGAACGCCGATACCTTGCGTGGAACAGGTCAGTTGCCCAAGTTCGAAGGCGATCTGTTTGCGGCCAAAAAGGGTGGGCAGGAAAGCGAAGAAGTACCGGACAACGCGGCGCTCTACCTGATTCCAACAAGTGAAGTGTCACTCACAAACTTCGTACGCGACGTGGTGGTGGCAGAAAACGAGTTGCCCATCAAACTCACCGCCCACACACCGTGCTTCCGGTCCGAGGCGGGTTCCTATGGCCGCGACACGCGCGGTTTGATTCGCCAGCACCAGTTCGACAAGGTGGAGATGGTGCAGATCACCCACCCCGACAAAAGCTACGAAGCGCTGGAAGCCATGACCGGCCATGCCGAAGCCATCTTGCAAAAGCTCGGTCTGCCCTACCGCGTGATGTCACTGTGCACAGGCGACATGGGTTTTGGCGCCGCCAAGACCTACGATCTGGAAGTGTGGCTGCCCGCGCAGAACACCTACCGCGAGATCAGCTCGGTCTCCAACTGCGAAGCGTTTCAGGCGCGTCGCCTGCAGGCGCGGTTCAAAAATGCGCTGGGCAAAAACGAGTTGGTGCACACGCTTAACGGCTCCGGCCTGGCCGTTGGCCGCACGCTCGTGGCGGTGCTGGAGAACTGCCAGAACGCCGATGGTTCGGTGACAGTGCCTGTGGTGTTGCGGCCCTACCTCGGCGGGCTGGAGCGTTTGTCGGTTTAAGCGCCGCGCAGACGCCACTCGCTGGCGGCATCATTCAGGTCACTGAGGACCAGCATCGCGGCAACGGCCTCCACCTTGAAGCCTTCGCGGCTCCTGCCCATGCCGTCGCCGCCGCTCATCATCAGCTTCTGGATGTATGCGCTGCATTCCCGTCGGCCCCACATCAACTCGATGGCGTCATGGATGCGCTTATGATCACGCGCCAGCAGTTCCATGGCCTCGCGTTTCTTGCGATCAGGCGTGGACTCGCTCGACTCTACAGCCAGCGGTTTCATGGCAATCGGTATCGCGGGCTCCAGGAGCGGGGCCAGCTGTGATGGCATGGTGTCGGCGTAGGACTCGGGAGACTGGCTTTCCCGAAACGTCACAGCTTCCGCCCACATGCCCCAACCCGTTTCGGGGTCGCCCTCAATCACTTCCGGCTGTGGAAGTGTTGCGCGCTCCAGCGCGGCAGGATCGGTGGAGGCGCCGCTTTGGGGCAACGGGTGTTTGAGGAACGGTTTCATCGTGGACGTGCAGAAGTACCCAAACTTTACCCGAGCTATTTGGGCATTCAAAAATCTCGATCCGGGTTGGACCCGGGAAATGTGAGAAATTTGCGAAACCTCGATCTATTTTGTGGACGTGAGACGCCAGTCGAGATTCTTCAGCCCATGTGATCGCGTCTGGCCAACGCAGGAAACAACCTTAGCCACGTGGCCGCCACCAGTAACGTGCCTACCCCGCCAATCACTACCGAACTGACCGGGCCGAACAGGGCAGCTGTGGCGCCAGATTCGAATTCACCGAGCTGGTTGGACGCCCCGATGAAGATGGAACTGACCGCCGCGACCCGACCGCGCATTTCGTCGGGCGTTTCCAGTTGCACCAACGTCTGTCGGGTCACTACGCTGATGTTGTCGGCAGCGCCAGTGATGGCCAGTGCGACCAGCGACAATCCAAAGTGGGTGGAAAGCCCAAACACCACAGTTGCCAGACCGAACACTGCCACGGCAGCCAGCAGGCGATGACCGACCCGGCGCCGCATGGGCCAGCGGATGAGGATCAATGATGTGACCAGCGCGCCCACAGCGGGTGCCGCTCGCAAAAGCCCCAGTCCTGCGGGCCCGGTATGCAAAATGTCACGCGCATAAATGGGCAGCAACGCTGTGGCGCCGCCCAGCAGTACGGCGAACAAATCCAGCGACGTGGCGCCCAGGATAACCTTGCGGTTCCAGACAAAAGACACGCCAGCCAGCACTGTGTCCCAGTTGGCCGCTAGTGTGGAAGGACGATGTGTGTAACGCACGGTCAACGTCAGGCCACAAGCCAGCAACAGCAGGATGGAACAGCAAACATACACCGTCGTGGCGCCATGCGTGTAAAGCAGACCGCCCACGGCAGGTCCGCAAATGATGGCCGCTTGTATCCCGCTAGAGCTGAGTGCGATGGCCCGTTGAAGCAAATGTTGAGGAACCAGTAGCGGCGTTAGCGACTGTTGCGCAGGCATCTGGAAGGAGCGGGTGATGCCCAGCATCACCGAGATGCTCAGGATTAACTCACGCGTGGCAAAGCCCCCTTGAGTTGCGGCCACCAGCAGCACAGCTACCACAGCCTGGATCAACATGCATACCGAAAAAATGCGCCCACGGTGCAGCCGGTCGGCTGCATGCCCTGCGGGCAGGGTCATCAGCAGGGCGGGTATGAACTGGAAGAGGCCGACCAGGCCAAGGTCCCAGGCGCTGGAGGTGATGTCATATATGTGCCATGCAACTGCGACCATAAGCATCTGGTTGGCCGAAACACCAGCCAGCCGGGCGAGCCAGAACCGGATGAAGGGGCGTTGGGCAAACAGTTGTGAGAGACTGGTATCCGGCATGGGCTGAGCTTAGCAGCGCCGGGAAAAACACGCAGCGGACGCGTGATGATTGGCGGGCCAGAAGATACCAGATCGCCAACCGCCTAAATTTCCCAAGAGCAAGCCAATCAAGCACTTGGGGTCCATATTGATATTCTAAATGTTAAGCCGGTCATTTGTCGTCTGTATGTCGCGTGCTGCAACCAGTTTCAAGACCCAATCCTCAGCCATCCTCGACGGGTGCCGTAATACGCTGCAATGCCAAACAGCACGGCAATGCCCACATTCCAAACGGCAAACGCTGCGGTTGCAAGTATGACGAATCGGTCCGCCTTTTCCGATCCGGCATCGCGCCCGCCGAGGGCCAATTGAAGACCGGCCAGGAACAGAATCACACCCAGCACACTGGCCGGGAAGGCTTTAAAAATTGTTCCGATCGAAGACGACAGGAACAACCCACCCAGCAACAGGATCGCCCCCAGAATGATGGACGAGCCGCCCGTCTTTGCGCCAAACTGCACATGCCCGGCCATGCCGCCCGCCCCATGGCACATGGGAACACCACCGATCAGGCTTGAGGCCACGTTCATCAAACCGGTCGTCGCTGCAACGGACTTCTCTGAGACTGGTCGGTCCGGAAAAAGGCGGTTGTTTTCCTCGGTGATGGAGAGGTAGGCGTTGCCGAAGGTCAGTGGCAGTTGGGGCAGCGCCAGAAATATGAACCCCGTCCAGATGTCTGAAAGCGTGAGCGTGCCCCATGCCAGACTGGGCCAATGGAATTCAGGCCGTATGGCGGTCAATTCGTTCATCAGCGCAGGTTGCTCGAAACAGGCAATGGCTGCCCCGATCACCAGCAGCACCAGCATGGCTGGTACGCGGGGGCGACTGAGTAACACGAGCGTGAGGGCCAGCAAGCCACCTGCCATCCAGGGCGTCGCTGACATCATCCGAATGCCTTCGAGCATGAAGGAAAAGCCCAGCCCCATCACCACCCCCAACAGGGCTGGTCGCGGGACCCAGGAACTCAGGCGCTTGGCCAGTCCGGTACCTGCCAACGCCAACCAGATTAGGCCTGTGCTCAAGGTGGCACCAATAACGGCACCACTGCCCAAACCCATCGCCAATGCGGACTGCCCGACAGAGGCCGCACCAATGGCTTTCATGGGCTGAACTGGGAACGGGGTTTTGTATATGGTGCCTACCGCGATCAAGGCCACACCAAAGGCGACCAGGATGCCGCCAGCGTCCATCTTCAGCACCGTGATGTAGGCCACCACGAAAGGGATCAAGGTCCCCAGATCGCCGAAAGCACCCGCCCACTCATGAACATCGAAACGATTGCTCGTGGATTTAGGCTGGGGAGTGCTTTCAGGAGTTGGATTCACGCTTAATACTGGTGGTTACTTGCAATTATTGTGCAGCTTCCACTTTTCCTCGTGGCCCATCGCTTTGGCGAAGTCGGGCACCTTGCAGCGCTCCGCTTCTGCGGGATCGACAGCAGGAACCGGCTGCGAGGCTGCCGAAGGAGGCACTTCAACCACGCGCTTGGGCGCAGTGCTGTAAACCCATTGCGCAATGGCAAACACCGCTGTGGCAAACACCAGCAGGATCAAAACTTGAGCCATAGACATCCTGGGAATTTGATCGGGTGGAATTTCGCAAACGCCACCCGGGCACAGCTGCGCCTTTTCCTTGTTGAACATGTTGTAAATCTGGCAGCCGATGCAAATGCCAAACGCCGTCTCGAAGAACAGCAAGAGCAAACACAGCGAGCACACGATCAGATTAATGGGGCCGATGACGTTATTTAGCACCACCAGATAAAGCATGGACGCCGCCAAAACGAAGCCGATGCTCCAGGCAAAGCGCTTTTGCGGCGCACCCGTCCATTCGGGCAATTGCTTGCGCACCATCCACTCGCCCAGGATCATCAAGGGCGCGAAACGGGGGTTGATGAAGATGCGGATCGTGAACTCGATCAGAAAGCAGACCACGAACACACGGGTCGGCTGGAAGTTCCCCATGAGCCAGGCGTTCATGAAACTGATCACAGCAAGGAAGAACAGGATGCCCGCAGCAGCTCTGACCGCACGCTCATTCAAGACGGGAACAGCGTATTCAGGCCGAACTTGGCCAAACTCAAAAATTGTTGATGACATAGATAGATCTTTCTTGCCAAAGTGTCGTCATTCTGGTCAGCCAAAGATATGATAATGATCATACGACATCATTAATCTGCTGTGCCTTTACCCTCAACTCTTAAACAATTGCTCCCGCAGCAGCTGTTGGCGCATTGCGAGCCGTTGTCCTGCACTCAAGAAACCACACTTTTCCTGACTGGTGTGCGGCCCGAGTGGATGTACTTTGTCTGTGATGGTGAAGTGGTTTTGGAGCGGCATGGTCAAAACGGCGAAGTCGCAAATCTCCAACGCTGTCAAAGGGGTTTCGTAGGTGAAGCCAGCCTGAACTCTGCGGCCTACCACTGCGATGCTCGAACAACTTCACCATCGAAAATCGTTCGCATTCCTGTTCGGGCACTGAGGCAAGCGCTCAAAGAGGACTTCAGTTTTGCAGAGCGTTGGATCAACATGCTGAGCAGTGAAGTGCGACGGCTCAGACTTCAAAACGAACGTCTTTCTTTTCCCAAGGTTCAAAGCCGAATCCTGCATCTAATCGAGACTGAAGGCCAAGACGGACGCTACACCCTCGGATGCTCTCTCAAGCAACTGGCCAGGCAACTGGCGGTGACACATGAAGCGCTTTACCGCGCCTTATCGCAACTTGAGAAGACCGGAAAGATTACTCGGAGCGAAATTGAAATCAGCTTGAAGTGACGGGAAAAAAATGATTACCCAGCATGGCTGAAAGCACTGATCGATGTCCGCTTATGGCCTTGGATTCAACCGGTCGATGCACCAACCCACCCCGCTGAGAAAAAATGCCCGGCCAACCGGTATGAACCTATATGAAACCACTGCATATAGGCATCAAGGAGCAAGCCCATGGCTACTAACTACACCTCGTCTTCGAACCCACGGACTGAAAAAATGGGAGACGTGCTGGACGCCCTGTCAAGTGGCATCGCCAAAACCGCAGCCAACGAACCCAAGTTCGAGCCCCAACACCTGGCTCCAGAGGTCGCGGCCGAACCTGCCCGCCAGCTACTGACCGAAATAATGCTCGCCGATCGTTGGGTGTGTTCAGTCGCACGCCTACAACGCTGGCGCACCGTCGGCGAGGGCCCGCAGTACTTGAAGATCGTGGGGAAGGTCTTGTACCGGCTCAAAGACATTGAGGCCTATGAAGAAGCCTGTCTAGTCAGGAAATTGTTCTAGGAGCGAACCCAAGGATGCCCCGAACGGTTTGTAAATTGTTCGAACGACTTGGAATCAGTTCGAAATAGTCTTGGCGGAGAGGGTGGGATTCGAACCCACGGTACCTTGCGGTACGCCTGATTTCGAGTCAGGTACATTCGGCCACTCTGCCACCTCTCCGGGACTCAATCGTGTGTGATTCTACCAGCCGCCCGGCAGGTGAAGCGTCGCCTAGGTGGCCGCTGCGTCAATCAGTTGTTGAAGCGCGGCGCCAACCTCTTCCAAGGTGATATTTGCTGCCATATCGATTTGAGCTGCAAGCCCCGTCAGAGCTGCACCCCCCTGTTGTTGAAGCAGGCCAATGGTCTTGCCCGCGTCCTTGGGCGAGTCAAATCCGTGGCTTTGCAGTAGCAGCCGGCCCTGCGCATCCACCAGCTTGAAGTGGAATTTGCCGGTGGTCTCGCGGTATTGCTTGAATGTGGGCAGGTTGGCTTTGGTGCTCTTGGCTGCTTTGGTTGTGGCTTGTACGCGCAGGTCCCGCAGGCCCACAGCGTGGCGCAAGCGTCCCATGAATGGCGTGGCCAGCTTGCGTGCTTTGGCCGCACCGGCTAGCAATATCTCTTCAATGCGCGCCGGGTGGTTGATCAGGTCGAGGTAGGCTTCGCGCATGGGTGCAATTTCGCGGTCGATACGTTCGAATAGCACGTTTTTGGCGTCGGCCCAGGCAATGCCGTCTGCATAAGACTTGCGCAGAGCGGCGGTTTCCTCTTCCGAGGCGAATGCCTGGTAAATTTGGAACAGAGCTGAGCCTTCGGCGTCTTTGGCTTCGCCCGGAGCACGTGAGTCGGTAACGATGCCGGCGATCAGCTTCTTGAGCTGTTCGCGTGGCGCAAACAATGGAATGGTGTTGTCGTAGCTCTTGCTCATCTTGCGGCCGTCCAGGCCAGGCAGGGTGGCAACCGACTCTTCAATCTCGGCTTCGGGCGGAACAAAGTGTTCACCATAACGGTGGTTGAAACTGTAGGCCATGTCACGCGCCATTTCGATGTGCTGAATCTGGTCGCGGCCCACGGGTACCTTGTGCGCGTTGAATAACAGGATATCGGCGCCCATCAAGACCGGGTACATGAACAAGCCGGCGGTGATGTCGGCATCTGTGTCGGCAGCGATAGCCGTGTTTTTATCGACGGCCGCCTTGTAGGCATGGGCGCGGTTGAGCACGCCTTTGCCGGTGACACAGGTCAAAAACCAGGTGAGTTCGGGAATTTCGGGGATGTCGGACTGCCGGTAGAACGTGACGCGTTCGGGGTCAAGCCCCGCGGCCAGCCAACTGGCCGCAATCTCCAGAGTGGAACGCTGGATGCGGCCGGGCTCTTCCACCTTGATCAGCGCGTGGTAGTCCGCCAGAAAATAAAAACTTTCCACATCCGTGCGCAGGCTGGCACGAACAGACGGGCGGATAGAGCCCACATAGTTGCCCAGGTGAGGTGTACCCGACGTGGTGATGCCGGTCAGGAAGCGCGTTGAACTCATGACGAAAAACTAGCCCAATAACATGGAAAAAGGTGTCAACAAGATGTTTAGCAGGCCATACGTGAGGGCCATCAAAGGTTGCATCCAGAGCGTGCTCACGATGCCCGCAAGCACCAGAGCCATGACGATGAAAAACCCCCACGGCTCCACCCGTGAAACAAGCTCGGCCTGCTTGTAGGGCAACAGTCCCACCAAAATACGCCCTCCGTCGAGCGGCGGTAGTGGGAACAGGTTGAACGCGAACATCACTACATTCACCAACATGCCGCCTTGCGCCATCTTCAAGAAGAAAGGCTCGGTCACGCCCATGCCTCGCAATACAAAAAACAGCACACCCCAGAGCAAGGCCTGAATGAAGTTGGCACCGGGCCCGGCCAGAGCGACCCAGACCATGTCCCGTTTGGGGTTGCGCAAGTTGCCAAAACGCACGGGAACGGGTTTGGCATAACCAAACAGAAAAGTACCTGATGTGGCGAAATACAGCATCAGTGGCATCAGGATGGTGCCAATGGGGTCAATATGCTTAAGCGGATTGAGCGTGATGCGTCCGAGTGCATAGGCGGTGTTATCGCCAAAGTGCCGTGCAGCGTAGCCATGTGCGGCTTCGTGCACGGTAATGGCGAACAGAACCGGCAATGCGTAGATGGCGACGGTTTGAATCAGGTGGGCGATGTCCATAGGGGAATTGTCGCAGAGGGTGGGGGTTAGAGGCCCAGAGCTGCCAAATCGCCACGACCCTGGCGAATGACCACTGGATCGCCCCCCGTCAGGTCCACTACGGTGGTGGGTTCCTGCGCACAGGCCCCGGCGTCAATTACCCCACCTACCTGATGTTCATAGCGGTCACGGATGTCGTGGGCATCATTGAGAGGGTCGGTCTCACCGATAGCGATCAGGGTTGTTGCGAGCAGGGGCCCGTTGTGCATCGCCAGCAGTTCCTGCAACGCCCTGTGTTCGGGTACCCGCAAACCAATGGTCTTTCGCGAAGGGTGACTCACACGGCGGGGCACCTCTTTGCTGGCTTCCAGTATGAAGGTGTAGGGGCCGGGGGTAACGGATTTGATGAGCCGAAACTGCCGGTTGTCAACCCGCGCATAGTTGGCCAGCTCACTCAGATCCCGACACAGCAGCGTCAGATGGTGTTTGTCGTCCACACCACGGATGCGGCGCAGATTGTCCGCAGCCGCTTTATCGTCCAGATGACAAACCAGCGCATAGCTGGAGTCGGTGGGCACGGCCAGAATGCCGCCTTTTTCCAGCAGCGCAACGGCTTGCTTCAGCAGCCGGGGCTGCGGATTTTCGGGATGAACTTCGAAGTACTGGGCCATATCATTAATTATTCGCGATCAGGATTCCACACGCTCCACGACAACACGCGCTTCGCGTGCAGTCAGCCAGGCACCCACCGCTCCACAGATCGCGATCATCGCAATGCCTGCCAGCGACCACTTGTCGGGAATGTGTGAGAACACCAGCCAGCCGCCCAGCATGGCAAATCCAATCTGGCCATATAGATAGGGCGTGAGAATCGCCGCGGGGGCACGCTGGTAGGCCAGAATCAACATGAAGTGACCCACTGTGCCCATCAGGCCCATGATGAACAACCCTCCCCAAAGCAGTGATGAATCGATGTTTACCCAGACAAATGGCAGTATCAAGGACGCCACCAGCGTACCGATCCAGCCGGTGTAGAAATGCATGGTTAGCGGGTCTTCGGTTTTCGCCATTTTGCTGGTCAGTAACTGAAACCAGGCACTGGTTCCCACGAGTGTCAGCGGGAGCAAAAGTGCCCAGTTGAAGTCATCACTGTCTGGGCGAATGATGATGATGGTTCCGAGAAATCCGCCTATCACCAGCATCCAGCGCAACAGAGAAACCCGCTCGCCCATTGAATAGGCGGCCAGCAAGGTGATGAGCAGCGGCGTCATCATGACGATGGCGGTGAATTCGGCTACCGGTGTGTATTTCAGGCTCACAAACGCGAGCATGGTGGAACTCATCAGCAGGAGACCACGCAGCAACTGGTAGCGGGGGTGGGCCGTGCGGAACACGCTCAATCCTCGCAATGGCAGCACGACCAAGGTAGTGGACATGGCCTGAAAGGCATATCGAAACCACAGCGCCATCAATAAGGGTACGCCGGTGCTTACAAACTTGGTGGTGGTATCCAGCGTGGCAAAACAGGCCACAGCGGCGGTGACCAATGCAATGCCGGCCAGCGCATTTTGCGGCCGGTCGGCGCGGCGTCTGTTCACTGAATGCGGTCCGTCAGCAGATCCCATACCGGTGTCAATTCACCGGATAGGTACGGCAGCGTGCCCAGGTCGGTGTGCGACTCATCGGGGCTGTGGAAATCGCTGCCCCGCGAGGCCGCCAGTCCGAACTCGCGTGCGGTTTCTCCATAGGTGACATATTCGGCCGCCGTGTGGCTACCTGTGACCACCTCAACGCCCCGGCCACCGTGGTTTTTGAATTCAGTGAACAAGGCATATTCCTCATTCGCTGTGAATTTGTAGCGCGCCGGGTGGGCGATGACGGCAATGCCCCCGGCGCCCGTGATCCAGCTCACTGCATCCTTCAGTGTGGCCCACCGGTGCTCGACGAAACCGGGTTTACCTTCGGTCAGGTACTTGCGAAATACTTCATTGGTTTCCTTGCATACGCCAGACTCCACCAGGTAGCGCGCAAAGTGGGTTCGCGAGATCAGCTCCGGGTTACCCACAAACTTGAGCGCTCCTTCGTAGGCCCCATGGATGCCAACTTTGGCCAGGCCGTCTGACATTTCCATAGCCCGCTGGCCGCGCCCGCCGCGAGTTTGCATCAGACCCTGTTTGAGTGCCAGGTCATCGGCATCAAATCCCAGGCCCACGATGTGAACGGTTTTGCCAATGAAGGTGATTGAGATTTCGGTGCCTGTGAGGTAACGCATCCCCTGGGTTTTTGCTGCAGCGGCGGCACGATGCTGTCCACCAATCTCGTCGTGGTCTGTGAGTGACCACAGTTCCACGCCGTTGGTCCTGGCGCGCGCAGCTAGCTCTTCGGGTGTCAGGGTGCCGTCGGAGACAACGGAATGGCAATGGAGGTCTGCGTTCAGGATGGATGTCACCTAGCCATTTTAGGCGCTGTGACATTTTTCTGCTGAATCTGGCCCTGGTCAGACCTCAGCCCCTTCAACCAGAAACCGCACGCGGCGCACGCCGTTCCACTCGTCCGCATCCAGTCGGAACGCCAGTTTGACCCGTGCGGGCAGGGGTTCGGTGCGGCCGAACCAGATGCCGTCCACTGGAGAGCCCTGGTGCTTGAGCTTCAATGCCAGGTGCTTTTCGCCCACCAGCCGTTGTGATACCACTTCCACTTCTTCACTGAAGGTTGGCGGTGCAAAGCCTTGCCCCCACACTTCATGGTGCAGTGTGTCCACCAGGTCAATGCGACGGTATTCGGGTGCCAGCGGACCATCGGTATCGATACGGCGGGTCAGCGTGGCGGCGTCCAGCCATTCTTGAGCAACCTCGTTCAGGCCCTGCTCAAAGTCGTCAAAGTGCTCCTCGGCGATGGTGCAACCGGCCGCCATGGCGTGACCACCGAACCGCAGCAGCACGTCGGGATAACGCTTGGCTACCAGGTCCAGCGCGTCGCGCAGGTGAAAGCCGGGAATGGAGCGACCCGATCCCTTGAGTTCGTGCTCCTTGCCTGGCGCGGCGCTGGCAGCGAACACAAAACTGGGGCGGTGCAGCTTGTCCTTGATTCGCGAGGCCACGATGCCGACCACGCCTTCGTGAAAATCAGGGTCAAAGACGCAAATGGCGGGTGGTGGCTCGTCCCCCTCGTCGAACAGCGACTCTGCGATTTGCATGGCCTGATCACGCATGTCACCCTCAAGTTCGCGGCGTTCGCGATTGATGCCGTCCAGCATTTTGGCTAGTTCATCGGCGCGCCCGGCATCGTCCGTCAGCAGGCATTCAATGCCCAGTGTCATGTCGGACAGGCGCCCGGCGGCGTTGATGCGGGGCCCCAGCGCAAAGCCGAAATCGAAGGTGGTGGCTACTTTGGCCACCCGGCCAGCTGCTACAAAAAGACTAGCTATCCCCGCAGGCAGGACGAGGGCTCGGACCCGTTTTAGCCCCTGAGCGACGAGGCGGCGATTGTTGGCATCGAGTTTCACCACGTCTGCCACGGTGCCCAGCGCAACCAGCGGCAGCAGCGCGTCCAGCTTGGGCTGGTTTTCCACCGTGAAGACACCGCGCTGGCGCAATTCGGAGCGCAACGCCAGCAGCACATAAAACATCACGCCGACACCGGCGATGGACTTACTCTCAAACGTGCAGCCGGGCTGGTTCGGGTTGACGATTACATCCGCATCAGGCAGCGTGGAAGCGGGCAAGTGATGGTCGGTCACCAGCACCTGCAGGCCCAGTGCTTTGGCGGTGGCCACGCCGTCCATGCTGGCAATGCCGTTGTCCACGGTGATCAACACCTCGGCGCCGCTGTCCTTGACTCGCTGCGCAATGGGGCTGGTGAGGCCATAACCGTCGACCACCCGGTCGGGAACAATGTAGCTCACCTGTTTGGCGCCCAGCAGCCGCAAGCCACGCATGGCGACGGCGCAAGCCGTAGCGCCATCACAGTCGTAGTCGGCCACGATGCACAGGCGTTTGTTCTGCGCAATGGCGTCGGCCAGCAACGCGGCCGCTTGCGCCGTACCCAGCATGCCCGATGGGGGCAGCAGGCGGCTGAGTCCATCATCGAGTTCGTCCTTGCTCTGCACGCCACGTGCCGCAAACAAACGCGCCAGCAGCGGATGCACGCCGGCCTGTTCAAGGGCCCAGACGGCACGGGGTGGAATATCTCTTGCTACTATTTTCATAGCTTGTCACGCAATGAATATAAGGGCTGATGGCCAAAACGACGCTTAATCCGGTCAAAAAACCCGGTTTTCCGGGTATCAAGGGTCATGGCGTGGCTTTCGCCGCATAAGGTGAGGCGGGCGTAGTTGCCAGCCTCAGCCTCACGCAGCAAGGCCGCACATTGAGTCCTGTCCAGTATTTTCCATGCCTGAATCCAACCCACCCAGTCCTGGGCAATGGCTGCATTTCGAAGATCACTGGCAATTTGCAGCGGATCATTTGAAGAAGGCACTGGCTGGGTGCGCTCAGGCAATGCTCCAGTGCCGCTGACCCAAAAAGAGTTAACCGTTTGCAGGCCTCTGGCGGTACGCTTGTCGTTCACGGGGTGGGTGTAAAGAAGCATCTGCATTTCATTTTGAAGACGGCGCAGGGGTGCGGCCTGCGCCATCTTTGGAAGCCAGTCATCAATATTTGCTCCTGCAACCCGGTCTACAGAGGCTGAAGCCATGCCCCGAAAGAGCTCCGCGTGGGCCAGCCATTGATCAGGTTTTGCGAATTCGATGGCGAGACCATCTTCTTCAAAATAGGGCTGAACAGACTGAAGCAGGGCGCGGGATTCAGCCTCACTCAAGCCCAGTGCCTGCGGATCACCCATCACGATGTGATCGCTATTTACGGTCCAGTGGCAGGGCGAAATCAGGGCCCATGCGCCGTTGCCAGGGTCGCGCCCAGACTGGGCCAGGCTCCAGGCAGCCCAGGGAATTCTGCCGTCGTTGGGCATTGCCTGCGTTGGGAGTGGCTGCATCAGACCCAGTAGGTGGGCGTGCGTCCGCTCGTGGGGTGGCGACAGGGTCTGAAGGTCGCCCTGATCGGTTTTGAGCTCAGACATGCGTGACAGCAGTTTTTCCAGATGAGGCAGGGTGGTGCCCTGCAGCGCTTGATGGGCACCGGAGGAGTTGATGCAGGCAAAAGGAATCAGCAGGTGCATGGACCGTATTGTCCCGGAGAAGCGGGAGGAAGATGTTGGGCATGCGGTTAATTCGTGTCACGGGTCTCTATTTGTGGGTCTGATCGAATAATCTTCGCGTTATTCTTGGCAGAAGGCGTGCCGGGTGGCATTCCTCGCGAATAATTGGGCCCTGCCGTTTTCACATTTGATGCAAATCCCTTACGAACTCATTCTTGGCTGGCGCTACACCCGCGCCGGACGCGCTACCCGGCGAAACGGTTTCATTTCCTTCATTTCTGGCGTTTCCATGCTGGGCATAGCGTTGGGAGTGGCCGCTTTGATCATCGTGCTCAGCGTGATGAACGGGTTTCAAAAAGAGGTGCGCGACCGCATGCTGAGCGTGGTGTCGCACATCGAAATCCTCGCGCCAAATGGCGCCGCCTTGCCTGATCTGGACGCCACCCTGGCGGAAGCGCGCAAAAATCCCCAAGTGATCGGCGCTGCGCCTTTTATAGCGTCTCAGGCACTGCTGGCAAGGGGTGAGGACATGAAAGGCACCATAGTTCGGGGGATTGATCCGGCCCGGGAACCGGAGGTGACCGATCTCGCCGTGGAGTTGAAAAACACAGGCTTGTCACAGTTGATCTCCGGTGATTTCGGCATTGTTTTGGGCGGCGAACTGGCTCGCAGTCTGGGCGTGCGCCTAGGCGACAAGGTCACGCTGATTGCGCCCAGTGGCCAGGTTACCCCGGCAGGCGTGGTGCCCCGTCTCAAGCAGATGACGGTTGTGGGCACCTTTGACTCGGGCCACTATGAATATGATTCAGCACTGGTGCTGATTCACCAGGACGATGCTGCGAAGATATTTCGTCTGGAAGGACCCACCGGTATCCGGCTGAAGCTAAAGGACCTGCACGAAGCGCGTACGGTTGCCGCGCAACTGGCGCTGAGCCTGACGGGTGATCTCATCATTCGCGACTGGACACGCCAGAACCGCACCTGGTTCTCGGCAGTACAGCTTGAAAAGCGCATGATGTTCATCATCCTCACTCTCATCGTTGCCGTGGCTGCCTTCAACCTGGTTTCCACGCTGGTGATGACGGTCACCGACAAGCGTGCCGACATTGCAATTTTGCGAACGCTGGGTGCCAGTCCGGCCAGTATCATGGGCATCTTTGTGGTTCAGGGCGCAATGGTGGGTGTTATTGGCACGCTGGCTGGCTTGGCGCTTGGGCTGGGTGTGGCTTTCAATATTGATGTGATCGTGCCTGCGCTGGAACGGTTGCTGAGCGCCAGTTTTTTACCCAAAGATATTTACCTGATCAATCGCATGCCCAGTGATCCGCAAAGCGCGGACATCATGCCCATTGCCGTCATCTCGCTGGTGCTGGCCTTTCTGGCGACGATCTATCCCAGCTGGCGAGCCAGTCGCGTCAATCCGGCCGAGGCGTTGCGATATGAATGATGTTGTGCTGAGCGCGCGTGGCCTGACCAAGCGCTTCACCGAAGGCCGGCTGGATGTCACCGTGCTTCAGGGAGTTGATCTCCAGGTACATGCAGGTGAAACGGTTGCGATTGTGGGTGCTTCCGGCTCAGGCAAAAGCACCCTGCTGCATTTGCTGGGCGGGCTGGATGCGCCAACCCAGGGGTCAGTGGAACTTCAGGGTAAGGACCTTGCCAGTCAGAGTGCTGCCGAGCAGGGACGTCTGCGAAACGCTCATCTTGGCTTCGTCTACCAGTTTCATCACCTGTTACCCGAGTTCAGCGCGCAGGACAACGTGGCGATGCCGCTGTGGATCAGACGCATGTCGCCCGAAGGCAGCGCACTGAAAGCTGGGCAGATGTTGGCCAAGGTGGGTTTACAGTATCGCCTGCACCATCGGCCGGCCGAATTGTCCGGCGGTGAGCGGCAGCGGGTCGCGCTGGCAAGGGCCCTGGTCACGCAGCCGGCCTGTGTGCTGGCTGACGAGCCGACAGGCAATCTTGATCGTGCCACAGCTAACGGTGTGTTCGAGCTGATGCTGGAACTGGCGCAAACCCATGGAACGGCGTTCGTCGTGGTGACCCACGACCAGGCGCTTGCGGCACGTTGCGGCCGGCAACTGCAGCTTGTCGCTGGCGTTTTGCAGGGGTGATTTTGTCCGCAATGCGCCTCGATTTCGTCGCTTGCTCGGGTACGATGACGAATACATCTCAGGAGAATTCTTTGCGGAGGGCTCATTGATCAATCGCCTCAAGCAACATTGGAGCGGCAAGGGGCTGCTTGCAAGGTTGTTGCTGCCTGTTGTCCTTCTGATTGTTCTGGCACTCATTGGACGATCAATTTTCCTGATTCAAGATGAAAAGTCGGAAGGCATTTCGCGTAACAACGAGCAAGTGCAGGAAGTTCGCAAGTTGATGGCCCCGGCAATTGCCAAAATTGCCTCCCGGGGAGACGTCTCCACTATTGAGTGGTTACTGTCCCAACATGTCAAAACCCGCTCCTCGATTGACCAAGTCACCTGGCGATTCCAGAAAACTGTTCTGACGGCAACCAATTCTGATGCTGTTCAGTTGAACGCGCCGGACTGGTTTGCAAAATTTCTGGATCTGGATGCCTTTGAAACTACCACTCCGGTCACTCTTGAAGGTGTGGTGTACGGCGACCTGACATTGCGTACCAATCCGGCTCCCCTCGTGAACAAGTTGTGGCGGCGCGTACTCGCTCAAGCGCCGACAGCTGTTTTATTGCTTGTCCTGCTGGTGGTGAGTATTCAGTACATTCTGCGCGCCAACCTCACAACGCTGCAGCGTTTGTCAACTGCTGCCAACAAGTTCAAACTGGGCGAACACCATGTGCGTGTGCCCGAAATTGGAGCGCCCGAAACCAGGGCTGCGGCGCACGCCTTCAATAACATGGCAGATGAAGTGCAAAAGCTGTTGCAGTCGCTTAATGAAAGCGAAGCCACCTTCAGGCGTCTGTTTGAAGATGCGCATGACCCCGTGATGCTGATCAAGAAAGGACGCATCATCGCCTGCAATCTCGCTGCATTGATGCAGTTGGGTTTTAGCAGCCGCCAGCAATTGCTGAATCACACCTTCCAGGATATCTCGCCACGGTTTCAGCCTGACGGGCGATTTTCCTCCGAGAAGGCAGCCGAGATCATGGCGACAACCGAGCAGGTGGGGCATCAGCGATTTGACTGGATTCACCTGAAGAAAGACGGCACGGTGGTTCCGGTTGAGGTTACTCTCACTTCGATCCAGATGAAGGGGTCGGTCGTTTTGCACGCTTTGTTGCGTGACATGACGCAGCGTTTTGAACAGGCCAGGGTTATTGCTGCCGTACAAAATCAGCTGCAAGCCACGCTGGATGCTATTCCAGACCTGTTGTTTGAAGTCGGGCTTGACGGGTTGATACACGGCTTGCACAGCGGGCGTGAAGATCTGTTGACGGCCCCGTCCTCATCTATCGTCGGAAAACGTGCGGCTCAAGTGTTGCCAGCCGAGGCGGCCAGCGAGGTGATGCTGGCTCTGAAGGAGGCCCATGAGCTGGGTCAGTCGCAAGGGCATCAATATGCGCTGGAGTTGCCACAGGGGAGGGTCTGGTTTGAACTTTCCGTTGCGCGCAAACCAGTCGAGGAAGGACATGACCCCCGCTTTATTTTGCTGGCCAGAGACATTACAGACCGTCGCCAGCGCATGGATGAAGTTAGCTGGCAGGCTGGGCACGATGCGTTGACGGGTCTGCCAAACAGGGCGCTTCTGGCCGACCGTTTTACGCGGGCTATGGCCAGTACACAGCGCCAAGGCTGTTTGCTGGCTGTTTGCATGCTCGATCTCGATGGTTTCAAACCTGTCAACGACACCTTCGGCCATGAAGCAGGAGACATGTTGCTGGTTGAATTGTCCGAGCGCCTTGCCCGTGCGGTTCGGGGCGAAGATACCGTAGCCAGGCTGGGCGGCGATGAGTTTGTCCTCTTGCTCGGTGACCTGAAAGACATTGGTGAAACCGAGCTTATGCTGCGTCGGATTCAGGATGCTATGGCAGCGCCCTATGCCATCGAAGGGGAGAAGATACTTATTTCCGCGAGCATCGGCGTGGCCGTCTACCCGCTGGATGAGTCCGACCCCGACACCTTGCTGCGTCACGCTGATCTGGCCATGTACCAAGCCAAAGATGAGGGTCGCAATCGTCACCACATTTTTGACGTGGCGCTGGACCGTGAGGGCCTTAATCACCGTCAGCAGATTGAGCGTATCAAACAGGCTTTTGAAAATGGTGAGTTCCGTGTGTACTATCAGCCCAAGGTCAATATGCGCACGGGCCGGGTGGTGGGTATGGAAGCGTTATTGCGCTGGCAACATCCGGAAAATGGAGTCGTCCGTCCTCTTGAGTTTTTGCCGCTGGTTGAACACGCCAGCCTGATAGTCGATATTGGCGAATGGGTTGCCTCCGAGGCGCTGGCGCAGATCGAGCGCTGGTCAGCGCAGGGGCGGATCTGGCCTGTAGGTGTGAATATTGCTGCCCGTCATTTTCAGCATCCTGACTTTTTGCCCCGACTGAAAGCCATCCTTGATCGCCATCCAGATGTTCCGCCCAATATGCTGGAGTTGGAGATTGTGGAGTCAGCCGCCTTAGGAGACATTCAACACGTTGGCAGGCTGGTCCTGGCTTGCCAGCAGGAGTTGGGTGTCCGATTCGCGCTGGATGACTTTGGCACTGGATATTCGTCGTTGACGTATTTGAAGCGGCTGTCGACCAACACACTTAAAGTTGATCAGTCTTTTGTGCGGGATATGCTGGATGACCAGGAAGACCTCGCGTTGGTGGAGGCTGTCATCAGCCTGGCCTCGGTGTTTAACCGATCCATCGTGGCTGAGGGAGTGGAAACTTCAGAGCACGGCATCATGCTGATGCGTCTGGGCTGTGATATTGCTCAAGGAGACAGCATCGCTCCTGCTATGTTGCCAGACCCCGTTTGGGCCTGGGCCGAGCAATTTGTGCCGGACCCCAATTGGGCGATCTGGGCAAATGTGCCGTGGCAGCTGGATGACTTTCCTCTGCTTCTGGCGCATCGGGACCTTGCGAAGTGGAAGCAGCGCGTCACAATGGCTGTTACCGACCCCAGCTCTCTTAATGGTGCGCAGCAGTTGCCGGATCAGCATCACGGACGGTTTTCCATCTGGTACGCGAACCGCGGCAGGACACGATACGGCTACCTCGCGGCATTTTCAGCGATTGAACCTGTTCAGGACACGATGTATCGGTTAAGCCACGACATCACAAGTACGGGCCTATCCGGTGGATACGAGGCGGCATCTGCAGAAAAGTTGCAGCGGCTCGAGGACTTGCACGGTCAATTGGCGAAACTGGTAACCGATTTGCAGAGTGCCGTGATTGAGGAGTTACGTTGGCCAATCATCACCTGATCTTCGCCTTGCTAAAGGATCCGGTTAAACCATAGCAATGACAGGCTTGCCGACATGATGGCCAATATGGCCGCAACAAGTGCCAGAAGTCCTGAAATCTCGGTTTCCTTCTTCTCGACAGTCAGGCGTGAACTGAGTTTTTCATAGACCTTCTGTAAATTCTCAGCAGTACCAGCGTAGAAGTATTCAGCCTGTGTGTTGGTAGCGACTGCTTTCAAAGTCACTTCATCAAGCCGCACCCGCATGGACCAGCCTTCAAAACCAATGGTTTCACCATCGACCGTTCCTACACCAACTGTATACACCCGAACCCCTCTGTCGGCAGCCATTTTTGCAGCTTCCATTGTGTCTACCCCCGTTGTTCGCTGGCCATCAGTCAGCAAAATGATGGCGGCTGAACCATATGATCCGGGGGCTACGGGAACGAAGTCTTTCTTTTCCTGCTTTGGCGCCTGATCAATTGGAATACCCCTTGGGCGCCCGTTGCCATAAGTCATGGCGGAGAGGTCAATTCCGGCATCGGGGAACAATTCGGACAGAGACACCACGATGGCGCTCCCAATGGCAGTGGCCCGTTGCATCTGGAATTTGTCGATAGCGACAACCAGATCTTCCCGGCTCAATGTTGGAGGTTGAACCACTTGAGCAGTGCCCGCAAAGGCCACAATCCCGACTCTGACATTCCGGGGCAGTTGAGCGAGAAAAGCCTTGGCTGCATTTTGCGAGGCCACCAGCCGATTTGGTTTGACATCAGTGGCGCGCATGCTACCTGACACGTCCATCGCCAGGATGATTGTTTCCTGTTGCGAAGGGAGGGTGATCACGGCGAATGGGCGCGATGCAGCCAGTAGCATGGCCGCGATGGCTAGCAGGAACAGAATGGGTGGGATGTGCCGGCGGATACTCTGGCCAGTCCCCATCGCCTCCTTAACGATGGACAGACTTGCGTAGCGCAGCATGACTTTCTTTTTGCGGCGCAATAACCATACATATATAGCAACCAGCAGTGGCACTGCCAGCAAAAGCCACAGGAACTGGGGCCACATGAATGTCAAGGGAGAGTTCATGGCTGTTCTCCGTATAAGTGTTCAGGCTACCGCCGTCAGGTGCCTGCGCATGCCACTAGCCTTGCCCGCACCTGCCAGTTGGGTGCGGCGTTTGCGCAACTCAGTGAAGCGAAGTACCGCGTTGACCAGATCATCATCTGTTGATAACTCCAGTGTGTCCACACCTGCTCTTGCCAGCGACAGTCGCAGTTCGGCTTCACGCTGGGCCGCGATACGGGAAAACCGTCTGCGAAAACCTGCATCATGGGTGTCAACGAGTAACTGTTCACCTGTTTCAGCATCCCTGATGGGAATCAGGCCCAAGTCAGGAAGTTCCAACTCCATGGGATCCATTAGCCTAACGGCAACGACTTCGTGCCGCTGAGCGAGCTGCCCCAAGGGTTTTTCCCAGCCGGGACTGCTGATGAAATCGGACACGACGAACACGGTAGAGCGTCGTTTGATAGCAGTCACAGCAGACTGCAGCAATTCATGCAGCTGGGTTCCCGCAGTATCCGTAGCGACAGGCCTGTTCAACATGCAATGCAACAGGTGCAACACATGCAATCGACCGCTACGTGCTGGGATCACGGTATCTACCCCGGTTCCATACAACTGCGCACCGACCCGGTTACCATGCCGTGTCAACAGACGAGCGAGCGTGGCTACAAATTCGACGGAGACATTTTTTTTGTGCTGATCGCCTGACCCAAAATCCACGGAAGGACTAAGATCCAGCAGAAACCAGGCGGCCATTTCTCTGTCTTCCGTAAACACACGAACATGGGGCGTTTGGAGGCGTGCGGTCACATTCCAGTCGATATATCGCACATCATCATGGTGCTGATATTCTCTTAGATCAGCCAAATCCAGCCCAGTCCCACGTAACAACGTGCGGTAGTCCCCCTGCAACAGCCCATCCAGTCTGCGGATCACAGTCCATTCCAGACGCCGAAGCACATGCTCCGCTTGGTGGTTAGTGGATATCAGTGCCTGGTGTGACGGAGTGGATCCAGCCCCGTCTGCGTGGGCAACACTCTTTGGTTTGAAAAGACCAAACATAACGGCTGTACGGGCAGGGTTCTTCGCGTTGAAGGCTTTTTAGGCTGCCAGCTTCTCGTGTTCCAGGGGTTTGGCAGGGGGCGGTATTTTGGCCATGATTTTTGCTGTGATGGCATCTGAAGTCAGGCCTTCAGATAGCGCCTCGTAGGACAGTGCCAACCGATGCCGCAGAACGTCAGGCACGAGGTCCACCATATCTTCAGGCAATGCATAAGTGCGTCCCCGCAGCATGGCCAAAGCGCGCGCTCCCTCTGTCAGGTTGATAGTGGCTCGTGGGCTGGCACCAAAAGTGATGAATCGCGCCAGATCTTTAAGCCCATGCTTTTCCGGTGTGCGGGTTGCAGATACCAGCCGAACGGCGTACTGAACCAGAGAAGGATCCACATACACGTTGCGACACTCCCGTTGCAGCGCTGCCAGTTGCTCGGTGGTGGCTACAGCCGTAACCTCTACTGCCGGTCCCGTCACACGCTGAACGATAACGAATTCTTCTTCATCAGTGGGGTAGTCCACCAGCACTTTCATCATGAAACGGTCTACCTGAGCCTCTGGAAGCGGATAGGTGCCCTCGGTTTCAATAGGGTTTTGTGTGGCCATCACCAGAAACGGAGCTGGCACTTTATGAGTCTCTCCCGCTATCGTGACCTGACGTTCCTGCATCACTTCCAGCAACGCACTTTGTACTTTGGCCGGTGCACGATTGATCTCGTCTGCCAGCAGCAGATTGGTGAAAACGGGGCCTAGAGAAGTGCTGAATTCGCCTGTTTTTTGGTTAAAGATCCGGGTGCCAATCAAATCGGCCGGGACTAGGTCAGGGGTGAACTGTATGCGCTTGAAGTTACCACGCACGGTGTTAGCCAATGTCTTGACCGTGAGTGTTTTGGCCAGACCGGGAACGCCTTCAACCAACAAGTGACCTTGTGCCAGGATGGCAACCATTACGCGCTCAAGAAAGCGATCCTGGCCAACTACGATGCGCTTGACCTCATAGAGGATTTTTTCCATCAGCAACGCTGTATCGTCGACTGATGCAGATGGGATATCGTTGTGTTCCATAAGACAGGAGCCTTTCCTAAAAAGGATGAAGTCCGACGGCAGAAGCCGCATTTTCGATGGGGACTGCAAAGCCAATACCGATAAATGTCCGCTGCCGTCCCGGGTTAAGAATAGCAGTAACAATGCCCACCACTTGACCGTCCATGGTGACCAACGGCCCGCCGGAATTGCCTGGGTTTGCAGCGGCATCAAACTGAATCAGGTTCGATATTTCCTGATTTGTCTGAGGCGATCTGAACACCCGCTTAAGTCCAGACACTACACCAGATGAGACGGATGGGCCAATGCCAAAAGGGAATCCCACTGCTACGACTTGATCTCCGGGGACAAGGTCTGCAGTAGATCGCATAGTGGCTGCATGCAAATCATCGGGAATTTTATGGGCCTGCAATACAGCGAGATCATCGCTTTCTTGTGTGCCTTTGACTGAAGCGGTGGACTCCAGGCCGTCAGAAAAAACGACTTTGATTGTTTCCGCGCCTTGTATCACGTGAAGGTTTGTAAGGATGATGCCCTTGTCTATGATGACGACGCCAGTGCCTACGGCCTGTTCGATGTCTTCATCTCCATCTTTGTTTTTTACATAACTTGTCACTCGGACAAGCGAGGGAAGAATGGCCTCATAGGCTTTGGCGGCAGGCGACGGCAGGACATTGCTTTCCAGGGTTTTCAAGACAGCTGCATCAATATCTGTCTGCGTCAGCTGTCTGGCTCCTGGCCGAAGCAGGGCCAGCCACAGCGTCGCTAGCAAAAGCAAAGAAAGCAGCCCAATGACCGTCCATAACGCTCGGGTGTCATGACGGGCGAATCGAAACATAGCCCGAAATCGTCCACGCAGAGTTTGGTGCTGCCCGTTGGAGTTGACAGGGCCCTGCAATGGCTGCGCGCTGTCTGAATCGTTGATGGACCGACTCGAGCTACTGTAAAGGGCTGGCCTGCGCATCCGTGCACCTGTTGAGGGTTACGTTAAAACACCGCCATAACGGTATCACGGTTCATGAATATGTGCACGCGGAACGTCCATGCACCCATCCGGCCCCACGGCTATTCAAGTACCAGTAAATTTTCCCGGGAGAACCCCAGCGTAACGTTTTCACCGCGTTGCGGCAGTACTTGGTTGGGGTCGTTGAAAACGTCCAGCGAGATCACCGCACCTTCAAGTCTTGCACGAATGCGAACGATGGCGCCCAGAAAATTAACCTCTTCGACTGTCGCAGTCAGGGAGTTCCGCCCGGGTTGGGGGGGCTCGAATACGATTGCTTCAGGCCGAATGGCGAGGGCGCGTGTCTGCCCAGCCAGAGCACCTGTCATCGGGTGGGTGGTAACCAAATTTTGGTTTCCAACGGCAATCTGGCCCGTACTGGGGTCGCCCACCACACCCGACAACAAGTTGAGCGTACCGACGAAGGATGCAACGAAGCGTGTGCGGGGAAAGTTGTACACCTCGGAGGGGGTACCGATTTGCTCTACCCGCCCCTCATTGAGTACCACCACCCGATCTGAGATGGACAGTGCTTCTTCTTGGTCGTGGGTTACGAAGATGGATGTGATGCCCAGTTCGCGCTGTAAGGCCCTGATCTCCTCCCGGAGCGACACTCGGATTTTGGCGTCCAGAGCAGAAAGGGGCTCGTCAAGAAGCAACACTTGCGGCTTGTTGGCAAGTGCGCGCGCCAAGGCGACACGCTGCTGCTGGCCTCCGGACAACTGCCACGGATATCGTCCCCCGAGCGCGGCTAATTTGATCAGCGAGAGCATTTCGTCTACCCGTGAACGGACCTGCTCTTGCGGCATGTTGGCTACTTTGAGCCCAAAGCCGATGTTTTGCGCGACTGTCATATTCGGAAAAAGTGCATATGACTGGAACACCATGCCGATATTGCGCTGGTTGGTAGGTAGATGAGTCACATCTCGGCCGTCAAACCGGATGACGCCGGCCGAAGGGGATTCAAACCCAGCCACCATGCGCAGGATAGTGGTCTTGCCGCAGCCCGAGGGGCCGAGAAAGGTCACAAACTCCCCGCGCTCGATATTCATCTGGAAGTCGTGGACTGCAGTCTGGTTGCCGAATGTTTTTTTCAGATTGGATATTTCAAGGAAGGCCATTGCTCAGTTCTCTTGTTAGCTATTTTTTTTGCGTGTTATCACCGGCTGCATCACGACTCTTTCCCGGCACCGGGTCGCCTGGCACTGGCGTTTCTGCCAAAAACCTGGATCAGGCCCATTGAGGCCCA
>JAKQJK010000149.1 GCA_029561195.1 Pseudomonadota bacterium
CCCAGCGCTCCATCAGCTCCTGGGCGCGTGGTCGGTCCAGCGTGGGCAAAAAGCGCCGTTCGGAGCGCCACAAATCCGTCAGCTCGTCGGTGTTTTGGTAGACGCCCACCGTTAGCCCGGCCAGATAGGCCGCGCCCAGCGACAGGGCGCTGTCTCTAAGGGCTTTTCCCGGTGTCGGGAGCCGCCTAATGCGGTATTCTTTCCGATTCTTTTCAAGGAGACCCGCGGTGGCCAAACCCAAACTGATTCTGGACTATGTTTATGACCATGAGGCCAAGCTGGCTGACCGGGTTTACCTGACCCAACCCATTGGTGGCGGGCAAGTGATTGATTACACCTGGCGCCAGACGCTGGACCAGGCGCGCCGCATGGCTGCGCACATCAAGGCGCAAGGTCTGGAGCCCGGTGCACGCATTGCATTGCTGTCCAAGAATTGCGCGCACTTCTTCATGGCGGAGCTGGCGATCTGGATGGCGGGCTGCACAACCGTGGCGATCTTCCCAACCGAGACGGCAGAGACCATCAGCTACGTTCTGGAGCACAGCGGTGCCAGTTTGCTGTTTGTCGGCAAGCTCGATACCTGGCCCGCACAAAAACCCGGCGTGCCCGCAACCTTGCCCTGCATTTCGTTCCCTTTGGCTCCCAAAAACAGCTACGAGCAGTGGGATGCCATCACCGGACGTACCCAGCCCCTGACCGGGCGCATCGCGCGCGATGGCAAGGATATCGCCATCCTGTTGTACACATCGGGCTCCACTGGCACGCCCAAGGGCGTGATGCACAGCTTTGAACGCATCACCAAGGTTGCCGAGAATATTGCCAAAGACGTCAAATCGCGCATTGGTGATATCGATGACAACCGCATCCTGTCCTACTTGCCGCTGGCGCACGTGTTTGAGCGGGCCTGGGTGGAGGCCATGTCCATGGTGGACGGCAAGACGCATGTATTCTTTTCCGAAAGCCTGGACACCTTTGTGGCGGATTTGAACCGTGCAAGGCCCACCACGTTCATCTCGGTTCCCCGCCTGTGGCTCAAGTTCCAGCAGGGTGTATTCGCCAAGATGCCGCCCAAGAAGCTCAACCGCCTGCTCAGCATTCCGATTTTGAGCGGCATTGTGAAGCGCAAGGTTTTGAAGAACCTGGGCCTGGACCAGGCGTTGCTGGCGGGCAGCGGCTCTGCGCCCATTCCGGCAGAGCTCATCTCCTGGTACCAACGCCTGGGCCTCAACATGATTGAGGGCTATGCCATGTCGGAGGACTTTGCCTACTCGCACAATTCCACACCGGAAATCAATGCGCCGGGTTGCGTGGGCGTGCCCTTGCCAGGCGTGGAAGTGCGCATCAGCGAAGAGGGTGAAATTCTCATCAAGTCCCCCGGTCAGCTGGTGGGTTACTACAAGCGCCCTGATCTGGATGCCGAGGTGTTCACCGCCGATGGCTTCTTCCGTACCGGCGACCGTGGCGAGCGCCGCGCCGATGGCCTGCTGAAGATCACCGGACGGGTGAAGGAAATTTTCAAGACTTCCAAGGGCGAGTACGTGGCGCCAGCGCCCATCGAGAACAGCTTGAACGCGCACCCCCTGATCGAGATGAGCATGGTCTCCGGCCTGGGCCAGCCAGCCGCATATGCCATGGTGGTGCTGGGTGAAGATGTGCGGCCCAAGCTCAAGGATGCCGCGTTCCGCAAGGACGTGGAAGCCCAGCTGGCGCAATTGCTCAAGGATGTCAACGCCGGCTTGATCAGCCACGAAAAGCTGCAGATGATCGTTGTGGCGCAGGAGCCTTGGAGCATCGAGAACGGCTTACTGACACCCACCATGAAGATCAAGCGCTCGCGCATTGAAAACGAAGTCTCTACCCGTGTGGAGACCTGGTACAGCTCCAACAGCAAGGTGCAGTGGGGTTAACGAGAACCCAGCTTGAAAACTGCTACGACTTGAACCAGGTCTTGGGCCTGGCTCTTTAGTCCGCTGGCTGCTGCAGCCATTTGCTCCACCAGAGCGGCGTTTTGTTGGGTGGTCTGGTCCATATGACCCACGGCCTCACCAACCTGTGCCACTCCCAAGGACTGCTCGTGGCTGGCGGCGCTGATTTCTCCCATGATGTCGGTTACGCGCTTGATAGCGCTGACGACTTCATTCATGGTTGCGCCCGCTTGGTCAACCAGCGTTGTGCCGTGCTCGACCCGGTCGACGCTGGCTCCAATCAATGTCTTGATCTCCTTTGCCGCTTCAGCTGAACGGCCCGCCAGTGCACGCACTTCGGATGCCACCACGGCAAAGCCGCGACCCTGTTCGCCGGCCCGCGCTGCTTCGACAGCAGCGTTCAGCGCCAGAATATTGGTCTGAAATGCGATGCCATCGATCACGCTGATGATGTCGGAAATCTTGCGCGACGCTTCGTTGATTCCCTTCATGGTTTCCACGACTTGGCCCACCACCTCACCCCCCTTGATGGCAACGGTGGACGCGTTTTGTGCCAGCTGGTTGGCTTGGCGCGCGCTGTCCGCGTTTTGTTTGACGGACGGATAAGAGTTCCAACCACATGAGGCCAAGTATCGCACCTTGGAAGCGCCCGCGATCCGCGTGAAGCAGTCGATTTGCCGCCCCACCTGGCAGATTCACCACCAGGGCTTGATGTTCAGGAGCGTGATGTGCTGGGCGC
>JAKQJK010000138.1 GCA_029561195.1 Pseudomonadota bacterium
ACTGGAGCATGTAGGCCAGGTAGTCGGGCTCGAGCAGGTCGTTGATGCCCACGACTTCGATGTCCGCAAAGTTCTGTACCGCTGCGCGCAGCACGTTGCGCCCGATTCGGCCGAAGCCGTTGATGCCTAGTTTGATTGCCATTTGCTCACTCCAATAGTTAAAACACAAAAACCCGACCTGTTACAGCATGCGCCAAAAACCCGGGCAAGACTTAGCGCTGGATCAATACTTTCTGAACTGTTTCGGCCACATTTTCAGGTGTGAAGCCAAAATGCTTGAACAACACCGGGGCCGGTGCTGATTCGCCATAGGTGTCAATGCCCACCACCGCGGCGCAGCCGTATTTCCACCAGCCATCCGTGACACCCATCTCGACCGCCACACGGGGGATGCCTGCGGGCAACACGGCGCTCTTGTAGGCCGCGCTTTGTTTGTCAAACGTGGTGTTGCTGGGCATGGAGACCACGCGAACTGCGATCTTGCGGGCGGCCAGCACCTCCTGCGCCTTGAGTGCCAACTGCACTTCCGAGCCCGTGGCAATGATGACGGCTTGGGCTTTTTTCTTCAGGCCCACTTCAGATGGTTCGGCCAGCACGTAAGCACCTTTGCTGATTGCGTCCAGACCGAATGCGTCTGTAGCTGCGTCCGATGCTGCATCCGACTCACCCTTGGGCGCGTAGCTGATGTTCTGGCGACTGAGCAGCAGTGCCGTGGGTTTGGATTTGTTGGCCAGCGCAACGGTCCAGGCCACGGCGGTTTCAGCCGTATCACCCGGGCGCCAAACATCCAGATTCGGAATCAGGCGTAGCGAAGCTGCATGCTCAATCGACTGGTGCGTGGGGCCGTCTTCGCCCAGACCGATGGAGTCGTGCGTGAACACGTGAATCACGCGCAGCTTCATCAGCGCGGCCATGCGAATCGCGTTGCGGCTGTAGTCGCTGAACGTCAGGAACGTGCCGCCATAAGGGATGTAGCCACCATGCAGCGCAATGCCGTTCATGATGGCGGCCATGCCGAATTCGCGCACGCCGTAGTTGATGTGGCGGCCGCCTTTACCTTCTGGCGTTTGCACCACGTCGCCGGCCAGATCAAAGCGCAGGTTCGGCGTGGACTTCGTGTTGGTCAGGTTGGAGCCAGTCAGGTCGGCAGAACCGCCCAGCATCTCCGGCAGGGCAGCGGTGAAAGACTCCAGCGCCAGTTGTGATGCCTTGCGGCTGGCCACAGTTTCGGCCTTGGTGTGGGCCGCGATGACCGTATCCACAGCGGTTTGTGCAAAGTTTTTCGGCAGCTCGCCTTTCATTCGGCGCACCAGCTCTTTGGCAAGATCAGGATGGGCAGCCTTGTACGCGGCAAACTTGTCGTTCCACGTTTTTTCGGCGGCAGCACCAGCAGCCTTGGCATCCCAGTCGGCATACACCTCTTTGGGAATGACGAAGGGCGGGTAGTTCCAGCCCAGCGCTTCGCGCGTGAGCTTGATTTCTTCGGCGCCGAGCGGCTCCCCATGAGCCTTGGCGGTGTTAGCACGGTTGGGGCTGCCTTTGCCAATCGCGGTTTTGCAGATGATTAGTGTGGGGCGCTCGGCGCTGTTTCTGGCGTCAGCGATGGCGCGTGACACGGCAGCGGCATCCTGTCCGTCAATTGGGCCAATGACGTTCCAGCCATATGCCACAAAACGCAGCGAGGTCTGGTCAATGAACCAGGGCGCCACGTTGCCGTCGATGGAAATGCCGTTGTCGTCATACAGCGCGATCAGCTTGTTCAGCTTCCAGGCGCCCGCCAGCGCGGCGGCTTCGTGGCTGATGCCTTCCATCAGGCAGCCGTCACCCAGGAACACATAGGTGTTGTGGTTGACGACTTCATGACCGTCACGGTTGAACTCTTTGGCCAGCAGCTTCTCGGCCAGTGCCATACCTACCGCATTGGTGACGCCCTGACCCAGCGGGCCGGTGGTGGTTTCAATGCCCGGCGTCACACCCACTTCGGGGTGGCCTGCGGTCTTGCTGTGCAGCTGGCGGAAGTTTTTCAACTCGCTCATGGGCAGCTTGTAGCCGGTGAGGTGCAGCACGGCGTAGTTGAGCATGGATGCATGGCCATTGCTCAGCACGAAGCGGTCTCGGTCGAACCAGTGCGGGTTGGTCGGGTTGTGTTTGAGGTGGTCGCCCCACAGCGCAACGGCCATGTCGGCCATGCCCATGGGCGCGCCGGGGTGGCCGGAGTTGGCTTGCTGGACCGCGTCCATTGCGAGTGCGCGAATCGCGTTCGCCATTGTTTGAGTGTTGGCCATTGAAGGGGGTTTCCGGGAGATTGGGGTTGGAGATTGGGGGAAACCCGGTATTTTACCGACGCGCCCGCCTGGGCCCGGACCGGCAGCCGGATTGTTCTCGTTACCGTTCCGGTTAAGGAACCATCCGCATGCCCAAGGCGGCAGCATAGGCGAGCCGCGTCTCAGGTGCGACCGAGGCCAGCACCTGCGCATAAGTCGTCTTGTGGCGCGCCTGCAGACGGACCGAAGCCACCGCTCTGGATTTGCAGAACCAGTGGCAGGTGTGCTGCATTAAAAAGAGCTCGGCCGAGAGCGTGTAGGCCCGGTCTTTGGGTGTGCGGCTCTGACTGTTTTCCACCGCCTTCATGATGCCCTGGGCGTGGATGGCAAACACCTTGCGCACATCGAACGTGGCAGATGGAAACAGCTTGTCGGCATAGGGCAGGGCAATAGGCAACGTGCTCACGCGTGCCTGGGCGCCATCCACACCGGCAAACCCGGCTGCGAAACGGTTGAACTGATCGGACAGCGTTTTCTCAGGCGTGGCGAACAGGTCCCATACCTGCGCACGCCGCACCGGGTCTTTTTCGCCCAGCGCGCGCAAATATCCCTCGGTCAGGGTTTCCATCAGTTTTTCAATGCGGTACTGGCTTAAATGCTGGCCAAGCAGGGCAATGCGTACCGCCTGATCGCGGGATTTGAGCCAAAACGCGCCAACGGCAATCAGGATCAGGGGAAAGAACAGTTCCATGGTGGGGTCCAGTGTAGCCAGCGCGTGCGGCCAGCGACTTTGCCGCGATGGGTGAGTCAACTCGCTAAACTGCAGCGAACTATTCGACCCGTCTCCAAGCCCAACTAAAGATGTCTCTTTCCACCACCAAAGCCATGATTCTTGCCGCCGGCCGCGGCGAGCGCATGCGCCCGCTGACCGATACCTGCCCAAAGCCCCTGCTGGAAGTGCACGGCAAGCCGCTGATTCAGTGGCCGCTGGAGGCGCTGGCGCGTGGCGGGTTTCATGACGTGGTGGTGAACACGGCTTGGCTGGGCGAGCAGATTTCAGACCGTTTTTGGGGGGGGTTTGGCCCCCAGCCCTCGCCGGATACGCGTAAAAAGCTTTCAAATTCAGAGCAAACTCCAAAGCCACTGAAGCCAGAGCCATTGAAAATCACCTATTCCCACGAAGGCATCGATTTTGGCGGCGCGCTGGAAACGGCTGGCGGCATTGTGCGGGCACTGCCGCTGCTGGGCGACGCGTTCTGGGTGTTGGCAGGTGATGTGTTTGCGCCGGACTTTGTGTTCTCGAAGGCTGCTGCAGATCGCTTCGCGGCCAGCGGCAAGCTAGCGCACATCTGGCTGGTGCCTAACCCCGGGCACAACCTCAAGGGCGACTTTGGTCTGTCAGCCGACGGGCTGGCGTTGAACGTACCCGCTGGCGACCCGGCGCCCAAACACACTTACAGCACCATCGGTCTGTACCGTAGCGCCCTGTTCGCGCCGCCCTACTGCAACATTCCTGCCGGCAACCCGGTGGGCCTGAAAGCTCCGCTTGCACCAATACTGCGCGCCGCAATGGACCGGGGCCTGGTTTCGGCTGAACTGTACAAAGGGCCTTGGACCGATGTGGGCACACCCGAGCGGCTTCAGTGGTTAAATCAAACTTCCCTGCCAGTTGATGGCAGCTGATACAACGGCAGATTACGCGAATACACGCTCATGAACACAACCATGAATTCTTCGATTTACGCTCGGCGCCGCGCCACCCTCGCCGCCCGAATGAGCCCTGACGGCGTAGCCATCATCCCCACCGCGCCAGAGCAGCCGCGCAACCGCGACAACGACTTCCAGTTTCGCGCGGACAGCTACTTCTATTACTTGACCGGTTTCACCGAGCCCAATGCCACACTGGTGGTCAGCGGTGACGGACAAAGCACCTTGTTTTGCGCCCCCAAAGACATGGAGCGCGAAATCTGGGACGGCTTCCGGCTGGGCCCGGATGCAGCGCCCGACGTGCTGGGCATGGACGCCGCGTTTTCCAGCAAGGAGCTGGACACGCAGTTGCCCAGGCTGCTGGACAGCCGCGGCGTGGTCTGGTACCCATTTGCCACTCACAAGGGGCTGGAGACGAAGGTTGACGGCTGGCTGAACAGTCTGCGTGCCCGCGTGCGCATGGGTGCCATGTGCCCCGAGCAGCAGCGTGACCTGTGCGGCATTCTGGACGAGATGCGCCTGTTCAAGGATGCCAGCGAGCAGGACACCATGCGCCGCGCCGCGCAGATCAGCGCGGGTGCGCACATCCGCGCGATGCAGCTCTCGGCACGGATGCTTCGCGAAGGCAAGCAGGTTCGCGAATACCACCTGGACGCCGAGCTGCTACACGAATTTCGCCTGCACGGCTCGCAGTTTCCCGCCTACGGCTCTATCGTTGCGGCCGGTGCCAACGCCTGCGTGTTGCACTACCGGGCTGACGCCGCTCCGGTGCGCGACGGCGAGCTAGTACTGATCGACGCCGGTTGCGAGCTGGACGGTTATGCCAGCGACATCACCCGCACCTTCCCGGCCAACGGCAAATTCACCGGGCCTCAGCGTGCGCTATATGACCTGGTGGTGGCCTCGCAGGAAGCGGCTGTGGCCATCACCAAACCCGGTGCACGCTTCACCGACCCGCACGAAGCCAGTGTGAAGGTGCTGGCACAGGGCATGCTCGACGTGGGCCTACTGGACAAAAACAAGGTGGGTTCGCTGGACGACGTGATCGAGAAGCGCGCGTATTTTCCCTTCTACATGCACCGCACCAGTCACTGGCTGGGCATGGATGTGCACGACTGCGGGGCTTATCTGGAGCCTTCCGAGCTGGGCAAGACCACCGAGCGCAAAGACGCCCTGACGGGTGACGTCATCATCAACCGCCCGGCGCGCATTCTGCAACCCGGCATGGTGCTGACGATCGAGCCGGGCATCTACGTGCGTCCCGCGGACGGCGTGCCCGAGAAGTTCCACAACATCGGCATCCGCATCGAAGACGACGCCATCGTCACGGCCAACGGCTGCGAGCTGATCAGTCGCGGCGTGCCGGTGAAGGCCGACGAGATTGAGGCGTTGATGCGTTGACGGGTAGGGAATGGATTCGGGCGAAGTCGCCGTCTCAGTTCGCCCGCAAAAACTCTCCCACATCAAGCAGGATGAGTTCGTTGTCATCCGCCTTGTTGGGTTCGCGGCTGCTGGAGAACGGCAGGTTGTTGTCGTTACCTACCACGATGTGTGTGGCATCCACCACGTCCACGTTTTCAATGGTGAAGAACGGGAAGGTCAGCACGCCATTGGTTAGCGGTTTGCGCGCGAGTTTGTTGGGATCTGCAATGGCCATCAGGTCGATGTAGCCCACCTTGCGCAGCGGGGCTCCGGCGTTGGCCTCGGTCAGCTCCACTTTGTAGACACGTTTGAATTTTGCGAGGTCATGGAAGCAGTCAGTGCGCTTCTGGCTTTCGGGGCAGACTTTGTCGGCCGTGCCTTCGCCGTTGTCCCGCTCGATGATCATGCCCATGGTGTCGTTGATCATGTTGAAGTCACCAATGGCGTGGTGGTTGGCTTCCATCACGTACTTCCAGTGGCGGCCCGTCCATTTTTCGGCCTTCACATCAAATTC
>JAKQJK010000171.1 GCA_029561195.1 Pseudomonadota bacterium
ATCACCGACTTGGAAGCCTTCCGCGTCTCCACAAACAAGGAGAATGAAAAATCGGGTGTGAAGGTCACTATGCTGGCCTTCTTGATCAAGGCTTGCGTGGCCACACTCAAAAAGTTCCCCGAATTCAACAGCTCGCTGGATGGCGACGCGCTCATCTACAAGCAGTACTACCACATTGGTTTTGCGGCCGACACCCCGAATGGCCTGATGGTGCCAGTGATCAAGGATGCTGATAAAAAGGGCATCTTTCAGATCTCGCAGGAGATGAGTGAGCTGGCCAAGAAGGCGCGTGACGGCAAGCTGAGTCCGGCAGAAATGTCTGGCGCCTGCTTCACCATCTCATCGTTGGGCGGCATTGGCGGACGGTATTTCACACCCATCATCAATGCGCCTGAAGTCGCCATTCTGGGCGTGTGCAAGTCCACGATGGAACCGGTGTGGGACGGCAAGGCCTTCCAGCCGCGCCTGATGCTGCCCCTGAGCCTGACCTGGGACCACCGCGTGATCGACGGCGCCGCTGCGGCCCGATTCAACGTGTACCTGGGACAGATTCTGGGCGACTTCCGCCGAGTGTTGCTCTAGGCAGATCGGCGCTGTCGCATGACAACGGTTGTTGTGGTCAAGAAAGCAGGGCAGGTGGCCATCGCCGCGGATACGCTGGTGACGTTTGGCGACACCAAGCTGGGCCATCGGTTTGAAGACAATTCCAAAATCTTCAGGATCGATACGCCCGGCGGCCCGAGCTACGTTGGCATGGCGGGCACCGTGGCCCATTTCCCGGCGCTGCGCAAAGCCATCACGTCGCTGCCGCTGGCCGACCGCAAACTGGGAAGCAAGGACGAGGTGTTTGACACCTTCATCAAGCTGCACCCGTTGCTCAAGGAAACGTTTTTCCTGCAAACGAAGGAAGATGACAACGACCCGTATGAGTCCAGTCAGTTCAGCGTCGTTGTGGCCAACGCCACCGGCATTTATGGCCTGTACAGCTACCGGGAAGTGTTCGAGTTCAAGGAATTCTGGGGCATCGGTTCCGGGCGGGCCTTCGGGCTGGGCGCCATGAGCACGGTCTACGCCAAAGCAAAAACTGCCCGTGAAGTGGCTGAAGCCGGTGTCAAGGCCGGCTGCGAGTTCGACAAAAACTCAGGCGGCCCTATCGACCTATTCACGATCAGGCTGAAGAAATAATCCAAACAAAGCAACAAATTAGAGAGACACACGATATGGCACTCATCGACATCAAGGTTCCAGATATTGGCGACTTCGCCGAAGTTACCGTCATTGAACTGATGGTGAAAGCGGGCGACTCCATCAAGCCTGACCAATCCCTGCTGACCGTGGAGAGCGATAAGGCGTCCATGGAAATTCCCAGCAGCCATGGCGGCTTGGTAAAAGAGCTCAAAGTCAAGCTGGGCGACAAGGTCAAGGAAGGCACCGTGGTGCTGATGCTGGAGGCCGCAGGAGCCGCAGAATCAGTGCCAAATCCGGCTCCAGCACCCGCACCATCTGCACCAGCAGCTACAAAAGCAGTAGCGCCTGTTGCTATCACCGCATCTGCACCCGCAGGTGCCAGCGACGCCGGGGCCGTGGATCTGGACTGCGACCTGCTCGTGCTGGGTGCTGGCCCCGGTGGTTATTCGGCAGCGTTTAGAGCCGCGGACCTGGGTCTGAAAGTTATTCTGGTCGAACGTTATGCACAACTGGGCGGCGTGTGTCTGAACGTGGGTTGTATCCCATCCAAGGCCTTGCTGCACGTGGCGGCTGTCATCGACGAGGTCAGCCACATGGCCAAGCTCGGCGTGGATTTTGGCGCACCAAAAGTCAACGTAGATACCCTGCGCGGCCACAAAGAAAAAGTCATCGGCAAACTCACCGGCGGGCTGGCCGCCATGGCCAAGATGCGTAAGGTGACCGTGGTTCGCGGCTACGGCGCTTTCGTCGGCGCCAATCACGTTCAGGTAGAAGAAACCACCGGTACATCACAGGAAAAGACGGGGAAAACGCAAACCATTGCGTTTAAGAAAGCCATCATCGCCGCAGGCTCACAAGCCGTGCGCCTGCCCTTCATGCCCAATGACCCTCGCGTGGTGGACAGCACTGGTGCGCTGGCCCTGAAAGAAGTCCCTAAACGCATGCTGATC
>JAKQJK010000182.1 GCA_029561195.1 Pseudomonadota bacterium
GATAGCGCCGGATTCACGCAGGTCACTCATCATCGGGCGCTTGTCGGGGCGGGTTTCCACGCTGCGGTTGAGCTGGGACAACGCAATCACCGGGCACTGCAACTCGCGCGCCAGCATCTTGAGGCCCCGGGAGATCTCGCCCAACTCGGTGGCCCGGTTTTCACCATCGCTGGATGATGAGCCGCTCATCAACTGCAAGTAGTCCACCACGATCAGACCCAGCTTGCCGCACTGACGCGCCAGGCGGCGCGCGTTGGCCCGCAGCTCGCTGGAGGTCAGACCTGCGCTCTCGTCAATGTGCAGCGAAATGTTGCGCAGCTTTTCAATGGCTTCGGTCAGGCGGGGCCACTCTTCGTCGGTCAGCTTGCCTGTGCGCAGGTGACCCTGGTCAATGCGGCCAATCGAGCCCACGATACGCACCGCCAGCTGGGCGGCTCCCATTTCCATGGAAAACACCGCCACCGGCAGGCCTTCATTGAGTGCCACATGTTCGGCAATGTTGATAGCCAGCGCGGTTTTACCCATGGAGGGGCGAGCCGCCAGCACGATCAGGTCGCCCGCCTGAAAACCAGCCGTCATGCGGTCCAGGTCATAAAAGCCGGTGGGCACACCCGTCACATCGTTCGGGTTGTCGGCCATTTCCTGAACGCGGTCAAGCAGCTGAACCACCAGCGTGTCCATGGCCTGGAAGCCCTGCTTGTTGCGCGACCCCTGCTCCCCAATGTTGAAGATTTTCTGCTCAGCCTCATCCACGATGGTCGAAACCGGGCGACCTTGCGGGTTGAAAGCGTTGGTGGCAATTTCGTCGCTGGCCGCGACCAGCTTGCGCAGTACAGAACGCTCGCGCACGATCTCTGCATACCGGCGGATGTTGCCTGCACTGGGCACATACTGGGCCAGCGAGTTCAGGTAGGCCAGGCCACCCACCTCTTCCGCCTTGCCCATGTTTTGAAGGTGCTCAAACACGGTAATGACGTCCGCCGGTTTGGATCCGTTGATCAGGGTGCCAACAGCGGCAAACACCAGTTTGTGTTCGTAGCGGTAGAAGTCACTCTCAGTCAGCAAATCGCCCACGCGGTCCCAGGCGGCGTTGTCCAGCAGCAGACCGCCCAGCACGCTGGATTCCGACTCAATGGAGTGTGGCGGGATGCGCAGTAGAGCTAGTTGCTCATCCCTATCAACATTCATGATTGCTCCGCAAGCGTAGCATCGAGAAGCATGGCGTCCTCAGGCTCAACATTCCAATCTGGGCCATATTTCTCAACTGCAAAGGCGCTCGTCATGTTGTGAAGCAATGGCCCCGCGCTCCAATCACCAGCGGCTACCTTCCGAATGAATTGAGGTGTAGCTAACCCAGTGTTCCTGAAATTCTCTAAAACAAGGTCAGCATACTTTTGCTGCTCTTTTTTAGTCAGTTTAAAGAACTCGAATTTGAGGTCTTCGGTTCTCTTCGCAAGCCACGAACCCGCAGATTTTTCATCTCGTTTACCCACCGTCTCGGCGACGCGCACCTCGACAGTTTCTCTGCGGATAAACCCGCCAGACTCTGCAATCAGTGCTTTCAAATACGCAAGTTTGTTTTCGACTAAAGCGAGTTCAGGATGCGCCAAACGAGTCTCAAGCTTTGTCAAACCAACTTTGATCTCCCCTTCACTCACTCCTGACTTGATGAGCTTGACCAAATCTGATATTTGCACGTCTAGTCTCGCAGCATGTTCTGCGAGGTCCGCACCTATAGTTACTTGGGGGGCCAGCTGTTCGACGCGCTTTTTCTGAACTGAGAATTGCACCTCTTTAACTGCCTTACCCTCCTTAATTTCATGAAGCTCAACAACCAAATCTGTTTTTTCGTTGATTTCTTCAATTGCCTTCCCAATGCTCTCACTCTTCAATTTCCGCCACTCTCTACGCTTCACATTTCCTGTCGATAAATCAATGGACGGCGGTGCATTTGTTAACGCGTCTACCCACCAGTCGGGTGAGTTTTTGCTTGTTACACCAGTCGGGTTATTTTTGTAACGGCTACAAATCTCATACAAAGCGATAGCCGTGTAATTTCTAAGCTTTGCCATTTGAGAGAGATCAAGCGGCGTGTACCGTTCTGGGTCTGAAACTGCACTAAGCAGCGTAGGAGGCAACGCCCAGTGCACCCAGGTTACGCCGTCCTTTATTTCAATGTCAGCCTCAGATAGCAACCCCATAGACCGCCAAATTACCCCTGTGGATGCATCTGGAGCCTCCCAATCGACCTCGGTCCTCCTCATTTCACGAAGATACTGTTTCGCGAGAGTCCTAGTATCCGAACCGGTCACTGAGATGGACTCGGTCAACTCACTCAAAGGGGCGGAGAAGAGATGCTTTGCGTCGATCACCCTTCCCTCTTTTACAAATTCTCCAATTTGCCTCTGAGTTCGATGAAGCATTACGTTGTACATCTTCCGTGACACAGGCGTAAGCCTCCCAATCTTGGGAACCATCACCAACGCCGAGTTGGGCTTTCGCAGTGTCTGAATCTTGTTATCCATTGCCAGTTTTGACTAGTATGACTCTTTCTGTCCGTCTTTATACGCAATTTGGACAGAAAAAGCAAAGGTCCTGTTTCCAGCAAAAGTAAGAACCGGACAGATAGTGGCGTTGAGATCAAAGGCTGCAGCTTATGCCGGAGTAAGAATCGGACACTTGGTGCGGTCAGACGCTCGTTGCGTCCTTTTATTCCTGCACTCCTTGGCGAATTTACCTTTCTAGGGTGCCAAAGCCGCGCATCTAAGTCTCGAATGACCGAGGGAGTAAGGAACGGACGGGATTGAGTACGGCCCGGACAAGACCGAGTAAGAAGCGGACAGTACGGAGTAATGTCCGGACACTTGCAATCTCTAAGTCTCTGATTTGTATCAGCTAAAGGTGGTTACACACAGGGTTAAATTGTATTAAAGACTTTCTTAGAGATTTCTATTAGAAGACAACGAGTAAGGAAGAATGGCAAAGAAGAGGAGTCCAGGCTGTATTCCATTGCACTTGAATTCCAGAATTTCTCCTTTATCGAAGAGTTTCTCTTTTCAACTGCACTTTGTGTATTCGGAGAAATTTCTGGAAATCCCATCAGTTGCATTAAAATTACAAAATCCTAAAGGCATACTCATGAAAAACATTCAGCCACTTCGCCCCCTTATCGATTTTGGTCAACTTGAGGAAGTCGCGGAACACGCTGCCAACATAGTTCAGCAGGTGCGGACGAACATGCTGGCGCCTGAGGCAAGAAAGTCACCGCCAACCTTTAATTCGGCTCAATTGGCAGAATTGTGTGGAATTGATAAATCGAAGGTCGGCTACGCAGCGAAGAAAGGCAATCTGCCCTCTGGGAGCAAAGATGGATCCAGGCTTGAGTGGACTTTGGTTGAGTCGCGACAGTGGGTGCGCGAATATAAAGCCGAAAATCTTCGTGATCCAAAACTTTCAGCTGGCGTGGTCGTTACCGTGGCCAACTTCAAAGGTGGCGTATCGAAAACGACAACTGCAGCCGCCCTCGCCCAGGGTTTGAGCCTTCGGGGTCATCGAGTCCTGGTGATTGATACCGATCCGCAAGGCTCGCTAACAACTCTGTTTGGCGTGCTGCCAGATACCGAGGTCGAAGAAGATCAAACAATTCTTCCGCTTTGTGCAGGGTTAACCAATTCGATCATGGGTGCGATTCGCCCTACCTATTGGGACGGGATTGACCTAGTTGCGGCAGCACCTTTGCTTTTCAATGCTGAGTTTTTATTGCCGTCCCGTCAAAAAACCGAAAAGGGATTTGAGTTCTGGCGTGTGTTGGATGTTGGTTTGGAACCGGCCAGGGAAGAGTACGACGTCATCATTATCGATACGCCGCCTTCTTTAAGCTACACAACGATTAATGCATTGATCGCTGCGCAGGGGGTGTTAATGCCCCTTCCCCCAAATGCACTTGACTTCGCAAGTTCCGCACAATTTTGGAATCTATTTACCGAGGTTTGCGGAGGATTGTTTCGAACGCATGGCGAGGATAAGAAATTCTATTTTGTAGACGTCGTGCTGTCGCGCGTCGATCGTTCTGACGTAGTAAGCCAGGCTGTTCGACAGTGGATCATGAACGCGTATAGGGGGATGGTTATACCAGTGGAAATTCCCAAGACTTCGATTGCTGCAACGGCCTCAGCTGAATTTGGTACTGTCTACGACATGGATCAGTCTTCCGCTCAAGCCAAGACTTTAAAGCGAGCCAGAGACGCATATGACCAACTTGTGGACTATATCGAAATGCAAGTTGCCGGAATTTGGGCCTCAGATGCCGAGTCGATGCAGACAAGGAAAGAGCCAGCTGAAGGAGTGGAACTATGAGTACTAAAAAGCCTAGCATTCGTGATCGCGCAATGCTTGCGATGACGAATGTAACAACCCCAAATTCAACCCCGGCATTTCTTCCGCTATCTCAAAAACCAAAGACCGGACCGGGTGCGTTGGTGGCGCATCTAGCTATGGAGTCTGGCGTGATTCGAGAGAATCAGCAACTAAAAGAAGAACTGAAAAGCTGGGGAGACGCTTCGCCAACAAAGAAACTGAATCCTTCTGATATTGCCCCAAGTCGATGGGCAAATCGGCATGAAGACAGCTTTGTCGGCGCTGAGTTTGATTTGCTGAAAGCTGAAATTGCCAGTTCTGGCGGGAATATTCAGCCAATAAAAGTTCGTCCTGTACCAAACACAGATCCACAGAAGTTCGAAATTGTTTTCGGACACCGTCGGCATCGGGCGTGCCTGGACTTAGGTCTTGATGTTGTTGCAATGGTCGAGTCAATCACTGATGCAGCGCTCTTTGAAGAAATGGACCGTGAAAATCGTCAACGGGCTGATCTTCGCCCATATGAGCAGGGTGAAATGTATCGACGGGCTCTAGACGAGGGCTTGTACCCATCATTGCGAAAGATGGCAGAAGCCATCGGTGTGCAGGCGGGCAACGTTTCCACTGCAGTTAAGCTGGCTAGACTTCCGAGCATTGTTTTAGATGCATTTCCCTCGCGCCTCGACATTCAATATCGGTGGTCGATACCGCTAGCTGATGCCGCGGAGAAATCCCCAGAGCTGCTAAGTGACCGCATAAAAGGAATCCAGGAGGAGCGAAAGAACGGCAGCAAATTTACCGCCCAAGAGGTTTTCCAGCGACTGATAGCTACCCAAGCCAGCTCACCGAAGGCGACTGTTAGAAATGTAAGGGTCGCCGGAAAGGCGGTTCTAAAGGTGCGAGAGGCTAAGGATACCGTGACCTTTGAGATGGCGTTGGTTCCCAAGAACGTGATCAGGAAGATCGAGGCCTACATTGTTGAAGTGTTGAGCGGGGAGGGCGTTCTACCGTAGAACACCCCCTTTTTGCATTTGATTCTTTATCAGGGTGAGGCAAGTATTGGGTGAGTTAATTCGAGCTCTTGGCCCGGGCAGCCGCTCTCATGTGTGGGCTGGGCTGCCCTGGTGAATGGGGTGTTCTACCGTAGAACATCCAGAAAAAGGCTGAATAGCCCGCCGTTCGGGTGCGCCCAAGGTGAACCTATCTGACTGGCCTATCTGAAGGCTTTGCCCAGCTCATCCACCCGCCGCTTAATGGGTGCCCGACCATACAGGTCCATCGTCGTTTGGATGGTTGCATGCCCCAACTGGGCCTGGATCACGTCCACTGGCACCTCACGTGCAACGGCCCTGGTACCAAAGGTGTGCCGTAGCCAATGCGTCGAAGCGCCAGCCAGTTTCAGCCGTTCATTGGAGGGCAGGGCGGAGGCGGTCACCGCTTTGTTCAGCCAGCCCTTTACATGTTCGTACAGGGCTTGGTACCCAATCGGCTCCATGGGATCCCGCGTGCTGGCCAATAAGGGCGCCCCGGGTGGGGCGGTCTCAATACCGCCCAAGCCACGAATCTCCAGATAGTCCTGCAGCGCCTCAAACGCCTGACCGGGGATCGTCACCAGCCGGTTGCGGGCGCCTTTACCAAATACCTGCATCACCCAGCCTTCAGGCTCCAGGGTGAAGTCCCCCAGTTTGGCGCCCAGCAGTTCGGCAGAGCGCAAGCCTACGGCCTCCAGGAACATCACAATGAAGCGGAATCGGGCCCGAGCCGGGGAGGGCGGTTGCTTCTCCACGAACTCCAGCACCTGGCCCATGGCTGACTCACTTAAAGCCTTGGAGTCCAGCAGACTGCGGGTCCGGTCGTCACCGGTTTTCTGATTAATGAGGGGCCAGGGATTGGCATTCAAGTACTGGGCGTTTTGCAGAAAGGTGAACAGGGCGGCCACGATGATCACCGCCTGTTTGTGACTGGTGTGGCTCAGGGGGCCCCGAAACGGTGCCCAGCCTGGGGCGCCGGGTTTGGCCCGGGTGCGCGATATCCACTTGGTCGGCAGGTTCTGCAGGAAGGCCATGAAGTCCCCGCAATCCCCGACGTCCATCTGGGCCAGGGTCTTGCCGGAACGTTCGTACTGAAGCCACAGCAGCAACCGGGTGGCTTCGCGCCGGTAAGCGGTGGCGGTGAAGGTGGAGCCAGCCCGGGCCTTGATCCAGGCTTCCACGGCCTCGGCATCGTTGCGGGCCGCCAGCAGGCGAGGGGGCAGGGCAGGGGAGTAAGAACCGGACAGTTGCTCCGACAGCGTGGTCAACAAGCCCACAGGCAGGGTGGGCATGCCCCCTAGGGGATTGACGGGTCCGGTCGGTGCGGGTGACGGGCTGGCGCCAAAGAGCGACGGGGTCGTGACCAGCGCAAACACCGGTTTCTCGACCCGGGTTTCCCGCGGGAGCAGGGTGGCCAGGTGGGCGGCGATGCGCTGGGCCTTGGCCTGACCAATGGCGGGCAGGGCGCTGAACCATCGGCCGCCGGTGGCGATTTTGCGGTTCAGATCGCCCAGGGTCAGCATGCCGGCCGAGATCAGCTTCTTGGACGTGACGTCGTCAAACCAGCCCGACACCATGTCGGTGGCCAGTGGTTGCTCGGCCGCCAGGTTCTGGATGGTCCGGATCAGCGCCAGCTGGCGTTCACGCAGGCGCTGACGGCGCTGGGATTTCGAATCGGTCGGGTACGCCTCGGCGTACATCTCGGCCACGTCGGACTCGCTCCAGCCGTCCAGGTCCCGCTCGGCAATGAAATCATCCAGCGAGGGTTGGCTGGCGTCCAGCCGCAAGGCAATGGTCAGGCCAATCAGGCGCCAGGCGCTCTCCCCGCGCCGCCGCGCAATGGCGCGCACGGAGGCCACAGTCTGCAAGTGGGCGGTGCGGGCCTCGTGGCCGTGGCCAATGCCCAAGTAGCGCCGCGCGCTGTCGGTGATGTCCAGACCCTCGGCCACGGCCCGCAGGTGGGCAAAGTGGTGCGCACCCAGTCGACTGACGAAGCGCGTCGCGGCATTGTGCGACGTGTCGTAAGTGCTTGACGGGCTTGGGGTTTCAGGCACGGCCGTAGAAATCAGGGGTTTTGATTCGTGGATTTTAACCTTAGATAATGAGAATAATCTTAGGTCTATGTCATGAAAGAATACTAAAGCGAGTCGTCGGGAGAGACCTGATGGTCGGGTCTAACAGTACCTAGCTGGGCTCTCGCTTCCAGTTCCGGCCGAATCCAGTGGACAGGTTGAACTTCCGATTTGCGCCCAGAAGCGGTAAACGACTGAACTGTCGCGAATGTCCGGCACGGGCCTAAGCCGCATTGCGACCCATAGCGGACCAAGTGCCTCTCTGAATCATCGATAGAAAGCCGACATTCCAGTCCCAATTGATACAGCACCGAAGACCCAATCGTCGATGCAGGCATCCACTTGGCCAATACTTCAGGGAAATTAATATGATCTACCCTTCATTGCAGGTTGAAACATGGTGGACTTCTTAAAAATTACTTTGCTCTTTGCAGCCACTGCCATTGCTGAAATCGTGGGGTGCTACTTGCCATGGCTCGTTCTCAAGCAGGACAAAACAGCGTGGCTGTTGATTCCTGCAGCTTTATCACTTGGACTATTCGCATGGTTGTTGACGCTCCACCCAAGCGCGGCTGGCAGAACATATGCTGCCTACGGAGGCGTCTACATTGCCGTAGCCTTGGCGTGGCTCTATCTTGTAGATGGTATGGCGCTGACGCGATGGGACATCGCTGGAGCAGGCATCGCACTGGCAGGCATGGCGGTTATTGTTTTGCAACCCGCAAATCACTGAAGACCGGATCGACTCGGCTGAACTGAGTAGCGACTCAGCAACAGCCCTTGGCTACCACTTGTTGAGGGCTACTTGAGCCAATGTCTTCCAGGATGTTGCATTGGGGGGCGGGCCCGCCAATGCAGGTGTCTGAGCACGATTGAATGAATTTGGTCAAACTCCTCTCCAACTGGTGGAGTTCCGCGAGTTTCACTTTGACAGAGTTGAGGTGAGTCTGGGCAATCGCGCGGGTCTCGTCACAAGGGAGTTGCGCGTTTGTGGAGAGCAAAACGAGTTCTTTCACTTGCTCGATGGAAAATCCGAATTCCCGGCAACTGCGTATAACCGCCAGCGCCTCGCGTGTTTCCGGCCCGTACACCCGGTGTCCACTTGGCCGTCGGTGGGCCTTTGAAATCAGGCCGACTTCTTCGTAATACCGGATAGCGGAAACGCTCACACCAGTGCTCTGTGCCAACACACCAATCGTTATTTGCCCAGTCGTAAGAAGGTCTTTCACCGAAACTCCTTGCATCTCAAGTTACTTGAGGTTTTACATTGCAGTTTAAGGGAATTGCCCCGAAACTTCTTGTAAGGATGAACCATGAAAAAAGCAGGACTGACCGCGTTGGGTGTGGCTGGTGCATGCGCGGCCTGTTGCGCGATTCCACTGGCGATACCTATCATTGGCACGTTGTCGATTTCCGGGTTGTCGCTTCTGGCCGTTGATCAATTTCTTCTGGGACCCGCCGGAACTGCCATTGCAGTGGTCGTCAGCCTAGGCGGCCTTGTTTGGGCTGGCTCATGGTACATATGGCAGCGCCGTAAGCGCTCGGCAATAGCCCAAAGCGGCGCAGCTTGCTCCGTCCCAGACAGCAATGGCACTGGTGGCTGCGCCTGTTCCAAAGGCGTGTCATGAAACGCCGAGAAACTTTGTTGGCAATGAGCATCCTGGCTGCCATAAGTCTGCCTCACCTTGCCAATGCAACCCCAGCGGCTCAGGAGACGACTGCACCTCCTTTTGCTGTAGACGACGCCACTGGCAAACGTCGAACCCTGGATGAATTCAAAGGAAAAATAGTGGTTCTGGAGTGGACGAGCCCGTCGTGCCCGTTTGTGCGCGCCCAGTACGCCAGTGGAAAGATGCAGGAATTGCAGGGGTGGGCCAAGGAGCGAGGCGTTGTCTGGCTTTCCGTTCTCTCAACCCATCCTGCACGGGGTGACTACCTTACGCCTCAAAAGGCGTTGGCGTTCAATCGAGAGCGCAAGGCACAGCCGACTGCCTTGTTGATGGATTCGACAGGCCATATGGGCCAAGCCTACGGAGCGCGCAACACCCCCCACATGTTTGTCATCAACAGCGCAGGACTGATTGCCTACGCAGGGGCCATCGACACACAGCCAACGGTCGATGAATCAGTCGTTCTTAAATCACAGAACTTGGTGCGTGCTGCGCTGGAAGACCTACTGTCAGGTAAAGGGGTCGCGAAACCGAGAACAGCACCCTACGGCTGTCTCGTGGGATATTCCGCGTAGTTGATACCGATGTAAGGCTCCGATCTCTTGCCGTGAGGTTTTCACGGAGCCACAAGTTCGATTGGTAATGGTTTCAAAGAGCATTTTGAGTGCCTCACTCCGGACATTGGGGAGAGATAGGAATTGGCCCTAGATGTAGATCGACCCAAATCGGCCTTTGCAATTTCCAAGATCAATGTCTAGAAGCTGACATTCCGCACTAGCAAAATAAAGGCGGTCAATGCCGGAGAGTGGTGCACTCTTAATTGTCCATGTTGAAGATCCAAAGGCATCCACGTGACGTGGCGATGTCAGTCGCTTCGTATTGCAAGCGATCCTAGATCCTATCGAAGCTCAATGATCCCAGCGCAGCCAAGGCGGCACGATGCAGTGTCTTCATGGGTCTGATCGTTCCTTAACCCAGGTGGGTATGGCGTTCAGGCTTGGCTTCGGTCTCCATAGCCGCCAGCCCATGCAAGATGCCGCAGGCGTCAACCGCCTGTTCGATCTGGCATCGCTCACGCAGGGCCCCCAATTGCTGCTTGAGGTGCAGCAATTCCTGGATGCGTGCTTCCACATGGGCAATGTGCTGATCGAAGACCGCATTGATGGCGCCGCAGCCGTCGGCGGGCTGGTCGGCCAGGCCGAGCAGGGTGTGAATTTCTTCGTGGCTCATGTCCAGCGCGCGGCAGTTGCGAATAAAGCGCAAACGCTCCAGATGCCGAGGTCCGTACACCCGGAAATTGCCCGGCGTGCGTGCGGGCTCTGGAAGCAAGCCTTCCTTCTCGTAATAGCGCACCGTCTCGACCGTGCACTGCGCCACGTTCGCCAATTCACCTATTTTCATGATGGGTTCCGGAAATGCCTTGACTCTATAGTAACTTCAGGTTGTGTAATTGGGCCAACTTATCTGGAAATACCTGATGTCAGCCCACCACGCACACGACGCTCATGGTCACGACAATGACCATGACCATGACCATGACCATGACCATGACCGCGATCGTCAAGGTCCGCACGCACACGCCCATGACGGAGATGCCTGCTGTACGGCCCCTATGCTTACCGCGCCAGTAGCAAGTTGTGCCACGGCATGCTGCGGCGACGGCGCAGCCCAGCCACGGGTTCAATTGGGCAGCCTCAAGGTGCTCAAAGGCGACATTCAAACGTCCATCCGCATCATGCAGATGGACTGCCCTACGGAAGAAGCGCTGTTGCGCAAGAAACTGGGTGGCATGGCGGGTTTGGCGGGCATGGAGTTCAATTTGATGCAACGCGTGCTGACCGTGACGCATGACCCCAAAATCATAGAGCCCATTCTGGAGGCCGTGCGTTCGTTGGGCTTCACGCCCGAGATAGCTGGCGGAGCAGCCTCTACTGCTGAACCATCATCCGACCCCGCCAAGCCTTGGTGGCCGCTGGCACTTGCAGGCGTGTCGGCTATCGGGTCTGAGGCCGCGCACTGGGTTGGCATGCCCACATGGGTCGCTGCTGTGCTGGCCGTCGCGGCGGTCCTTCTCTGCGGCATTACCACTTACAAGAAGGGCTGGATTGCGATTCGCAACGGCAATCTGAACATCAACGCCCTGATGAGCATTGCGGTGACAGGCGCGTTCTTGCTGGGCCAGTGGCCGGAAGCGGCCATGGTGATGGTGCTGTTCACGATTGCGGAGCTTATCGAGGCCAAGTCGCTTGACCGGGCGCGCAACGCCATCAAAGGCCTGATGCAGTTGACCCCGGAACGGGCGACCGTCTTGCAGGACAACGGTACCTGGCAGGAGGTGGCGGCAAAGTCGGTTGCTGTTAACGCGCGTGTGCGCATCAAGCCGGGTGAGCGTATTGCGCTGGACGGCACCATCGTCAGAGGGCGGTCCACCATCAACCAGGCCCCGATCACGGGCGAGAGCCTGCCGGTGGAAAAAACCGAAGGTGATGCCGTGTTTGCCGGCACGATCAACGAATCGGGCTCGTTTGAATACACGGTAACAGCAGCAGCGGGCGACAGCACCCTGGCACGCATCATCCACGCGGTGGAGGAGGCACAGGGTGCCAGGGCACCGACGCAACGGTTCGTCGATCAGTTTGCACGCGTCTACACCCCTGTGGTCTTTGCCATTGCGCTGGCGGTGGCTGTCCTGCCGCCGTTGCTGCTGGGTGGCGACTGGTTCACCTGGATCTACAAGGCCTTGGTTCTTCTGGTGATTGCTTGCCCGTGTGCATTGGTAATTTCTACCCCGGTCACCATCGTGAGCGGCCTTGCGGCGGCGGCACGCCAAGGTATCCTGGTCAAGGGCGGCGTCTATCTGGAAGAAGGCCGAAAGCTGAAATGGCTGGCGTTAGACAAAACCGGCACCATAACGCACGGCAAGCCTGCACAAACGGATTTCGTGGTGTTGAATGGCTGGAGTGAGTCCGATGTTCGCAGTTTGGCTGCCAGTCTGGCGGCGCGCTCGGATCACCCGGTTTCGCGCGCATTGGCCGACGCTGCTAAGCGTGATGGCATTCCCCTGCAAGACGTGCAGGGTTTTGAAGCATTGCCCGGGCGAGGCACAAAAGGAATGATGGGCGGCAAGGCGTACCACTTAGGTAACCACCGCCTGATTCATGAGCAAGGTCGCTGCTCCAATGAATTGGAAGCCCGGTTGTCGGCGCTGGAAGAACAGGGCAAGACGGTCATTCTTTTGACCGACGACCAGAGCGTCCATGGCTTGTTCGCAGTAGCGGATACGGTTAAGGACAGCAGCCGCCAAGCGATTGGTGAACTCCACGCATTAGGCATCAAGACCGTCATGCTGACGGGTGACAACGCGCATACTGCCAGAGCCATCGCTGCGCAAGTTGGCATTGACGAAGCTTTGGGCGATTTGCTGCCCGAAGACAAGCTCAAAGCCATCGAGGCCAAGATCGGTAAAGGCGGCAGAGACAGCGAGAACGGAAAAGTCGGCATGGTGGGCGACGGCATCAACGATGCGCCTGCGCTGGCGCGCTCGGACATTGGTTTCGCCATGGGTGCTGCGGGTACGGGTACGGCCATCGAGACGGCTGATGTGGCCTTGATGGATGACGACCTGCGCAAGCTGCCACGGTTCGTTCGGCTGTCCCGTCAAACGCATACCCTGCTGATTCAGAACATCGTGCTGGCGCTGGGTATCAAGGCGGTGTTTCTGGTGTTGACGTTGACAGGTGCAGGAACTATGTGGATGGCTGTGTTTGCAGATGTAGGGGCCAGCCTTCTGGTCGTGGCCAACGGCCTGCGGTTAGTCCGGTTTCGGGGGTGAGGTATGAGCGGTGATTTGGGGTTGGGATTGGATGCGCGCCCTATTTTTGATGCATTGCTGCGGCAGTTTCATGCGTCACCGCAAATGGATACGGAAGCCGCGTGGGACTTACTTTCCGCAGCCCATATCGTGGGCCAAACCGATTTCCGGATGCATTGCCGGGTTCACTGGGCCATGCTTGCGTTCGCAGCCAAGACCCGTGACGGTGGCGAAGTCTTGGGCCAGCTATTCCGGTTGGGGTTGGTGCCGATGGGTCATTTGTTTCAACGGCTTCCGCTGGGCAATATTGGCCGGGCCAACGTTAGTGCGTTCGAGAGCATGCACGTTGCACCCAGATTGGCTGAACTACTCAAAACCGCTAAAAATATGAGCCAACTTGACCTCTAGCCCACGTCGAATATGCGAAAGCAGCTCCCAATTTAATAGCAACTTGTCAATACTCATACACACATAACTATCTGAAAGTTTTGAATGAAAACACTGCGAATATCGCTGCTCTGTCTGGGATTGATCTTTGAAACCACCGCCTGGGCACAAATCAAGGTGGAAAACGCGTGGGTGCGGGCCATCGTTCCCAAGCAACAGGCTACCGGTGCGTTCATGAAAATCACGTCCGTTGAGGCGGTCAAACTCGTCGCAGTCACCACGGTTTTGGCTAAAACCAACGAGATTCACGAGATGAAGATGGAGGGAGACGTGATGAAAATGCGCGCCCATCTGAACGGTCTGGATATTCCAGCCAACACCACGGTAGAACTCAAATCAGGGGGCTACCACGTGATGATGATGGAGCTTGAGCAAACCATCAAGGCTGGCGACACGGTGCCGCTGCAACTGCAGTTCATCAACGCAAAAGGCAACAAGCAGGTGTTGACCGTAAACGCCAAAGCAAGCTTCAAAGACCCGTACAAGCCATGACGGTTACTCCATTGCGCCAGCGCGGCGCTCTGGGCAGCAGTATCACGAGCCTTTATATAAAGTCACCTTTACAATCTGGGTATGCGATTTTGGATAGTCACTTTTCTGATGGTGTTGATGCCGTTGCAGTTCTCATGGGCTGCAACAGGTCAGTATTGCCAGCATGGGAATGATCTCTCCTCAAATCACTTAGGACATCACGTGCATCAGCACCCGACCCCGGATCGCACGGATCTAAATAGTGATCCGGCCAAGGTTCTGGCGACGGATGCGGATTGCGGAACCTGCCACGCGGGATGCTCTATAGCTCTCCCGAAGTCAGAAGATGTCCGAAGCATCCAATCCACGTGGTTTTTCACCGCTCACCCAAGAACCCTATCAAATCCTGCGCCTTTGGATCTTCCCGAACGGCCTCAGTGGACGGCTCTGGCTTGACCAGGGCGTCGGTTTTCGCGTAACACGCGTACTCGAAGGCATCGATCCCTGTGTATTGCGTCAGCACTGGCGGCTGATATGAGCAACGCATTTTCGGGATGTACTTCATGCATTTTTCTTTGTGGCGACGACGCCCACGAATCCTCTGGGTGACTGCTATTTGCGTTTTGGTGGCTTTTGACCAAATCACCAAGGCGTACTTTGCAAACACGATTGCTTTAGGTGGTGGGGTCCAGGTAACTGATTGGTTTAATTTGGTGCATTTAATCAACAAAGGAGCGGCCTTTTCAATGTTTGCTGACGCCAGCGGCTGGCAACGACCCTTCTTGATTGGCGTGAGTCTGCTGGTGATTCTTCCCGTAACAGTGGTCTGTATGACGCGGCAGGTTGATCCCGTGGAGCGTGGTGTTGGCGGCTTGGTTGTCGCCGGCGGTATGGGTAACCTGATAGACCGGATTCAGACGGGTGGGGTGGTGGACTTTCTTGATCTCCATTGGCGTAGTCTCCACTGGCCAGCATTTAATCTGGCTGACATCTATGTCGTTTCTGCTTTGCTCCTCTGGATTGCGCTGTCATTGAAGGGCACCGCTTTCACAAGTCCATCTGAACTGAAAGCCAAGGTGAAGTCATGAAACGCAGCTGGGGCCTCCTGTTAATTGCCTGGGTGATCGCAGTGGCTGCGACAGCGGGCGCCTTATTCATAGGCGAAGTCATGGGTATGACGCCGTGTTTGCTGTGCTGGTACCAGCGCATTTGCATGTTCCCACTGGCCATCGTACTGGGGATTGCTTGTTATAGCGAAGACCGGCGTGGGGCGATTTATGCACTGCCGCTGGCGATGGGTGGTATTGCCCTCGCGGGCTACCACACGTTGTTGGTGGCAGGTCTCATCCCCAGGGCATGGATCCCTTGCACTGCAGGTGTGTCCTGCGCCGACCAAAAACTCGACATCTTCAATGGCATCCAGATCCCCTGGCTCTCGTTGGCTGCTTTTTCCCTGATTCTCAGCCTTCTAACTATTTACCTGCGAAAGACCGCCAAATGAACTCAAAAAAGCTGACAGTCGCGATCCTGTTGGGAATCGTCCTTATTGCCTTTCTTTTTGGCATGTACAACTACCAGCGGCGCGTGCAAAGCTCGCAGGAGCAAAGAGTCACGCTGCAAAAGGGGTTATTGGTACGTATGCACTCACCCGTGTTTGGTCCTACTAATGCGCCAGTAACTATCGTGGAATTCTTTGACCCCGCCTGCGAGACGTGCCGGGCCTTTTACCCGATTGTTAAAGATTTACTAAGAAAGTATCCCAACGATGTTCGGCTGGTACTTCGGTATGCACCGTTTCATCCGGGTTCGGACCAAGTCGCAAAGCTGCTTGAGGCCGCCAAACGTCAGGACAAGTACTGGCCTGTATTGGAGATGGTGTTAGCCGAGCAGCCCAATTGGGCTGACCATGGCACACCGAACCTCGAACTGGCCTACAAGGCGGCTGAGAAAGCGGGTCTGAACCTTAAGCAGGCCTTGGTGGATGCCGCAACGCTGGCAGTCGATGCCGTGCTGAAACAGGACATAGAGGATTTAACTTCATTTGAAGTCACCAAGACGCCGACATTTTTTGTCAACGGAAGAGGTCTTCCCAGTTTCGGCCCTGATCAGTTGGCGACGCTTGTGGCTGAAGAAGTTGCCAAAGCCAAGAAGTGACATGAACCAGCGTTTTTCATGCACCCCGGTCCAGCCGCCCATAGACCGTCGGCGTTTCGTGCAGATGGCGCTCGCCAGTGCAGCCGGTGTTCCTGTGCTGATAGCCTGTTCACCCGAGGTCATCCCTTTCAAAAACACCGACGTGACAGGAGGCTCTTTTGCAAAAGATCTAAGACTCAAGGATCACTACGGTAATCTGAGGACGATGGCGAACTTCAAGGGCAAGATCGTTGTGGTCTTCTTCGGGTTCACACAGTGTCCAGACGTCTGCCCCACCTCCATGACTACCTTGGCAGAGGTCAAGCGCTTGCTGGGTGCCCAGCGCGATCTGCTGCAAGTGCTTTTCATCACGGTGGACCCCGAGCGGGACACACAAGCCTTACTCAAAGAGTACATGGCGAGCTTCGACCCGGGTTTCATCGCCCTGCGGCCCGAGCCCGACGAACTCAAGGGCGTCGCGTCTGACTTCAAGATCTACTTCAAGAAGGTCCCTGGATCGACCCCGACCTCCTACACCATGGACCACTCGGCAGGGAAGTACATCTTCGACACTGAAGGCCGGGTTCGTCTGTTTTCCGCCAACGGAACCGATGCGGCCACGATCGCGTCGGACATCAAGATTCTTTTGTCCGCCGCTTGAGGCGCTCCAAGCCGTGCTGAAGCCATCGACTGCCCTGACATGATTCCAGCCGACCTGCTCCGTTTGACAACACTGATCCAACACCACCGGCGACCTGTGCTGCTGGCTGTGGGCACCTTGATGCTGGGCACGGGGGTCGTGGCCTTTGGCGTCTCACCGGCATTGCCCGATGCGGCCCAATGGCCGGTTCGTCAAGTGGTGGAGACCGTGGATGCGTCTCTTGCGATGTCTGAACCGGCGGCGTCGAACCCCGAGTTTCTGATCTACCAATCACAACTCACCCGTCGCGATGACTCCCTCCAGGCCCTGCTCACGCGACTGGGCGTCGATGATCGCGATGCTCAATCCTTTCTCGCCAATGACGCCACATCGCGCTCGTTGCTGACGGGCGCGCCCGGCAAGCTCGCGTCTGTCACCAGAACCCCGGAAGGACGCCTGAAAACCTTGTCGGTGCGCTGGGCGGACGCGAACAGCCAGCGTGTCAGCCGACTGGTGGTGGAGGTGCGGGACGGCGGGCAGGACGGCGGATACACCTCCCGGCTCGAACAGCCGACGCCACGGCGCCTCGTGCAGTTCGGCTCACTCACGATTCGCTCGTCGTTCTACGCGGCCACCGATCTGGCCGGCATTCCGGACGCAGTCGCGTCCCGGGGTCGATTTGTTTTCGCTGCAATTTGTCCCGGTTTGGATTCGAGCACTGGCGTAGGGGTAGCCATAGAAGATCGTTGATTCCATTGGCTTTTCAGGCTACTCTTCAATCTGGGTTATGTGGCGTCAAACCGTGATCG
>JAKQJK010000183.1 GCA_029561195.1 Pseudomonadota bacterium
GCAAATGGCGCGTGACTGCTTGCAGCGCGAGTTCAAGAGTTGCGAGTGAACTCCGCTGGAAAAACTGAGGTCACCTTACCGGAGGGGGTTTCCTTTTCGCGACGCCAGAAGCAGATCGGGCAGTATCGTTTTTCAGCACCCGTTTTGAAGGGGAGGCCGGAAATTGCAGCTGCTTCTCCATTTGCCAAACGGACTCTTGCCACAATACCCAGTCAGCCATTTCATTGCCTTCGATAGCTTCTGGAACAGGGGCAGGACGTTGCAGACGTCGCTTCTCAGCCTGCAGCTGAAACTCCTGCCGCCAGACGGAGTCTTCCCACAGTGCCCAGTCAGCATCTTCGCTGCCCTCAATGACGGCGGGAAGAGGCAAAGCTCGCGGCAATGCCCGCCGCTCTTCACCGTCCCTGGCCGAATCAGAGGTAGTTGAGTGCGCCGCCGACTTGACCGATTTGCCAGCGGGTTGTTTGGATCTTTTAAACATGGCGATAGCACCTGCTTTTTAGATACCTAGGTGACCCCCGTTCTCAAAAAATGACACCAGTGTCACCCAGAATCAAACCAATTCGAGACAATTTTGCAACGCATTTCCGGTGGCGTCCATCCCCTAAATGGGGGGCGTTCAGCCAAATCAAAGACCAAACACCCACCTTTGGCACCAGTCAAGTTCTGGTGATCACAGGCTGCCCTCGTATCATCTGCCTACCACTCCTAATCTCTATCTGTTGGTTGACATGTTTCTCGCGTCCAAATTCCTGGCCCTGCTTACACAACCGCTTGCCTGGGTCATCACCCTCCTGTTTGCCAGCCTGATATTGCTGAAGCGCCGGCCAAAGGCTGGTCTGCGTCTGATGTGGACGGCATTGGCAGTGCTGCTGCTGATGGGCTGGATGCCACTGCCAGACCTGCTGGTTCGTCACCTAGAAGGGCAATATACCGAGATGGAGCCGCAAGCCGACCTGAGTGGCTATGCTGGGGTGGTGGTGCTAGGCGGCGCACTGGATTCCGGGCACATCTGGCAAGGCCATACACAGCCCCTGCTCAACGATGCTGCGGAACGGATGACCGCTGCCGTAGCCATACTGAAGCGCAACCCGCAGCTGCGCGTGGTATTCACCGGCGGCGAGGGCCAGTTGTTTGGCACTGGCCCCAATGAAGCCCAGCGCACCAAAGTCTTTTTTGACAGCATGGGCGTGCCCCAGGAGCGGGTGAGCTACGAGTCCGCATCACGCAACACATATGAGAACGCCGTGCTCACCTCCAAACTGCCTGGCGTTGACATCACGCAGCGTTGGTTACTGGTGACCTCGGCCTGGCACATGCCGCGCTCGGTGGCGACTTTTGCCAAAGCGGGATGGAACGTCACGGCCTACCCGGTTGATTTCCGCACGGGACCGGTCACACCGTGGACCGACTACTCACTGGCGGGTGGAGCCAACCGATGGGAACTGTTGCTGCACGAGCTGCTGGGCCTGCTGTCGTATCGGCTGACTGGCCGCATTTAGTCCCCGTTAGCCTCATTTAGGCTGAAACGCGGGTGGCCAACACCTTGTCGATGCGTTTGCCGTCCAGGTCGACCACTTCAAAGGTCCACCCGGCGCAGTCTATGCGTTCGCCTGTTAAAGGCAGTGCGCCAGATACCGCCATCAAAAGCCCGGCCACGGTGTTGTACCGGCCGCGGTCTTCCCCCGGCAGATCTTCGATATCCAGCCTTGACTTGAGCTCTCCAACGGGCATGGCGCCGTCAATCAGCCATGACCCGTCATCGCGCCGGGTGGCCCAGGCATCCGTTTGCGCGTGAGGTTGCAGCTCGCCGGTAATGGCTTCTAACAGATCGTGTGGCGTCATCAGCCCTTGCACCACGCCATATTCATCCACCACAAAGACCATACGCGCCGATCGGGTGCGAAATTGCTCGATCAATTCCATACCGGTCAGCGTTTCTGGAACAAAGGATGCTGCCTGCACATGACCTTCAATACTGCCGCCAGCTCCTCCATCAGGAGCGCCTGACAGCTCCAGTAACTTGCCCACACTGATAATGCCCACTACTTCGTCCAGCGAACCCCGGCACACCGGGTACCAGGAATGGGTTCCCCGGTCACCGCCCAAACCAACGCGTTTCAGACTGTGAGCGGGCGAATCGTCAGCCTCCAGCCATTCGACATCGGCCCGGGGCAACATCATGGATGTCAACTGCCGGTCATCCAGATGAAACACATTCAGCACCATCTGGTGTTCATGCTCCTCAATGAGCCCAGCATCCACGCCCTCCTCCAGGCTGGCATCAATCTCGGCTTCGGTGACAAGACGTTCGCCGGTCGTATCAATGCGCAGCAGTTTCAGCACGCCATGGGTGCAAACCGACAGCAGGCGCACGAAAGGCTTGGCACCAATAGCCACCCAGGTCATGGGACGGGACACCCAGCGCGCCACTGATTCCGGATAGAGCTGCCCAATGCGCTTGGGCACCAACTCGCCAAACACAATGGTGACAAACGTGATGACCGTTACCACAAGTGCCGTCGCAGAGACATCGGCCACTTTCTCCGATAGTCCGAAGGTTTCAAGCCAACCAGAGACACCATGACTAAAGGCTGCCTCGCCAATGATGCCGTTGAGCACCCCGATGGAGGTGATGCCGACCTGTACGGATGATAAAAACTGGGTGGGGTTTTCCAGCAGGGTGAGCGCCGCCTGAGCGCCCTGGTCACCTGCTTCAGCCATGGCGCTGAGCCGCACCTTGCGACTGGCAGTGAGCGCCAGTTCGGACATGGCAAAAGCGCCGTTGAGCAGCGTCAGCAACGCAATCAGCAAAATATCCATGAATCCGGGGTGAAAATCGACACCATGGCACTTTACCTGATTGGTGACGTGCAGGGCTGCAATGCGGCACTGCAACGTCTGCTGGACAAGATTTCTTTTTCACCCAGCCGCGACTCGCTCATCCTGCTCGGCGATCTGGTCAACCGCGGACCGGATTCAGCGGGGGTGTTGCGACGCATGATGCAACTAGGCTCGTCCGCACGGTGTTTGCTCGGCAACCACGATCTGAATCTGCTGGCGGTGGCCCATGGTGTGCGCAAGCCGCATCGCAAAGACACTCTGAACGGCGTTCTGGACGCGCCAGACCGTCATGCCATGCTGGACTGGTTGCGCCAGCAACAGATGGCCCTGCTGGAAAAAGCCGGAAACAAAGAGATTTTAATGGTGCACGCCGGCGCACTGCCTGCGTGGACAGCTATACAAACCATAGCGCTTGCGGGTGAAGTGGAGTCCGTATTGCGAAGTGACAATGTGGGGAAATTCCTGCACCAGATGTACGGCAACGAACCCGTGAAGTGGAGCGACTCTCTTACCGGTGCGGCGCGCCTGCGTGTGATCGTCAACGCGCTGACCCGGTTGCGCTTTTGCACGCTTGAGGGCGAAATGGAATTCGAAACCAAGGAAGGCGCTGCAGCAGCGCCTGAGGGGTGTCTGCCCTGGTTTGACGTGCCCGGGCGGAAAACAGCTGGCATAACAGTGGCTTTTGGCCACTGGTCGACTTTAGGTTGGCTGGGTGACCGTCAGGACGTGCTGTCGCTGGATACTGGCTGCGTATGGGGCGGCTGTCTAAGCGCACTGAAGTTAGGGCCTGACCCCTCCCAAAACGAGCTGATTCAAGTGAAATGCGAGCAGGCACAAACGCCAGGTTAACCGGCTTGAAGGCGATTATTCCGACTTGAACAACGCGGCTAACTTGCGCTTGGGTTTGATGTTGGCAGAAATACTGCGCGGACCGGCAGGTTTGCTGGACTCCCAGGATGGCGCTGCCTCCGTGGCGGGCGCTTCGTAGGGTTTGTCAAAAAACGGATCGCGCGGCGCGGGTGCGGGCCGAATAGGGCGCTGTTGCTGGCGAGGTTCGCGCTGCTCGCGACGGGCATCCAGTGCATCGCGCGGGTCGCCCATTTCTCCGGCTTCGCGCCAGGCGCGCCGCCCGTCGTTGATGCGACCTTGCTCACGGATTTTGGGCTGATCCTCTTCAAACTCAATCGCTTCGAGTTCGATCTTGGTCTTGATGAGTTTTTCGATATCGCCTATCAAACGCGCATCGCTCTTGGATACAAACGTGACTGCCAGACCCTCAGCGCCGGCCCGGCCAGTGCGACCAATGCGGTGCACATAGTCTTCAGCATTGAACGGCACATCAAAGTTGAACACTGCGGGCACATCCTTGATGTCCAGACCGCGGGCAGCGACGTCGGTACACACCAGCAAATCCACTTCACCTTTTTTGAACGAGTCCAGCGCCTTGAGGCGTTCGTCCTGGCTCTTGTCACCGTGAAGGGCAGTGGTTTTCAGACCTTCACGCTCCAGCGAACGGGCCAGGCGGGCGCAGCCCAGCTTGCTGTTCACAAATACAAAGGCCTGCTTCATGCCGCGGTCTTTGAGGATCTGGTGCAACGCGTGGCGCTTGTCGTCGTCACCCACACTGTAAAAATGCTGCTCCACCGTGGATGCCGTGGCGTTGGAGCGTGCCACTTCAATCGTCACCGGGTCTTGCAGGTAGCTGTTGGCCAGGCGCTTGATCTCTGGCGAGAAGGTGGCGGAGAACAGCAAGGTGGTGCGTTGTTTGGGCAGGTAGCTCAGGATGCGCTGCAGATCGGGCAGAAAGCCGATGTCGAGCATGCGGTCGGCCTCGTCCAGCACCACGTACTCCACC
>JAKQJK010000205.1 GCA_029561195.1 Pseudomonadota bacterium
TGAAATCTATACAGGTGTCATGGCGGTGCCTACCGCCAAGCTAAAAGACTGGCTTGGCCGCCTGCGCAATGACAACGTGCAGGGTGAGTATTACCTGACCGATATTGTGAAATTCGCGGTTGCCGATGGCGTAGGGGTCATTGCCACCCTGACAAGTGACAAGGTGCAGGTGGATGGCGTGAACAGCCCGGTGCAACTGGCGGAACTGGAGCGGGCGTTTCAGCGCCGCCTGGCAGACCGTTTTATGGAGCAAGGTGTGCGCCTAGCTGACCCGTCCCGATTTGATGTGCGGGGCTCGTTGACCTGCGGTGCTGATGTGTCGATTGATGTGAATTGCGTGTTTGAAGGGACGGTATCTCTGGGTGAAGACGTGCGCGTCGGCGCCAACTGCGTGATAGCCAATGCCACTGTCAAGGCGGGAGCCGTCATTCACCCGTTTACCCATATTGATGGTGAAAAACTGGGTGTGACAGTGGGAGAGGGTGCGTTAATTGGTCCGTTTGCCCGCCTGCGTCCCGGCGCAATTTTGGGTGCAGAGGTGCACATCGGTAATTTCGTCGAAGTCAAGAATTCGACACTGGCCAAAGGCGCCAAGGCAAACCACCTCGCTTACCTGGGCGATGCAACAGTGGGTGAGCGCGTCAACTATGGCGCAGGCAGCATCACCGCCAACTACGATGGTGCCAACAAGCACCGCACTGTGATTGAGGCGGATGTGCATGTAGGCAGCAACTGTGTACTGGTGGCGCCTGTCACGATTGGCGCTGGCGGCACGGTGGGCGGTGGCTCCACCATCACCAAAAGCACGCCCGCCGGCGCTTTGAGCATCTCCCGTGCCAAGCAGCTGAGCATTGAAGGATGGCCCAGACCAGCCAAACTAATGGCCAAGTCCTGACGTGATTCACGTCGTATGAAAGGGTGATGTGATGCCAAGTGATCTGGAAGCCTTGCAAGATGAGGTCGCTCGTTTGAAACGAGAGCTCAACCAGGCCAGAGCGGAGCTGGAAGAGTTCACCTACTCCGTTTCGCACGATCTCCGCGCGTCATTGCGCCACGTTACGGCTTATGTCCAGATCATCAAGGAAGATCTGGGTGGGCACGCAGACAAAGGAGTCACATCCAGTCTGGATACCGTTGGTGTTGCGGCCAAACACATGGGGTTGCTAATCGATGGCTTGATGGAACTCTCCCGCTTGGGTCAGGCTGGTGTGAAGCCAGTTGCCATAGACACAGGACTGCTGCTAAAGGAGCTTACAAACAGCTTGGTGGCAGATGTGGCGGGCCGCCAAATTGAGTGGCACGTGGCACCAGATTTTCCTCTCGCCAGCGGCGATCCCGCCCTGATTCGCCAAGTATGGGGCAAGCTGCTCTCCAATGCGCTGAAGTACACGCGGTCCAGAGAAATTGCACGTGTGGAAATCAGCTGGGCCGCTGCAGATAATGGTTTTTGCGCATTTCATATCAAAGATAACGGCGTTGGATTCAATCCGCGTTTCAAGGAAAAACTCTTCAAGGTTTTCCAGCGCCTTCACAGTGCAACCGAATTTGAGGGCACGGGTCTGGGACTGGCGCTCACGCGAAAGATCGTTGAACTTCACGGTGGCATTGTCTGGGCCGAAGGCGACGTGGATGCCGGTTGCGATATTGGCTTTACCTTGCCGCTAGTTTTGAACGACCGCACAACATAGCTGATCTGTACCAATTTTGTTAGCGAGTTGACCGAGGTGGCATGGGCACACGCGCCCCAAACTTGCTGCGTTTGACGCTGAAGAAAGCTTTAACGTTGCGTACGTTGGCATCTGAGTTGAAAAGTCGCTGTGCGAGCGCCAGATAGTCTGGCATGTTCAGAGAGTGGACCACCAGCACAAAATCTGGGCCGGGCGACACCCGATAGCACTGCTGCACGGCGTCGTCCAGTGCTACGCGTTGCTCAAAGGCTTCCTGAGCTTCAGCGCCCTGACGGTCCAGCGTGATCTCCACAATGACATTTAGGCCATGCCCCAGCAGGGGCGCGAGCTTGTCCGTTGACAGGACAGCTATTTGACGTTCAATCAGTCCTGCGTCGCGTAGGCGTTTAACCCGACGCAGGCACGTAGGTGGCGAGGTGTTAACCCGCAGTGCCAACTCCTGATTGCTCAGGGACGCATCCTGCTGAAGCTGATCCAACAGTAGCAAATCAATTTCATCCGCAACCATTTGTTCCATTTTCATATTATTTATGGAATAAAGTGACTTTGATATGAATTTGTGAAATTTATGGTCGTTATTGAGAAAAATTAGACGATTAATTTCTTAATCGCGCGACTACGATTACACCATTCATTCACTGGAGTCGTTTATGTGTGGCATTGTCGGTTCTGTTTCTACCCGCAACATCGTTCCCATTCTGGTTCAAGGCTTGCAGCGCCTCGAGTACCGGGGTTATGACTCCTGTGGGGTAGCAGTTCATGCCGGCGGCCTGAAAAGAGCGCGCAGTACCTCGCGAGTAGCCGAATTGATTGAACAGGTGGCAACCAGCAAGCTCGAAGGCACAACTGGCATTGCCCACACCCGTTGGGCTACGCACGGGGCGCCAGTCGTACACAACGCACATCCGCACTTCAGCCATGGACCCGGTGCCGACGCTGAGGCGCGTCCGGGACGCATTGCCTTGGTTCACAACGGCATCATCGAAAACCACGACGAACTCCGCGCTTCGCTCAAAGCGCGCGGTTACGCCTTTGCCAGCCAGACCGATACCGAAGTGATTGCTCATCTGATTGACAGCCTCTATGACGGTGATTTGTTTGAAGCAGTCAAGGCCGCAGTAAGCCAGTTGCATGGTGCCTATGCCATTGCAGTGTTTTGCAAGGATGAGCCACATCGTCTGATCGGCGCACGCGCAGGTTCCCCGCTGATTCTGGGTGTCGGCAAAGACGGTAACGAGCACTTTTTGGCCAGTGACGCGATGGCGCTGGCAGGTGTGACCGATCAAATTGTCTATCTGGACGAAGGCGACGTGGTGGACTTGCAACTGGGCAAATACTGGCTGGTGGACAAGGCCCACAAGCCGGTGGCCCCGACGCAACGCCCGGTCAAAACTGTGGTGGCTCATAGTGGTGCAGCGGAACTGGGGCCATATCGCCATTACATGCAGAAGGAAATCTTCGAACAGCCACGCGCCATTGCAGACACTCTGGAAGGCGTGGAGGGCATCGTGCCGGAACTGTTTGGTGACGGCGCCTACAGGACTTTCAAGGACATCGACAACGTGCTCATTCTGGCCTGCGGTACCAGCTACTACAGTGGCTGCACAGCCAAATACTGGCTGGAGAGCATCGCCAAAATTCCGACTCAGGTCGAAGTGGCCAGCGAATACCGCTACCGCGACTCTGTGCCCAACCCCAAAACTCTGGTGGTCACCATCACGCAATCGGGCGAGACCGCCGATACGCTGGCGGCCCTGCGTCACGCACAAGGCCTGGGCATGACGAAAACGCTGACGATTTGCAACGTGGCTACCAGCGCCATGGTGCGTGAATGCAAACTGGCATACATCACCCGTGCGGGCATCGAGATCGGTGTGGCCTCCACTAAGGCATTCACAGCACAACTGGCAGGTCTTTTTTTACTGACGCTCACCCTGGCACAGGCCAAAGGGCGGCTCTCCGATGACGAGGAGACTCGCCACCTCAAAGCCATGCGCCACCTTCCCGCCGCCCTGCAAGCAGTTTTGGCGCTGGAGCCCCAGGTTATCAGCTGGGCCGAAGATTTCGCCAAGAAGGAAAACGCGCTGTTTCTGGGTCGTGGTCTGCATTACCCGATTGCGCTGGAGGGCGCGCTCAAATTGAAGGAGATCAGCTACATCCATGCAGAAGCCTACCCAGCGGGTGAA